>CAVGAF010000020.1:0-26592 GCA_963627055.1 Butyrivibrio sp. CAG:318 | reverse complement strand
AAGACGAGCACCTTGCGTGCCTTGTCCGTGAATTTCTCGAATGACATGAAGCCTCATTTCCTTGGCTTGTATGCAAAAGTTCAGTCTGCCATGCTAGCACTCATACCCAAAGACTGCTAAGCCGTTGCCGGGATGTTACATGCACTAACCAGGAATGCCGCTTCTCAGGGTTCTTGGAACAGAGGTGCCGCCCCTGTCGGATGCGCCCAGGAGACCTTCTTTCTCTTGAAGATGCTTCTGAATAGCCTCTTTTCCTTCGCCTCGGCAGCGCCTACGCGCGTTTGCCGGCGAGAAAATCCAGAAGCTCTTGACGGGAATGGACGTCGAGCTTTGCGTAAACGGCGCGCAGGTGCGTGCGAACGGTGTTCTTCGATATGGTCAGATTCTCGGCAATCCAAGCGGCGGATCGCCCCTGGGCGAAAAGGTCGAGGACCTCCAACTCGCGAGCCGACAGGCCGTATATGGGATCTGCAGGGTTGCCGGCCACAGCGGCGGAGGCGGATGCGCGAGAACCCGAGCCCGCGCCCGACGAAGCGGGGAAATCCCCTTGATCAATGGCCGGCATCTCAGGTGAGGAATCGGCCGCCTTCGCGTCCGCAGCGACGGCAGGCGTGCTACCACCCTCGGCGTCAAACGCCCTCGCGCCCCGGACGGCGGCCGAGACCGCGCTCCCGCCCGCGGCGACTCCGGAAGCGACGCCTGCAACAGCGCCCCCATGCGCACCGCACGCCGCGCAACCAACGCAGGTCGCAGGCGCGTCTTCCTTCAACTTCTGCTGAGCCTCCCGCTCGGCCGCCACGCGATCGACCGATTTCGCCATGATGCGCTTGAGGTCGTTTTCCGGAAACACGTACACCAGCACCACAACGACGATGAACGCAAGGGCCATGCCAACCGCCATACGGACCATCGCGTCCTGGTAATAAGGTTGCAGCGCCCCGCCGACAAGCCATCCCGCCGCCGAACCGACGAAGTACGCGCCTTGGCCGATGCCGAACACGCGCACGGGCGAGAGGCCGAAACGAAACGCCAGGTAGGCCATGAAGCACGAGAAGACCATCCACAGGCATTCCTTGCCGATGGAAAGATAGGCGATATCGAATCCGAAGCACGTCGCGAGCATCATGGCGATTCCCATAACGATGAGCAGGGAATACGCCTGCCGCGCCCCGCGGACGGCGTCTCCCCTGTTCACGATAACGACCACCGCAACACCGAGTACACCGACGAGCGCCACGGTCACCGATCCGTTATGGGCGAACGCGCCGCCGTTGCCGAACATCGACGATATGCCCTTGCCCACGCCGGCGGTGAAGGCGACGAGCGCGGAAGCAGCAACGAGCTTGCGATACATGCGCCGAACCGTCGAGCTCCCCTTTTCGCTTTCACCTGCCGGCGCAAGGCCGACGTCGAAAGGGTCGGGGACGTTCATAGTAAGCAGCAGCGCCGAGATAAGCGGCAACGCCCCGATGAAGAAGAGGCGCGCCTGCTCGGGTACGCCGATGCCCGTGAAGTAAAGAAACGCGGCGAAGAGCAGCGAAATGCCCCCGGCGGTCAGCGAATCGCCAAGCGAGATGGAACCGTAGATACGTCCCGCGCGCAAGCAGAGAACCGATGTTCCGACGCCGGTCAAACACGATGCGGCGATGAAGTACGGCCCACCGCCCATGACGGCGGAGAATCCCAAAAGAACCGTGCACAACGACGCGAGCGCGCCTCCGGCTATGACGAAACGCTTGTCGTCGATGAGACGCGTGCTGCGACGCCAAAGGGCGGCGAAGGCGAGCACGGATACCGCAATCGACAGCGTTGAGAGCAAGTACATCTCCAGCACCGAAGCCGTTTGGGCCTCGGCGGGAAACAGCTGCATGAGATCAGTGGAGTTATAGCACAGCCAAATCCAGGCCCACCAGGCACCGAATCCGAGAAAACGCAGGTAAGGCCACTGTTCGGCAAGCGGGGTCATGCCCGATTCGCGCCACGCGCCCGACGCGGCCCGCGCCGCGCCGTCGGAGTCGGCCGCGCTGTTGCACGAAGGGGCGCCGAGTGCCACAGCCGCGGGAGAGGCGGCGGCTCCCGTCCGGCGCATTTGCCCGTCAATCTCTTCGCCTGTGCGAACGTCCCCCATAGCTCCCCCTCGACCGCCTTCCCCCGAAGACGGCAATCATCTGCACTATCGCAATCATGGTAGCACAGCACCCCAACCGGGCTCCCCAGCCACCGCCGCGATTAAAGACGGATGCGAATCGAATCGGTCGGGCAGTTCTTCATGCATTCGCCGCAGCGCATGCATGCCCCCAATTGCAGCGACGCGTCGGGCGCATGCAGATCGATCTGCTCCGGGCAGGCCTCAGTGCACGCCTCGCACGCACCGCCGGTGCAGCGCAGGCAGGTTTGCGTGTCCACTACCGGCCGCACACGCCGCGCGAACTGGCCGAAAATGCCGAGCAACCCCGCGACGGGACACACGTTCAGGCACCACTTGCGAAACAGCACCACCTCGACGGCAAGCGCCGCCGGAAACACGAGCACCGACGCGGTCATCTGCTTGTCGACGACGAGATGCCAAAGCGACCCCACCGTGCCGAACGTCAGCCCGATTGGGCACACGAGGCAGAACAGCGGGAAACCCGCGACGAGCGCTGCCACAAGAACCGCGACGAATACCCAGGTACGCCTGTCGTGCGCGATATAGCGCATGCTCGCGCGCAGGTCGAAGGCGACGGCAACGCCGGCACAGCTGCTCATGCAAGCACGCCCCGCTTTCGGCTCGCGCTTGAAAAAGCGCCTGATCGAATGCACGGGACAGCCCCATGCGCACCACGCGCGCCCGAAGACGAGCGCGAAGACGAGCAGCACGCCGGCGGATATGGCCGCAACGGGGATGAACGACTTGCTGGCAACCATGGCCTCCAGGCCACCGAGCGGGCAGAGCAAGTTGAATTGCCCAATGCCGAACGACGAGGGCGTGCCGATACCGCAGTCGAGCGCGAGCGAAGCGATGACGGCGACGAAGACCGCGCCCAAGGTGATTTTGCGCGCCCTCGCCATACGTTTCGCCGCCTTCCGTCCGCTGCCGCCCTCGGGCGGCGCCAAACGCGTTTCTCTTTCGTCACCCATCACGCCTCGCCCCCTTTCGCAAGCTGCTTCGCGGTCGCAACGCGAATGCCGCGCAAATCACCGCCGGAAAACGACGTGTTGACATTGGCCGGGCAGATGCGCACGCATTCGCCGCAGCCATTGCATACAGCGTCTTCAACGACAGGCCTGCGTTCGGCATCGAACGACAGCGCCCCGTACGGACACGCGTCGACGCAGATGCCGCACGCCCCCGGTTCGATAAACGCCACGCAGCGATCGCTCAGCACCTCCGCGCCGCCGATGCGGCCCGCCTGTGGGCGCAGCGGGTCCACCGGCCCGATCGCCTCGGTCGGGCACACCTCGCGGCATTTGTCGCAGAACGTGCACGACCCCGCCACGAAGGAGACGGCCGGCGTCCGAACCGCGAGAATTCCCTCTTCGATGCCGACCGGGTAAAGCACGCCGGTCGGACAGATGCCGATGCAGCGCTCGCAGCGGATGCACGCGGCCATAAACGCGGCTTCGTCGTGCGCACCGGGCGGGCGCAGCACGTCGCAGGATGGCGCAAAGGGCCTCGCAATCGCCCCGCAGGCAGCACCCGCCGCCACCGCCGCGCACCCGAACACGAAGCTGCGCCGGGTCGGGCCGGCGGTCGTCCCCCGATCGGCGCGAGCCGTGTCATTCGCTTCCATGACGCACCCGCTTAAGCGGCCAGGAGCGGCAACTCGTCGGCAACATCGACAAGCGCGGCATGCGCCTGCTCGAGCGCGCCGGCGGCAACGAGCAGCATTCCCGTATAGAACGCCGTTTTAGCCGAAGCCTTTGCCGCAGACGCAAGCAGGCCTATCCAGTTGAGCAGATGTTTGTCGATAAAGGCGGCCTGCCGCTTGGCGCACTTGCGGGCGGCCGCGCCCTCGCCTGCAGCCAACAGGGCCGAGGCCTTCGCGTTCATGCTCGCGACATATTCGAGCTCGAACGCCAAATGGTCCTCCGGCTCGTGCAGGTCTGGATCGACCTTAAAGCCATCCTCGAGAAACCACCGGACCACTTCATCGCGAGCCTCGCCCATGACCGCATGTTCTTCGCCGGTAAACACCGACTCGTAAGGCACGGCCGACGCAGTGTCGGATGAATGCACGCCGGCAGCCAAGAACACGCGCGCGTACTCGACCGCCAGCTGGCTGCGCCGATCGCCCGCCGAGAACTTGAAGTAGCGCCGCAACAGGTTGTAGCCGCGATCGAGATGCTCGTTGCCGGTATGCTCGGGCCACTGCTCGGCCGCCAACGCGCAGATCGCCTCGTCGTTGAGCTCCTTGAAAAACACCTGCGACAAAAACGTGAACGTCTCGGCGTTCGCATCGAAGAACGCGACGAGATCCTCCACGGAATCGAGTTCCTCGGATTGCACGCCGGCGACTTCCTCTTCCGTCGCCTGAATGATTTCGGACATCGTTTCCCCCTTCTCGTACTTATTGGGCACCACCACTTCGGCCCCATGGTTGCACCTGCGGAAATTCGCCCTCTCGTGAATACCCGCAGGCAAAACCACGCGCCCGGCGTGCCGGGTCCCCGCCGCGAGGCGAAGACCCGGCCGCCGCCGCTAATCGAGCGGCTGCAGGAAGAAATCGAGCACCGGGGTGCCGATCATCCACATGCCGACGCGCATGGCGGTTGCGCACACCGCGCCCAACACGAGCGCCGCAACGCCGCCGGCAAGGGCCTGATCAGGCTTCTTCCAGATAGCAAGGCCTGCCGCCGCCGTCAGCACGCCGGTGACGAACGTGGCCGCGATCCACGTAACCGTCCCCGCGAGCGCCGCGTCCATCCATCCCGACGCATAGGCGAAAAACGCCGCCGAGCATGCGATGCCGAGCACGCCGAGCACCGCTGTCAGCACGCCGGCGAAGGAAATTTCCTTCGCTTGTGCGCCGGCCTTCGCCTTCAGCATCGCCGAGAGGCCCGCGCCGGCCGCAGCCGGGGTCGCCCAGTACGCCAGAGGCAAAGCGATGGTCATCCAGGCTTGGCGTGCCTCCATCATGTAGGAGTAACCGCACATGAATGGGAAGATGACGGCCACGATCGTCGTGACGACGCCGATCGCCTTCAAGCTCGCATCGCCGGTTTTGCGCACCAGCATCACCAGATAGATGGCCATGAGCACCACCAGGATGCCGATGAGCGCCGCTTCCACGAAGATGCCGGAGGTGGGGTGATTGAGCGCCTCGAAGATGCGCTCGACGTGCTTCAGGTGCGTCGCCGACGCGATGCCGCCGACGATCAAGAGCACGATCGCGACCACCGTCTCGACTTTCGACGGCATGGCTCCTCTCTTGGCGAGCGCTTGAATCATCGACGACGCGAACAACCAGGAGCCCACGCCGGAGATGACGGTGAACAGGACCAAGGACCATTGCGCTTCCATTTAATCCACGCTCCCTTCCGTCGTCATGTAGCTGCCGGTGGTCTTCGTCAGGTCGCCCCCGGCCCACTTTCCCCATTTCGGCGAGAGGATATACGCCGATACGGGCCCGTTGCCCACGTCGGGCAGATGATGGATGGCCTCGTCCGGATACTTCGCCAGCTCGCGCGACACATCGGAGTTCGGATCGTCCAGATCGCCGTAGAAGCGGGCCGTGCCGCAGCAGTTCTTCACGCAGGCGGGCTTTTCGCCGGCTGCGGTCAGATGGCTGCACATGGTGCATTTCTCGACGACCTTCTGCTCCTTGTTCCAGCTGCGCACGCCGTAGGGGCAGGCGATCATGCAATAGCGGCAACCGATGCACTTCGACTTGTCCACCAGCACCTTGCCGTCCTCGCCGCGATAGCTCGCGCCGGTCGGGCACACGTGCACGCACGGGGCGCCGTCGCATTGCTGGCACTGCACCGGCAGCCAATAGGTATGCACATCGGGAAACTCGCCTGCGGGCTCGACCTGCAATACCTTGTTCCAGCGCTCGCCCATCGCCACGTCGTTCTCCATCTTGCACGCCACCTCGCAGCTGAAGCAGCCGATGCAGCGGTCAAGGTTCACAATCAAGCAATTACGCGCCATAAACGGCATTACCTCCTCCAGTGTTCTCGGAAACCTCGGGCAGCCATGCGTTGAACTGCTCGGGCTCGGTCCAAATCCCCTCGGGCGCGCCGTCGGCCTTCTCGATGTTGATCTGAATGCCGCGCAGCACGTAGGTGCCGTAGACGTCGTTGAAAGGACACTCGTCGTTGTTCTGCGTCAAGACATTGATGTTCATGGCCTGCCACGCACGGTTCGGGTCGTCTGAGGACATAAGCTCGGGGAACCAGTAACGCTCCTGATAGATGACCTTCGGAGCCACCGATTTCGTAATGCGGCAACGCCCCTGGGTCCGCCCGCGCTTCGAGGAAAGCCACAGCCAGTCGCCGTCTTTCACGCCTATCTCGCGCGCCGTCGTCGGGTTGATCCACGTCTCGGGATACGGGTACATCTCGCGGGTATAGGGGGTGTTGCGCAGCGTTCCGTGATGGAAGTACGGCAAGCGTCCCTGCGTGAGCGTGTACGGGTAGTTCGCGTCGTAGCCCGGGTCGCCCTCGATGGGGCTTTCGTAGGGCTCGATGTAGTACGGCAGCGGGTTGTAATTGTTCGACTTCGGGAACACGTCGGTCGCGGGCTCCATCGATCCCTTGCCATCGACCGAACCGGTGTTGCCCAGGTTGATCAGTCCATCGAAGTAGGGCTCGCAGCGCTTGGACGTGGTGTTGAAGCCAGCGGGCTTGGTCGGATCGTCGTCATCGGGGAACAGATGGCTGTCGTAGGATTTCGCCGCGTACTCCTCGATGGTTTGGTACTCGGAGGGCGCCTGGGCCTCGAAGGTCTTCCAGTCCCAGTCCTCGCGGTTGTAGTAGAAGCTGCCCACGAAGTAGCCGACGTAGTCCTTGTACTCGTCGTAGGTCTTCCAATACGTGCCGTAGAACTTGCCTGCCACGTTGGGATCGAACGAATCGATGCAGCGCTTGTGCCCGCGCTTGGCCAGGGCGGCCGCCAGCCACGACCAGTGCATGCATTCGTCGACGGCTTCGTAAAGCTGCGTGCAGGGGCGGCGGATTGCGTAGGTGTTCAGGCGGTCCTGCGCATAAGCCGTCTCAAGCCACTCCGCGGTGGGCAGCACGTAGTCGGCCAGGCATACCGAAGTGGTGGTCCAGTGCATGTACATGTGCACGTTCAGCTCGTTTTTCAGCATGGCGTTGTACAAGCGCGTCGCATTGCCGATCATCACGAGCTTGTTGCCGGAACGCTCGATCCAAATGCGCGGGCGATACGGCTCGCCGGTCTCGATGGCCTTGAGCACCGTCGGAATGTGGCTCGCGAGCCAATGCCCCAGACCCTTGTGCTCGGCGTAGCCCAGGCGCGCGTTCGCCTCGGACTCGGGCATGCGCAACGGATGGTCCGGGTGATGCAGGCCGAAGGGCTGCACGACATAGTTGCAGGGCTCGACGTAGCACGGGCGGTTCTGCACGATGGAGCCGGGCTGGCGGATGCAGCCCATGAGGATGTCGAGGATGGCATCGCCTTGGGCGGCCTGCGCGGAGTTGATGGTCTGGTCGGTCGCCACGCCAAGCGACACGCCTGCATTCGGGCAGCCCTCGACGTAAATCTTGATGGCCTCCTCGATTTTGCCGGCGTCAAGCCAGCACACCTCGGCGGCGCGCGCAAGCGTCCATTCGGCAACGTGTTCCTTCATGATCTGGAACGCGGTGCGCGCTTGCTCGCCGTTCGGCAACGTGTAGGTGCCGAACATCTCGGGGTCGATCGAGCCATCGGAAGGGAACGGATAGGGCATCGCCACGGCCGCATTGGTCTTCTTGTCCCACACGACGTACTCGTCTTCGCCGCCAAGCCCCAGCTCGCTCGCGCGATACGTCAGACGCGTATCCTCGTGCACGAGGAAGGGCAGGTTGGTCCATTCGCGGCAGAAATCCTTCGCCCACAGGTCATGCTCGATGATGTAGTTGATCCACGCGAGCATGAGCGCCACGTCGGTGCCGGGGCGAATGGGCAGCCACACGTCGGCGCGCGCCGCGTCGGGCGTCAAGCGCGGGTCGATGACCACCGTCTTCATGCCGTTGTTGCGCAGCTGCGTCACCACGCGGCCCGTCGATCCGATGCCGTGCTGGGAAGGGCCGACGCCCCACATGACGTAGCTCTTGGTTTGGGTAAAGGTGCCTTCCTTCATGTTGTCGGGCAGGTACACCTCGGTAACCGGGCCATCGGCCAAGCTGGTATCGGCAGTGCCGTTCATGGCCGATTCCATATGATTGCGCGGCAGATAGCACTGTGCGCAGCCCGGTTCGAAGAAGTTGCCGCCGCCCCATACGGAAAGGAAGCGCGCCGGGCTGAAGAACTGCGGATTACCGCCGCCGCCCGTTGAGGTGACCAGGCATTTCGGACCTTCCTTCTGATACCACTCCCACATGACCGCGGAAATCTCGTCCATCGCCTGCGCCCAGCTGATGCGCTCCCACTCGTTGGAACCGCGCTCGCCGACGCGCTTCATGGGGTACTTGATGCGGTTTGGGTTGTACAGCGCCTGGATGCCGGCAAGGCCCTTTGCGCACGCAGCGCCCTTGTTCATGGGGTCATCCGGGTCGCCCTCGAGTTTCACCACCTTGCCGTCGCGCACGTGCGCGATCATGCCGCAGTTGTTCAGGCATGCGCGGCAGATGGTGCGCAGCTTCTGCGTCTCGCCCGCGCCGGCGGCATGGGCCGGTTCAACCTGCAAGAGGTTGCTGGTCGCCTCGCCCGCCATGGCGCACGCCGCGCCCGCGAATGCGGAAAGCTTCACGAAGCTGCGCCTGCTGATGCTCTTCGTCGCCAAAACAGTCCCGTCCTTTCTTTCTACCTTGTCCTCATCTGTTCGTCCTATGTGCCATCGGCTCGCCCATGCGCAGGCAATGCACTGACGCGCGGCTGATGCCGGTTTGCAGGGGTGCGAGCAACCTGCGGTAAGCGAAAACCGATTGGTACCGAAATGGAAATGCGAAAGCCGCCGCGCGCAAGGAGGGGGTTTGCGCGCCCGGGGAAGATCGAGCGTCTTAAGGGGTGGATGTCGCGCTTTTACGGGGGGGGTGAGAACGCCCGCGCGTCGCGCAACGGCTTTCCGCGGAAAGCGCCCTATCGGGCTGCAGAAACAACCTGCCTGCCGGCCTCGGTGGCATGCCAAGCGCCGTCCCATACGATGCCGCCGGCGCTTTCGAGCGCATCCATGAAAAACTGCGGGTATACACGCTCGCCTTCAGGGGAGACGACCGAACCGCTAGCCTCAACGGCTTGCTCGAGCGCATCGCGCGTAGCCCCTTCTTCGGCCAGACACGCCGCCAGCACGCCCTTGAACACCGTTTCGTAGTGAGGACGTTGGGCAAACAGCGCGCGCAATGTGTTCGCAGGATCAACTGAAGATGCGAGTTCCCGGCCCGCTTCGGTGATGACGACCACATCCGACACATCGGCCTCAAGCGGAATGGATTCATCGAGCTGGATATCCTCCAAGCTCCCCTCGTACGCTTCGCCATCGACGCTCAACGATTCGCTAAGAGCGCCGGCACGCACCAGCATGTCGATGACAACGGCGGGCTTTTGCGAAAACGAGGAATTCCATGCTTCGGCGGCAACCTCCTCAAGCTCAGCACGCCCGCGCGCTTCACCGTCAGCAAGAAGTCCCAGCACGCATGCCACGGGCGCCTTCAAGCGCGGATTATGATCCACAAGATCAATTGCCATGATTCCCCCTTGATCGTTCGGAGAGCCGCTGGGCAAGCCCCTTGCTTGCACCCTTTGCGTGGGATTCGGTAATCGGCATTTGCCAAACCGCTTTGAAACCTCCCCTTGCGCCTCTCGACGAAGGGAACTGTACGCGCCGAGCACAGGTGAGCGCTTGACCGAAAAAGGATGAGATTAAGGACGATTTATAAGGACTACTTGACGTTGAACGCCTCATCACTCAAAAGGGATTAGCACCAATATCTTCCCAGGTGAGGGCTGTAGTAATGACGAGCACAAGCTCAATTTGGGCGCAAAAAAGGCCGCCCGGCTCTCTCCGGACGGCCTTTGTGGGCGAGCGCGTTTTGCGACCCGCCATTATGTTTGCGGCGCTATTCCTGCGGCTGCTCGATGGCCTTCATGGCCTCGATGACGCTGGCGAACAGCTCGTCGAGCTCCATACCGTTGAGAGAAGCCCCGCGGGCGATGTTCTCGCGGCTGCAGCCGGCCGCGAACTTCTTGTCCTTGTACTTCTTCTTCAGGCTCTTCACGCTGAAGTCCTGCACCGACTTGCTCGGGCGCATCAGCACCGCCGCCTGAATAAGGCCGGAAAGCTCGTCGCAGGCGAACAGCACCTTCTCCATCTTCGCCTCGGGCTTGGGCAGCGCCTCGTTCAAGTCGGAATTGTGCGTCTGGATGCAGCGCGCCACCACGGGGCTGACGCCGGCGTCGATGAGCATCTCAGCCGCCTTGATGGTGTGATCGGCAACCGAGGGGAACTCCTCCCAGTCAACGTCGTGCAGGAGGCCGACGATGCCCCAGAACTCGACGTTTTCGGGATCGTGCTTTTCGGCGTAGTAGCGCATCAGGGCTTCAAGCGTCTCGCCGTGCTTGAGATGGAACTCGTCGGCATTGTGCTTGGCCAGCAGCGCATGGGCCGCATCGCGGGAAATGCCCGCATCAAGCTTCTCCCCCACCACCGGGGCCGCAACGCCCGCAACGGGGTTGCTCGCCGCGTCTTGGTCGGCCTCCGCAGCCTCCTCTGGTGCGGCAGCGGGCTGGCCTGCGGAAACCTCGACCTCGGCAGCAGCCTCGCCCGCCTCGGCGGAAGGCTTCCTGTTCGGGTTGTTCGTGTTGCGCTCGGGGCGCATATGCGGGAACAGCAGCACGTCGCGAATGGCGGGCTGATCGGTCAGCAGCATGATCATGCGGTCGATGCCGATGCCGATGCCGCCGGCCGGCGGCATGCCGTACTGCAGCGCGCGGATGTAGTCGGCGTCGTATTCCATGGCCTCGTCGTCGCCGGCGGCCTTCGCCTCGACCTGCGCGACGAAGCGCGACTCCTGATCGATAGGGTCGTTGAGCTCGGTGAAGGCATTGGCGTACTCGTGCCCGGCGATGACCAGCTCGAAGCGGTCGGTCAGGCGCGGGTCGGCGGGCTTGCGCTTTGCCAGCGGAGAGACCTCGACGGGGTAATCGCACACGAATGTGGGGTTTACCAGCGTGGATTCGCACAGTTCGTCATAGAGCGTGAACAGAAGCTTGCCCGCGCCCCATTCCTCGCTCCACTCCAGATGCTTCTCGTCCAAAATGCGGCGATACACCTCGACCGGCGTGTCGATATCAACCGCAACACCCACGACCTCGCTCACCAGCTCGGCCATGGAAACCGAGCGCCACGTGCCGGACAGGTCGATTTCATTGCCCTGGTACATGATCTTCTCGGTGTCGCTGACGGCATGCAGGCCGGCCTTGATGAAGCCCATCGCCAGCTCCTTCATGCCCTCGACGTCGGAAAACGCGCAGTAGGCTTCGACGGAGGTGAACTCGGGGTTGTGCGTGGCGTCCATTCCCTCGTTGCGGAACTGGCGGCCGATTTCGTAAACGCGGTCCATGCCGCCGACCAGCAGGCGCTTGAGGTGCAGCTCGGTTGCGATGCGCAGGTAGCATTCCTGGTTAAGCGCATTGAAGTGCGTGATGAACGGCTTGGCGTTCGCGCCGCCGAGCGTTTCCTGCAAAATGGGCGTCTCGACCTCGAGGTAGCCCTGGGCGTTCATGTAGGCGCGGCAGGCGGAGATGATCTTAGAGCGCTTGACGAACACGTCCTTGACGTCGGGGTTCATGACCAAATCGACGTAGCGCTGACGATAGCGCGTCTCTTTGTCGGTGATGCCGTGGAACTTCTCGGGCAGAGGGCGGATGGACTTCGACAGCAGCTGATAGGCGTCCACCGCGATGGACAGCTCGCCGCGCTTCGTGCGCATGACGGCGCCCTCGGCCCCGATCCAGTCGCCCACGTCGAGGTCCTTCATCTGGGCGAACACCTCTTCGCCGAGCGCGTTCACGCGGCAGAACAGCTGAATGTCGCCCATGCGCTCGCGCAGCACCATGAACATGATCTTGCCCTGATTGCGAATGGCCATGACGCGGCCGGCGATTTTAACGCGCTCCTCGAGCGTCTCGCCTTCGGCCAGGCCGGCGTACTTCGCCTTGATCTCGTCGACATGCAAATCGTAGTCGTAGCGCGTGCCGTAGGGCTGCCCGCCGGCGGCGTAGAGCGCCTCGCGCTTGGCCTTGCGGACCTCGATCGGGTCGTCTTCAATTACTTCAGGGGCGTTGCTCATGTGTATTCCTTTTCCGCAGTGGAGAATGCAGGGCATTTCCGAAAAGACAGCACAGGGTGCCATAGAGGCACCCCGCAGCGTAAACTGATTCGCCTCTCGGCTAAGCGGCGAGGCTTTAGTGCTCGATGGAGATGATCTTCATCTTGATAACGCGGCCGGTCGGGCCCGTCGTCTCAACCTCATCGCCCTTCTTGTGCGCCAGAAGCGCGGCACCCACCGGCGACTCGTTGGAGATCTTGCCGGCAGCGGTGTCGGCCTCGGCGCCGCCCACGATGGTGAACACGCGCTCGCGGCCGCCCATGTCGACGGTGACGGTGGAGCCGATGTGCACGGAGTTGGAGCGCGTCGGCGCGGACACGACGGTTGCCTCGGAAAGGATGCGATTGATCTCGGCGATGCGGCCTTCGTTCATGGCCTGCTCGTTCTTGGCGTCGTCGTATTCGGAGTTCTCGGAAATGTCGCCGAACTCGCGGGCGACCTTGATGCGCTCGCCGATTTCGGCACGCTTCTCGGTTTCCAGGTAATGCAGCTCGTCCTCAAGCTGCTGCTTGCCCTCGGGAGTGAGGATGTAATTATCGTTTGCCATTCTGATCACCTATCTATACGAAAAAGCGGCATGCGGCAGGGCTCGCCTGTCGCATGCCGCGCTGAAACCTATGCGAAAGAGGGCTACTCGCTCTTCTTCTTGGCGGCAACGGTCTTCTTGGCAACCTTTTTCGGCTCCTCGTCGACCTCTTCCTCCTCGACGTCCTCGTCGACTTCCTCGACGGCCTGCTTGTCGTCGGACATGCCCTCGCGCAGGTTCTTCACGGTCTTGCCCAGCGCACTACCGAGCTTTGGCAGGTTCTTCGGGCCGAAGATCAGAAGGATCACCACAAGGATGATCAGGAGTTCCGGCACACCCATTCCCAGAAATTTCATGCGTCCTCCAATTACTCGTTCGTCTATGCGCCTTAAGCGCCGCAACCTTGCGGAAATCAACGCGGTGAACTGTAGCACAATGCCTGCGCGAACAGCCCTTATTCGATGAAATGCACACGCCGCGCCGCCGCTGCGGGGCCCATGGGCACCGAGCAGGCCGGCCAATCCCTCATGGCATGAAAAAGGCCCGGTGAGAACACCGGGCCTTGACCATTCAAGATGGTCGGGATGACAGGATTTGAACCTGCGACCTCTGCGTCCCGAACGCAGCGCTCTACCAAGCTGAGCCACATCCCGATGCCGCTTTCGCAGCGACGGATATGTTACCACAACGGATGAGCTTTCGGGAAAACTTTTTCGATTATTTGCACGTCGTGGGTAAAATAGGCTTTTGACCTGCATCTTCCGGCAAAATATCGCGCACAACGTGCAGGGAAACCGTCGCGCAGAGGCGCAAATCGTCGTCATCTTCGCCCGTGATACGCACCTGCGCGACCGAGGAGGTGCGCCCGGTGCGCACATCGCGCCCTTCCACGTAGATGCGCTCCCCCACCGAAACGCCCTTCAGGAAATGCACGTCGGCGGTTTGCGTGACCACGTACTTGCCCAGCGTCCAGGGCACCGCGCATCCGGCGACGTCCACAAGCGACATCAAAAAGCCGCCGAAGGCGTTGCCGAAGTAGTTGCCCGCCTTTTTAGGAACCGTGACCGCCGAGCGGACAAAGCCGGCTTCAATCGATATGGGCTCGAAGCTGCCCAGCCAATTGCGGTTCGTCTCGTACATGCCCAGCAGGCTTTCCCGCACGAAATCCTCCACGGGCGCCCCGGTCGCTTTGGAGCCGGGCATGCTAGTGCTCCCCGCGCTGCTTCTGCTTGCTGGCGAAATGCTCGAGCGTGACGATCTTGGTGATGAAGGTCCCCTCCGAAACCACGTCGCCGGCGTCGTCGGTGGCGACAACGTGCCAGAACTGCTTGCGACCCCCGAAACTTGGGTCCTCGTGGTCAAGCTCGGCCACGCCGTGCAGCAGCCCCGACTTCCCCGGTTTCTTGTGGCGGATGGTCGATTCCAGGCCAAACGGCAGTTCCTTGTCG
Source organism: Butyrivibrio sp. CAG:318 (assembly GCA_963627055.1). Classification (GTDB taxonomy): domain Bacteria; phylum Actinomycetota; class Coriobacteriia; order Coriobacteriales; family Eggerthellaceae; genus Senegalimassilia. Next base: position 12,144 of record CAVGAF010000020.1, on the reverse strand, counting down.
AAATCGGTACGCGCGTCGGCGCCACGGCTTGCACACGATTCCAGCAGCGCGATGGTGGCCCCACCGTGCAAGAACCCGTGCGGCTGGCGGACCTCATCGGCGATGGGCATGGTCATTTCCACGCGCTTAGGGCTCGCGGAGACGGTTTCGATATGCAGCGTGTCGATCAGCGTCATTGCTCACAGCTCCTTAGGGTTGATGGCTTGCGTCGGGCGTTCCTCATCGGCGGGCAGGGCTTGCGTCGCATCGGCAGCCGCGGGCTGCTGCTGGCTGCCGGCACGTGCCCGCTCGGCGTCGGCGCGTGCCTCCTGCTCCAGGCGCGCGGCGGTGGCGGCGGTACCGGCGACCGCGCCCATATCCTGGTCATGCGCGGCCTTCGCCACATCGCCCTTGAAGGCTTTCGTGGTGTTGATGAGCACCGCACCGATGATGAACGGCATCCAGAACACGATGCCGCGGTACACCACGCCGATGGCCGTGCCGGCCGCGGCCAGCTCGCCGAAGCTGGTGAAGGCCACGACCACGACCGCCTCGACCACGCCCACGCCCTGGGGCGTGATGGAGATCATGGCGAACAGCGTCGCCACCACATAGCCGCACACGAGCGCCGGCGCATTGTCGACGCCGAAGCTTAAGCCGACGAGCGCGAAGCACGAAAGCTCGCACAAGCTTGCCAGCAGCGAGCAGCCATAGGCCTGCAAGGTCGGCTTGGGACTGCGCCCGATCATGTGCGCCGCCTCGGAAAACGCCTGTGCGATGCGCTCGGCCCACGGCTCGAGCGGCTTTTTGCGCACTTTCGACGCCACCTTGCACGACAGGCGCTCGACCGGCCGCAGCACGCGCATGAGGGCATCGGACTTGCGCCCGCCGAGCACGAGCAGCCCCACCATGGTTCCCACGAGCAAAACCACGATCATGCCCATGCCGAGCCACACCGGGGATAGCCCCACCGTTACCGCGAGGAACACGAACGCGCAGATCATCAGCGTGCAGAAGGCGCCGTCAATGGTGATCTGCATGAGCAGCGCGGCACCGGTCGCCTTGCCGGCGGGAATGCCGCGACGGCGGGCATCGTCGACGACGAGCGTCGTGCCGGCGAGGTTCATGGACGGCGCGATGGTGTTCATGAAGAATGTGCCGAACACGAGCGGCAGCGTCGACTTCGGGTCCATATGCTCGCCGACCGCCGCGAAACTGCGGGAGTAGGCCAAGCTTTGCGCGAAGTATTTCCCCAGCTGCGTGAGAATGGCCGCGAACAACAGAAGCGGGCTTCCCTGCTTCATGGTCTCGCCCAGCTCCACCAGCTGGTCGCCACGCAGAAACACCACGGCCAGCACGATGATGAGCACCAGGCCCATCAGCATATTCTTCAAATTGAATTTCATGACAGCCTACCTATCCGCGCCGTTACCTGAAACGAGGAACTCGCGCAGGTCGCTATGCAAGAGAAAGTCCATTTCACGCAAGCCCTGCTCGCCGCTTGCGCGCATGAACAGAAAACCATGGCAGCCCAGGCGCGCGGCGTCGAAACGACGCAATTCCAGCACTTGGGAGAAGCGCGCCGCGAGGGCATCATAGTCCAGGCGCACATCGTCGGCGACGTCTTGCGGCGCGGTGAGCAGCGACATGACGAACACGTCGTCGCCGGCATGGGCGAAGGCAGCCTCCCAGTTAGGCGGGGTACCGGTCAAAAACGCCTCGAAGGAGCGGAAGCCGAACGCGTATTCAGCAATGTCGGTCCCGCCAAGGCCGGCAAAGCGCAGCGCGTTGAATTCAATGGGGCGGATGCGCCCGCCTGGACAGACGCGCAGCTCGGCATGCACCGGAACGTTGCGCGCCCCAATGGAGCGGTTCACCCCGGAAAGCCACTTCTCGAACTTCCCAGCGTTCGTGCGCACGATATCCGCCGAGGTGACGTACATGCGATCGGACGTATCGTCGGGGCTGGCGAAATCATGGCGCAGCACGTTGAGCACACAAGCGCGCCCCTCATCGTCGAAAAACGCGTCGAGGGCGAACTCCTGACCTGAAATATAGCCCTCGAGGATGAAGTCCTGCACGGCGACGACCGCATCGGGATACTTGTCCGCCCAGCTTGCGACCTCAATATCGATATTCGCGAGCGCCGCTTCCCATTCGGCCTTGCACGTTATCGCGTAGACGCCCATGCTGCAAAAACCGCGCGCCGGCTTGACGACGAAGGGAAGCTCATCTTCAAGCTCGCAAAAGTCGATTGCATGCAGCTGCTCAAGCGTTGCGCTGCGAAAGAACAGGCCCGGGTCGGAAGCGGAGAGCATCTCACGCATGGCGACCTTGTCCTTGAACAGGCTGATTGCGCGAAGCAGGCCTTCGTTTGAAACGTGATGGGAAATCCAGGCCAGCGCGTTCTCGGAATTGGTGTAGAGGCGCTCGCCCGCCTCGATTGCGGCGGCGGCTTGCTCGGCACCGACAAGGTTCAACGCCGCACCGTCGGCCGCCCCGCGCGCAAACGCGTTGTCGAGCACCGGATGGCCCGCAGCAGCAAGCCAAGATATGAGCTGGGGAGATGCGTAGGGTTCATCCAATATGACCATGTAGCACAACCTCCCCATTGCACCTTCGACATTGCTCGCGATCGCTTAACGGTACCGTCAAGTATAACGCGACGCGTGCGCCTTTGAGCCCGAAAGCGGGCAAGCGCGGGTAAGCCGGGCGCTACAAGCCCACCTTCGCGGCCCGATAAACGCGGATGCGATCGCGCAGATTCGCGACGTCGAAACAGACCGACACGAGGAACAGCAAGGTCAAAGGGGCGCTCACGAAGCCGTTGCGCGGCGCCAGCATCCAAATGAGCGGGGCGCCGAACAAAAGGATGGGCACGAGCAAAAACACGAGCATGCTGCCCATGCGCTTGTACAGGCCGTAGATGATGGAGGCCATGACATAGGTGAACAGCCCCGTGGCCGCCGACCCCACGAGGGAGATAAGCGCAAGCAGCGCCACCTTCGCGGTAACGACGCCCGCCTCCTGCTGCAAGTTCTTTTTCGCCTGTTCGAAGATTCCCTCGGAAGTCTGCTCGCTTGCGCGGGTGGCGCGCACGCGCACGAACGGGTCAAACGGGTCGTACTCGACGGTGAACCCGCCAAAGGGCCACTCGGCGCCCGTGCCGTTCGCCCCCGTCCTGCCCTGGGCGGAAGCATTGCCCGTTGCTGAAGAGCCGCTGCGCGCGGCGCCGCTGAAAATATCGTCCCAGGACGTCCACACGTACGTGGTCTGCCCCGTCGCGGCCCCCGTGAACGGCCAGCCGGCAAACGGATCGTAGGAGTCTCCCGCCGAAGTGCCCGCTTGCGCCGACCCGGAAGGATGCGCGTAGGGGTTGCCCGCATAGGGACGGGGATCGCGGCGCGGATCGAATTCGGGCGTCCAGCTGCGGTTGATGAGGACGTCGCGCGCCTCGTTGATCTGCTTCGTGAGCTCCTCGGCGTCCGAGTGCTCCTTCGAGTCCAAGGGAAACTTGTCCGGATGATGGGCAATGACGAGCTTGCGATGAGCCTTCTTAATCTCGTCGTCGCCAGCTCCCTCGGATAGCCCGAGTATTTTAAGTGCTTCTGATTTCTTCATAGGCCCGACTATACGGGAGACGTGCGTCGGGATTGTCGAGGGCAGGCCGATGTCACGTTTTCGTTAGATTCCGACCACGCGCCCTCCTTGAGCGCCGGCGGCAAGACGGCGGGCAGAAGCACAACCCGGCGGCCCGGCTTCGGCAGGCCCCTGAGACGCAAAGGGGGCCGAGCACCAGGCCCGGCCCCCTGAAGGCGAAGCGAAGACCCGCGCAGCCTAGATTTCCCAACACTTGTCGTGCGTTTTGGACGGGGTTCGCACGTTGACTTCCTGATTCTTCAGCGTCACGCGGCTGCCCGCCGGCACCGAGGCGATGACGAACGCGCTGCCCGCGATGATCGACCCCTCGCCCACCACGGTCTCGCCGCCGAGGACCGAGGCGTTGGAGTAGATGGTGACGTTGTCCTCGATGGTGGGGTGGCGCTTCACCCCGGCGAGCGCCTGGCCCGCGCGCGTGGAAAGCGCGCCGAGCGTGACGCCCTGGTAGATTTTCACGTGGCTGCCGATCTTGGTGGTCTCGCCGATGACCACGCCCGTCGCATGGTCGATGAAGAAGTAGTCGCCGATTTCGGCGCCCGAATTGATGTCGACGCCGGTGCCTGAGTGCGCGTATTCGGACATGATGCGCGGGATGAGCGGCACCTTCTGCATGTAAAGCTCGTGGGCGATGCGGTACACGAAGATGGCGAAGAAGCCCGGATAGCTGAAGATGATCTCCTCTTTGCTCTGGGCCGCCGGGTCGCCGTCGAACGCGGCCTGCACGTCGGTCATGAGCACCCGCTGGATTTCGGGGAGCCTGCCGAAGAACGCGGAGCAGATATCGTCGAGGCGAGCGGCGAGCTCATCTTCAGGCAGGGAGTCGTCACGGAACAGCAGCGCCTCGCGCAGCTGGCGGCGCAGGGAGTCCTCAATGCGGACGAGCGTCTCGCCGATGAAGTATTCCGGATTGGTACCGGTCGGGGTTTCGTCCCCGAAATAGCGCGGGAACATGACGCGCCGCAAGTCCTTCACGATCTCGACGATCGCTTTCTTGTTCGGGAAGTGCTTGTGCGGGTCGGTAAAAAAGATCTCTTCCTTCTCGCTGTAATTCCGCGCGATGCCGGCGACCACCGCGTCGAGCTCTTGCTTGTTCAGCATACGTCCTCGCTCTCTCGTCTTTGAGCGCCTATAGATTATTGCCTATCTTACCACGAGGTCTACTGGATATTAGGTGACGCAATGTGACGAAACGGGGGTCGCTTCGTGTTCTTTTCCGCCCGCGGTCGCCTTGGATAAGGAAGCGCTCTTTCCGGCGCGCTAAAATTAATTAATTCGAAACGAAATAGAGTGAGGATCGCACCGCATATCATGACGCACAAGCACGCTTCCCTTTCACGTATCGCATTGTCGCTGGCGCTTGCCGCCAGCCTTGCCGCCGCCCCTTTGGCTGCGGCTGCCGCCGAAGACGAAACGGCAGCGGCAGCTGGCACGACTAAGGAAGATGCCGCCTCCGAGGCGAACAAGGCGACCGAGGACGAACCGACCGTCGTAATCGACGCGAAAGCCTGGACAGCCGAAGACGAGCGCAACGCCGAGATCATCGATGCCGCCAACGATGCGCAGCTGGTCGGCTCTTCTGTGTTGAAAAAGTACCTGGCAGGCGAAAAAGTCGGCGTGCAAGCGTTCCTTAAGATCGATGCGAAGCGCCTTTCAGTCATCGACGAAGACCTTGCGAAGCTAATCGAAACGGAGCAGAAAAAGCTTACCGACGACAAGGTCGATTCCCCTATCGAAGCCGCGACGCCCGCCAACCCCGACACAACCAACTCCACGAACGTTGGCAAGGCCTCCGCAACCGACACCTCCGCAACCGACACGTCCGCAACCGACACGTCGGCAACCGAGAACGAGGCCGACGATGTAGTCGACGCACCCGATGATGCGGTGGCCACCAAGGCCGACACCGACCAGGAAGCCGACGAGATCGCCTACGTGGCGAGAAACCTCACTACCGAGCAATTCATCGAGACGATCGGCGAGGATGCGCGGCAGCTGTGCCAGGACAACGACCTGTACGCATCGGTGATGATCGCCCAGGCCGTCGTGGAGTCCGCCTCGGGAAGTTCTGGGCTTTCCTGCGACCCGTACAACAACCTGTTCGGCATCAAGGGCAGCTATCAAGGCAAAAGCGTGCGCATGAAAACCCAGGAGGACGACGGCGAGGGCAATCTTGAAACCGTGGTCGCCGAATTCCGCCGCTATTCCACGCTCAAGGAATCCCTGACCGATTACGTTTCGCTGCTCACGGGCAACAGCCTCTATAGCCCGGTGAAGAAGTCGAACACGTCAAGCTACGAGGACGCCTGCGATTACCTGCAAGGGCACTACGCGACGTCGACCTCGTATTCCAAGACGCTCAAGGCCTATATCGAGGCCTACGACCTCACGTCTTACGACGAGGCCGCCTCCGAAACCCAAGTGGTGCGCGGCGACACCCTTGACGCCGTGCTGGTGCCGAACGCCACGCATACGTCCTACCAGGCTCAGGCCGAATCGAGCGATTTTGGGCTTGAAGACGGCGTTGCCGCCGTCGAGGAGCCCTCGCACAAGCTCAGCCCCGCGATAGTGGGCATTTTGGCCGCTGGATGCGCTGCGCTTTTGGCAACGGGCGCATTTTATCTGTATTGGCGTCGCAAGGTTGAGAACGAGGGGGCCTCACGCGGCAAGCATGCCGCTATCGCCGAGGCGCTCATAGGCGGAAAGACCGCCGCAATCGATGCCGACGCGGTATGCGACGAGCTTGCAGCAACGCACGCGGAGGGCGGGGCGCATGCGGCCGCCTCATTGGAGTCCGCAGAAACCGGCGAGATTGCAACGGAAAGCCGCAAATCCGATGCCGGCGCCCATGCAGCCATCGACCGCACCAAAAGCGACTCCAAGCACGCATCCGACATCACCGAGCAGATTCTTCCCTTCGAATAAGGAAGCTGACGGGTCCTCAGCCCGCAAAGCCATATCGCACATCAACGAGAAGGCCGCGACTCAAATCGCGGCCTTCTCGTTACTCGTCCCCATAATGATGGGTTTCCGTTAATCGCAGTGCTAGATTTCGCGCTCCACAACTTCAGCGATCGCTCGGGCATACTCTTCAGCCTGGGCCTGGTCAGCCGCCTCCACCATCACGCGCACCACCGGCTCGGTGCCGCTCGGACGCAAGAGAACACGGCCATCTTCGCCAAGCGCCGCCTCGGCGCAAGCCACGGCGGCCGCAATAGCCTTATTATCGTTGGCGGCATGCTTGTCGTTGACGCGCACGTTGATGAGCGTCTGCGGGAAGCGCGTCATGACGCGAACCGCCTCGCCCGCCGATTTGCCGGCGCGCTTGCAGGCGGCCAAAAACTGCAAGGCGGTAACCAAACCGTCTCCCGTGGAATTATGCTCAAGGAAGATGGTGTGGCCGGATTGCTCGCCACCGATGACGTAACCGCCCTCGCGCATGGCTTCCAGCACATAACGGTCGCCCACCTTCGTCTGGATGAGATTGATACCGGCGTCGCGCAGCGCATGGGCAAGGCCCAAATTCGCCATGACGGTCGAAACGGCGGTGTCGCCCGCCAAAAGGCCACGTTGCTTTAAGTCAATGGCGCATACGGCTTCCACCATGTCGCCATCGATTTCCCTGCCTTCGGAATCCATCAGCATGACGCGATCGGCATCCCCATCATGGGCGATGCCCACGTCGGCGCCGGATTGCGCGACCAGCTCGCGCAGCGGTTCGAGATGCGTCGATCCGCATTTGACGTTGATATCGGTGCCGCAAAAATCCTCGTTGATGACCGTGACGTCCGCGCCTAAGCGACGCAAAGCCTCGGCGCTGGTCATGCAGGAGGCGCCATGTCCCACGTCGAGAGCCACCTTCAGGCCCGCGAAGTCGATCCCCTGCTCGACAACCGTGCTCACGGCATGTTGGATGTACATTTCGCACGCATCCTCGACCGGCACGGCTACGCCCACCTCGTCGCCGCGCGGCAAATCCTCGGCCGCCTGGCCCCCGGCGGCCAAAAACGCCTCGATCTCGTCCTCGACGGCGTCGGGAAGCTTGAAGCCCTGGCCATCGAAAATCTTGATGCCGTTGTACTCGGGAGGGTTGTGCGAAGCCGAGATGACGATGCCGCCATCGCAGTGCAGGTTGCGCGTGAGCAGCGCGATGGCGGGCGTGGGGATGATCCCCGCGAGAAGCGCCGTACCGCCCATGGACATCACGCCCGCGGCCACGGCAGATTCCAACATGTCACCGGATAAACGGGTATCCTTTCCGATCAGGATGGTGCGGCCCTTGAACTTCACTGCAGCCTGGCCGAGCAGAAACGCCATATTGCACGTAAGCTCCTTGTTCGCGATGCCGCGAACCCCATCCGTGCCGAAGAGTCGTGCCATATTACTTTCCCCTTTTCACGAACTGCGGATGCAGGCGAACGGCACCTTGCGGGCGTTCCTCATCCGTCATGCGGTTGTTGAGTTCGGCGGCGAACTCGTCGATGTCGATGCCGTAGCGCGCAAGCACGACAAGCAAATGGTACACCACGTCCGCCGCTTCATAACGAAGATGGTCGCAGGCAGCATCGGCCGCCTCCGCAAACGCGGCGCTCATCGCCGGATGCGTCGCCTCGTGACCCGCCAAGCCCGCAAGCATCGCCTTTGCGGCTTCGACGTCTTTGGCTGCGAGCGCGACCTCGTTGGCCTCCTCGACCACTTTCTTCAGCGGAGAGTCAGCTGAACCGGTGAGCAGGCGGTACGTGTAACTTCCCTCTCCCGCCGCGCGGCGGGCGTCGATGGTGGCCGCCAGCGATTCGAGCGTGGCGCCGATTTGGGATGCGGGGGGCTGCTCGCCTTCCGCGATATAGATTTTTTCAGACATGGTCCTCTTCTCTCGCTTGACGCAAAGAAAAGGGGCGCGCTTGCGCGCGCCCCTGAAAAGCAAGCCTTACTCCTCGCCGGCTTCCTGCGCGGCATTGGAGTTCTCCTCCTGCTCGCGGCTGGTGAAGCCGAAGCCGAGCGCCCCGCTGCCGAGAAGCTCGTCGAGCTCCTCGAGATTGCGGTGGTAGCTGCGCGGCGGCAAGGCCTCGCCGAGCATGTCCTCGCCTTCGGTGTTGAAGGTCGGCGGCTCGTCGCCACCGATGAGGATGGTGTCGTCGGGGCTGAACACCATATCGAGCAGCTGGCTCATGTCGTCCGAGGAGGCGGACAGGTCGTCCTCGATGACATGCTGCAGGTTGTGCTTCTCGAGGCCTTCCTTGAGCTCCTCGATCGCCTTGGCGCCGATGCCCTCGATGCGCAGCAGGTCGTCCTCGTTGTGGCCGACCAAGTCGGCAACGGTTTCGATGCCGGCCTCGCTGAACTTGTTCGCCCAGCGCTGGGCAACACCCAGGTCATCGTAGATGTACAGGCGCGCATCCTCGTCGGACAGCTGCGGGCCGCGATGGCCCAGCGAAAGGCCGCTGTAGTAGCTGCCGTAGCTGGCGCCCATGTTGAGATAGCCCTCGCCGTCCAGCGACCAATCCTGGGGCTGCGGAAGCAAATCCTCGATCTTGCGCAGGTCGTCGGGAGCGTAGTCGGGCAGCGTATCGCCGGAAACGGGCGCGGTCGGCTTGCCCTTGTAGGTCAGCCCCACTTCGCGATAGCGCTTCAGGCCCGTGCCGGCCGGGATCGGCTTGCCGATGATGACGTTCTCCTTCAGGCCGGCCAAGTGGTCGACCTTGCCCTCGATGGCTGCGTCGGTGAGCACCTTGGTGGTCTCCTGGAACGAGGCCGCGGACAGGAACGAGTCGGTGGCAAGCGATGCCTTGGTGATGCCCAGCAGCAAAGGCTGGCCGACCGGCGGGTTCTTGCCCTCGGCGATGAGCTCGTTGGCGACGTTCTCGAACTCGAAGCGGTTGACCTGGCGCCCCGGCAAGAAGTCGGAGTCGCCGGCGTCAAGCACGGCCACCTTGCGCAGCATCTGGCGCGCGATGACCTCGATGTGCTTGTCGTTGATGTCCACGCCCTGGGAGACGTACACGTCCTGGACCTGGGCAACGATGTAGCGCAACGTCGTATTCGGGTCGGTCAGGCGCAGCAGGTCATGCGGGTTCACGGAGCCCTTCGTCAACTGCTGGCCGATACGGACCTCGCAGCCATCCTCCACGCCGGGAAGCATAGTGGCGCGGGCCGAAACCTGGTACTCGCGGAACTCGCCGTCCTGGTTGTGGACGGTGAGCGTCTTGGAGTTCTTGTCGGCAGAGATCTGCAGCGTGCCGGAGATTTCCGCGAGCACCGCCTGGCCCTTGGGCTTGCGGGCTTCGAAAAGCTCCTGAACACGCGGCAGACCGTGCGTGATGTCCTCACCTGCAACGCCGCCGGCGTGGAACGTACGCATCGTCAGCTGCGTGCCCGGCTCGCCGATGGACTGGGCGGCGATGATGCCGACCGCCGTGCCGATGTTGACCGGACGCGAGGTGGCCAAGTCCCAACCGTAGCACTTCTGGCACACGCCGTGCTCGGCATGGCAGGTCATGACCGTGCGGATGACGACTTCCTCGATGCCCGCATCCTCGAAGGCCTTGAGTTGGTCCATGGAGGTGATGTAGGTGTCGCCCGCCATGATGACGGAGCCGTCGGCGCCCTTGGCGTCCTCGAGCAGGCAGCGGCCGATCAGGTTCTCGTCCAGCTCGCCCTTCTCGTTATGCAGCGGGTAGGGAACGCCCATGTTCGTGCCGCAGTCGATCTCGCGCACGATAACGTCCTGCGCGACGTCGACGAGACGACGGGTGAGGTAACCGGAGTCGGCGGTACGCAGCGCGGTGTCGGCCATGCCCTTACGGGTGCCATGCGTGGAAACGAAGTACTCCAACACCGACAGGCCCTCGCGGAAGTTCGACTTGACCGGGATGTCGATCGTGCCGCCCTTCGTGTCTGCCATCAGGCCGCGCATGCCGGCGAGCTGGCGGATCTGCTTGATGTTTCCTCGAGCGCCGGAGTCGGCCATCATGTAAATGGGGTTGAAGTGGTCGAAGTTGGCGGCCATGGCCTCGCCGACCTCTTCGTTGGCATCCGTCCAGATGTCGACGACCTGCTTATGGCGCTCTTCAGGGCTCATCAAGCCCATTTCGTAGTCCTCGTCGATGGCGGCGACCTTCTGGTCCGCCTCGGCCAGGATGTCGCCCTTGGTCGGCGGCACCGTCGCGTCGTAGACCGACACGGTGATGCCGGCGCGGGTGGCGTAGTGGTAGCCGGTCGCCTTCAGGCCGTCGAGGATGGCGGGCACGTCGGCCAGGTCGTAACGATTGGTCACGTCCTCGACCAAACGACCGATCTCCTTCTTGTTCATCTGATAGTTCAAGAAGGGGTAATCCTCGGGGAACGAGTCGTTGAAGATGATTCGGCCGATGGTTGTGCAGATGCGCTCTCCCGCCTTGCAATCCTCGTAGTGCCCAAACGCCGAGGCAACCTGGGTGTCGCGAGTCAGGCGCACCTCGATCTTGGCCTGCAGGTCGACATCGGCACGGGCATCGTAGGCATTGCGCGCGTCGTTGAAGTCGATGAACACGCGGCCCTCGCCCGGGAAGCCGTCACGAGCGGCCGTGAGGTAGTAGGAGCCGATGATCATGTCCTGCGTCGGCACCGTAAGCGGACGGCCGTGGGCCGGGGACTTGATGTTGTTGGCGGACAGCATCAGCACGCGGGCCTCGGCCTGGGCCTCGGCTCCGAGCGGCACATGCACGGCCATCTGGTCGCCGTCGAAGTCGGCGTTAAACGCGGTGCAGGCCAGCGGATGCAGCTTGATGGCCTTGCCCTCGACGAGCACCGGCTCGAAGGCCTGGATGCCCAGACGGTGCAGGGTTGGCGCGCGGTTGAGCAGCACCGGATGGTCGACGATGACCTCTTCCAGCACGTCCCACACGTAGGAGGCGCAACGGTCGACGGCGCGCTTGGCAGCCTTGATGTTTGCAGCGTACTCGAGCTCGACCAGGCGCTTCATGACGAAGGGCTTGAACAGCTCGAGGGCCATCTGCTGCGGCAGGCCGCACTGGTGCAGCTTCAGCGACGGGCCGACGACGATAACCGAACGGCCGGAATAGTCGACGCGTTTGCCGAGCAGGTTCTGACGGAAGCGGCCCTGCTTGCCCTTGAGCATATCGGACAGCGACTTGAGCGGACGGTTGCCCGGGCCCGTGACGGGACGGCCGCGGCGGCCGTTGTCGAACAGGCTGTCAACAGATTCCTGCAGCATGCGCTTCTCGTTGTTCACGATGATCTCGGGGGCGCCGAGATCGAGCAGGCGCTTCAAGCGGTTATTGCGGTTGATGACGCGACGGTACAGGTCGTTGAGGTCGGACGTGGCGAAACGGCCGCCGTCGAGCTGCACCATCGGGCGCAGATCGGGCGGGATGACCGGAATCACGTCGAGAATCATGTCAGCCGGCTTATTAGTCGACTTCAAAAACGCGTCAACCACCTTCAGGCGCTTGATTGCCTTGGCGCGCTTCTGGCCCTTGCCGTTGGCGATCACGTCGCGCAGATCCTCGG
>CAVGAF010000019.1:18655-26734 GCA_963627055.1 Butyrivibrio sp. CAG:318 | reverse complement strand
GCGTACACGTCGGCCCCGTCGGCGCTCACGGCCGCCGCCGCAAGCACGCCCTTCGCCGCCGCCAGCGCTCCCGCCAGCGAGTCGAGCTCGTCGACGCTCGCGAAGCTGCGCACCTCGGAGAACGCCTTCACCGAGGCGTTGTCCACCACATAGCCGGGGCTCTCCTTCTCGATGGACTCCTTGACCACCGTCCAGTCGCTCCACTCGGTCTCCGCCGACGCACCGACGCTCCCGCCTTCGGAGTCGGCCGTCGCGGCCTGTGCCTTCGTCTTGCCCGTCCAGCTCTCGCCGGCGTTCACCTTCGCCACGAACCCGGTTTCGTGGTAATCTGCGAAATGCTGTTCGACCTGGTCATTGATGGTCTTGACAACCTCGGCGCTCTCCAGCTTCGTCTCCGCAGCAGACGCAGCAGCCTCGCTGGCTTGCTTGTCGGCCATGCCCTTGGCGATGTATTCCTCGTAATACTGACTGAAATAGAAATCGTTATAAGTTTTTGTCAGGCTGGTCTTATAGTACCTTCGACTATCGTCCGAATCGGCCGAGGCGAAGCTCTTAAGGTTCGCAGCCACGCCCTGATACCATTTGCCGTCGTCGTTGCACTTTTGCGTGGTCACCACGGCATAGCGCTGGCCCTTCCGCATGGCAATCCAGTCGCTCTCCGGCAGCGTCGCGCGATGGTAGCCGCCGTACTGGTACGTGTCGTCGAAGGAGTAGACGAGCTTGCTGTGCTGCGCGTCGGTGGGGGAAGTCGCCTCGTCATCGAGCAGGTACACCTGGTAAGTCACCGTGGTGTTCGGCTTGTACGTCGCCGCGCCCAGCGTGCGCAGAGACATGTCGCCCGCGGCGGTGAAGACGTTCGCCGTGCTTACCGGCGTGTCGCTCGGAAGCGTGGCGGCCGTCTGCTCGGGCATGTAGTCGTACTGATCGATGTAGTACTCGTCGTTGTCGCTATAGGAGTTGATATCGAAATCGAAGGACTCCAGGCCATCCAGCGACTTGTCGTAGTAGGAAAGCCAGAAGTATCCCGTGCTCTTGCCATCTTCGACGACGCCGCTGGGGCTGTTATTGGGGAAGCTCTCGGTTTCCGCGCCCCAGCTGTTCTTGATGAGCCAGGCGCCCTTGGCGGGGGGCTGTTCCGAAGCGTCTGACGAGAAGTTGCTCACGTCGTAGTCGTCATCCCAGCCCACGATGGTGACGGCATGGTTGGGAATCCGGGACACCCTGTTGTACAGCGCCCCTTCAACCCCATTGCCCGAAACCGCGTACGAGGCGTTGTAATACACGACGACGCCACGCCCGTAGTACTGAATCTCGCCCTTGACGGCCGTGATGGCGTCCTCATTGGTGGAGACGTATTGCCCGCTCGAATCACGGGTGATGGCATTCGGCAGAATGTTGCCGTTTTCCAGATTCAGGGCCGAGGCGTTCCACAGCGAGGAGTCCATGCTCCAGTCCGCGTTGGTCCACTCCCCGTCTTTGTTCACGTAATTGCCCGTGTAGTTGAGCTTCAGAACCGCGCACCCTTGCAGTTCGTATGCGGTGATTTGGTCCTCCGTGAGGTTGAGGTTTAGCATCGTCCCCGAATCCCTGTACGCCACGACGCACTGGATCAGCCCATCGGAATTCTTATACGGTACCTGGCTCTCACCAACCGGGCCAATGCCCGACGCGAAGATGCTCGACCCGTACAGCGCGAAACCGCCGAGGTCAAGACCGATATTCGCATCGTCGGAATCGGTATGGAAGCCCTCGCCCGCCTGAGCATCGCCGACCACGGAAGCAGGCGCGCCGTCACTCTTGTAGATGGCGTCGGCAAGCTGCAACTCCGACAGGTCCATACCGGTTTCGGCCGCCGTCTTGCCCGCTTCGGACAGGATGCTCGCCTCGGAAGCCGCGATGGTCGAGAACGCCCAGCACGTGCCCCACGGGTTCTGCAGCTTGATGGAAGTGAGCACGCTGTCGGAGCGGTCGCCGTCGCCGTTGGGGTCGCGCAGGTCGTACTTGGCCTTCAGCGGCTCGACGGTGCCAGAGTCGGACGTGGCGGCGAGTGACGCGGTGCCGTCGGAAGTGGCGAACGAGTACGGCTCATAGCTGCCGTCGTCGAGCTGGGAGGCGGCACTCGCCCAGTCGGCGGCGACGTCGGCATCGGATGCAAAGGCGGCGGCGGGCGTCATGCACGCGAGCGCCGCCGTAAGCGTTGCGGTGAGCACGAAGTTGCAGCCGCGCCTGATGAGCGGGCGGGGTGCGGCCGGGGTGTCGGCGGAAAGGCCGTCGGCTAGGACATTAGAACTGTCTTGCATGGGATTCTCCTTCGACGAGAGATCTGCCTGAAAGCAAGCGCCGATCCTCCTCGGGGCCGACAGCATCGCGCAAACCCCGCTCGCGCCCGCAATCACCTATCCCTCAATAGTACCCCAATCGAAGGCTTTGCGCGGCAAACTTTACCGGCCGGAAATGCTCGGTAGCCGCGTCGCGCACGCTATGCGGGCTGCGTGGTGCGCGCCTGGAAAATCAGGCCTGCCACTTGCTGCTCAAGCTGGCCGTAGAGCATGTCGGCCAGCTCCTGAGGCTTAGCCGTCGCGTCGCATATGCCGCTTTCGCACATCCAGTCGATCACGATGGAGACGCTGGCGAACTGGCAGTACAGCGAAGTATCCTCGACCACCTTTGATGGCACGAACACGCCAGCCTCATCCACGGCGTTCTTGATATACGACGCAATCACCTGATGAACGCCCTCATAGAAGACGCTGCGCAGCAACGGCCGGCCGGCCGCCGTGCTCTCGATCAGCGGCACCAGCACACCGCGCGAGGCGTTCGCTTGCTCAATCAGGCGCACGAACACCTCGCGCGGATGCTGCTCGTCGAGCGCCGCCGACAGCATGGGCTTCGTTAGCAGCGACATGCGATCCTGCGCCAAGTACACGACCAGGTCGTTCATGGTGTCGAAGTGGTAGTAGAACGTCTGCCGGTCAACGCCCGCGCGCTCGGTGAGCGCGCGAATCGTCACTTTCGTCAGCGGCATTTCCTGCAGCATTTTCTCGAGCGCCTCGGCGAGCGCCCGCTTCGTGCGCTCGGCTTTCCTTATCTGCGTTGCCATTCGGATTCTTCCCTCCTTGCATCCTTTGCCATCCGACTTTTTGACTCGCTGGCAGACGCACCCCATCTTCCGCTGCAGCCCGCCTCCATCTTGGCTTTGCCGCCGCAGTCCACCTCTACCCTGGCCCTGCCGCCGCCTAAACCATTTCCATACACTTGTATGTAATTGTCTATTGTCCACATTTTCATACGCTTGTATGGTTTCTCTTCGACAAGTGTAACACGAATTTGCCCCAACACAGAAAGGCTCTTATGTTTGAAATCGTCAAAGACGCGTTCGGCACCGCATTTCGAAAGCCGGTCACCTGGGCGGCGCTCATCGGCGTTCCGGCGCTCATCGCCTGCTTCGGCTTGCTGTACGTCGGTACCTTTGCAGACCCCTACGAGCGCATGAAGGACCTGCCCGTCGCCATCATCAACGAGGACGCGGGCTGCACATTCGACGGCGAAAGCCGCAATTTCGGGAACGAGCTTGCCGACGCCATCATGGAAACCGACAACGTCGCTTGGACGCGCGAGGACAAAAGCCTGCTCGACAACGGGTTGGAAACGAGCGACTACTTTCTGGCGGTCATTATCCCCAGCGATTTTTCCGAACACGTCGCCGCAGGTCAAACAAGCAGTCCGGAACAGGCAAACATCACGTTCTATAAAAACGCGCGCAAGAATTACACCCTGTCGGTCATGTCGTCGAAAATCGAGACCGCTCTGAAGGACAGTGTGTCGAGCAAAATCGGCGAACAGTACGCGAGCGCCTATCTGGAAGGGCTGCGAAACGCCGCGTCGGGATTCGAGGATGCCGCCGATGGCGCCGACAGCCTTTCGAAAGGCCTTTCAAGCGCCGCCAATGGCAGCAGCGAAATCGCCAGCAATCTTTCGACGCTCACCAGCGGGGCGACCTCGCTGCAAAGCGGTCTCAACACATTGGCAAGCGGGCTTAGCACCCTGAACAGCCAAAACGCGACGCTTACTGATGGGTCGGCACAAGTAAGCAGCGGTATTGACCAGCTTAGCGCCGGCAGCGCAACCTACTTGGCCGCACTTCAGGCGCAGGAATCGCAAATCTCCGCAGCCTACGGGGGCAACCCCGCCGACGCCGCGCCCGCGCTTAAGCAGCAGTTGGCCCAGGCGCTGCAGGAATACGCCACCAACGTAGTCATTGCCACGAAGACTGGGCAGGACCCCTCCGCCGTCGATTCGTCTGCCGTGCAGGAAGCCGCCACCGCTCTGGCGAACGCTAGCGCACAGGCCGGAGCCTACCAGGCGCTCGCCACCGCCCAAAGCGGATATGGCGACGTCGATGCCGGTATCTCAACGCTCGCCAGCAGCTATTCCGCCCTCGACAGCGGCATCGGCTCGTACACCGCTGCGGTCAGCAAGCTGGCCTCGGGCGCGACAAGCGCACAGTCAGGTGCTTCGTCACTCGCAAGCGGATCAAGCAAGTTGGAATCCGGCGCGAACACGCTAACCGACGGCATCGGCGAGGCGAAAGACGGCTCCAGCACGCTTTCCAGCAGCCTTTCCGACGGCAAGCAGACCATCGACGACGCGCTTACTGCCTCAACCGCTGACATCGCCAACTACATCACCGATCCGGTGAGCGTCGAAGACGAGACCTATGGCGACCTCGACAAGTTCGGCTACGGCTTCGCCCCGCTGTTCATGTCGCTGGGCTTGTGGCTTGGGTCGCTGCTCATCTATTTCGTCTTCGATGTCTTCCCCTCGCGCGAGCACCTCGGACGCAGCCGCTTCGCGGTAATCTTCGGTCGTTGGCCGCTGTTCGCCGTGCTGGCCGCAATCAACGCCACCGTTATCTGCACCGGTGCCTTGGCCCTGGGCGTCCCCTGCACCAACTTCGGCATGTTTGTGGCACTGTTCGCCGTGGACGCGTTCACCTTTATGTGCATCATGCAGCTGCTGAACATGTTCGGCATTCTCGGCAAGGCCATGGCGATGCTGCTGGTCATTCTGCAAATCGTATGCTGCTCGGGCACGATTCCCGCGCAGCTGGGCACCGACTTCGCGCTTGCTGTCGGCCCGGCGCTGCCGTTCTACTACTCAATCGACGCATTCCGCGAAATCTTGAGCGGCGGCATGATGAACGTTGCCCTAGCCGATATGGGAATGATTCTGCTCTACGCCGCCGGCGCCGTCGCGTTGAGCCTAGTACTCTACCCGGCTGGCCTTTCGATGAAGCGCAAGATGGATGCGAAAACGGTCGAGGCCATTACCGGGAAGGCTATTTAGCAAACACCTGCGGGTTCAGGCAATCGACGGGGACGCGGCCGCTTACCGCGTCGATTGCCGCCTGCATGGTACGCTGGCGCAGCTCGCGGCCCGATTCCTCCGACCAGTACGCCGCATGCGCGGAAAGCACCGTATGCGGCGCGCTTATGATGGGGTGACTGAAATCGAAGGGCTGCTCCTCCTCGAACACGTCCAGGCCGGCGCCCCACAACTTGCCGGCCTTAAGCGTCTCCGCAAGCGCGACCGTGTCGATGACGGCGCCACGAGCGGTGTTCACAATGACGGCGTCGTCCTTCATCAGCGCAAGACGGCGGGAATCAATCAGATGATGCGTGTCAGGCGTGAGCGCCGTGTGGATGCTCACGACATCGGCCTTCGCCAGCAGCTCGTCCAGCGGCAGAATGGGGTAACCCTCCGGCGTACGACGCCCCGGCTTCAAGCTGCGCGACCAGCAGATGACCTCAAACCCAAGACCCGCAGCCTTCTTCGCCGCCGCGCGACCGATTTCACCCATGCCGACCACGCCGAACGTGCGGCCATGGCACTGGCCCAGCGGTCGCGTGCGCGCATAGTCCCAAATACCCTTGCGCATGTCGGCATCAAGTTCATTGATGCGGCGCAGCACCGATAACGCCAGCGTGATGGCGTGATCAGACACGACTTCGGTGCCGTAACCGGGCACGTTGCACACCGCGCAGCCGTGGTCGGTAGCCGCTTCGACATCGATCTCGTCATAGCCGACGCCGGTGCGGCTGACCACCTTCAAGTTGGGGCATGCCTCGAACACCTCGCGCGGGAACAGCGAGTACGACGTGATGGCGCCGTCGGCCCCAGTCTCTAAAATGCCGCGAATCACGGCATCGACGTCGCGCCCGCTGGTTGCCGCAAACTCGATACCCGCCCGAGCGGCCATTTGCTCCTCAATCGCGTTGTCCTCAAAATCGGTATCGACCGCTACGATCTTCGGCATAGTGCATACTCCTTCTGTCAGATTGCTCAACAGCCATAGTAGCCCAGCAATTTAGCCCGCAAACCAACCTTCCGGCGAAGGACACCACCAAAGCCGCATTCGACAAACCTGTTACGCGTTCGCCTGCTCGGCAATCTCTTTCAAATCGGAGAGGTCGTGCAGATCGTCCGGCAATTCGAACCCATACGCATTCGCAATCGCGCGAGCCTGCTCGGCGCGCAGGCTCGCGAGCTGGGTGTGGCCCGCCTGCGTCAAATACTCCGAAGACAGCATCAGGCTGCGAGCCACGAACTCGGTCACGCGCGGATCGGTTCCCGAAACCTGCAGCACCGCCGGAATGGATTCCGGGGAAAGCGCGAGCAGGCTCGACCCGTCCATGCCCACGGCGTTGCCGACCACCTCGTCAAGCGTGTCGGCCGCCTCCTTCGGATCTTCGTCCTCGTCCTCAACTTTCTGCAAGCTGCGGAACAGCGCCTGATAAAACGCCATCAACAACTTCATGAGGTAATCTTGCTCAAACACGCCGGCCCCTTTCCGCCTTTGCATTTTTCCCAATCGCACCGTTTTTTGGTCGCACCGTGTTTCGCATGCTTCCGCCCGTCTGCTTCCGCGCGCAAGTATAACGCGAGGGTCGCAATCGCTTTACGACTCGACGTTGTGGACGATACCCAGATGCTCGTAAGCCCGCTCAGTCGCCTGCCGGCCCTTCGGCGTGCGAATGAGCAGCCCCTGCTGCATCAAATACGGTTCGTATACGTCCTCGAGTGTATCCGGGTCCTCCGCCAAGGCCGACGCCAGTGTGGTAAGTCCCACCGGACGCCCGCCGAACTGCACGCACAACAGTTCGAGAATGCGGTTGTCCACCGCATCCAAGCCCAGCGGATCGACCTCGAAAAAGCTCAGCGCCTGAGCGGCAACGTCCTCATCAATCGCGCCGTCGCCGCGCACCTGCGCCCAGTCGCGCACGCGCTTGAGCATGCGGTTCGCCAAACGCGGCGTGCCCCGGCTGCGGCGGGCTATCTCCAGCGCGCCGTCATAGGAAATCGGCACGTCAAGGATGGACGCCGAACGCTGCACGATGGAGGCGAGCTCTTCGGGCGTGTAATACTGCAGGCGGAAGGCAATGCCGAAACGGTCGCGCAGCGGCCCGGTCAGAAGCCCCGTGCGCGTGGTCGCCCCGATCAACGTGAATCGCGGCAAGTCCAACCGAATTGATCGCGCGGCCGGTCCCTTGCCCACGACAATGTCCAGCGCGAAATCCTCCAGCGCCGGATACAGCACCTCTTCGACCATGCGATTTAGGCGATGAATCTCGTCGATGAACAGCACATCGCCCTCTTCGAGGTTCGTCAATATCGCGGCAAGGTCGCCCGTGCGCTCGATTGCCGGGCCGCTGGTCGTTTTGATGTTCGCACCCAGCTCGTTGGCAACCACCGTCGCGAGCGTGGTCTTGCCCAAGCCCGGAGGGCCTGAAAACAGGATATGGTCCGCGACGTCGCCACGCTCCTGCGCCGCCTGAATCAAAATGGCCAGCGATTCCTTGATTTTCGTCTGGCCGAGGTAATCGCCCAGACGCTTCGGACGCAAGCTGCGATCAAGCGCCAGGTCGTCTTCCAGCAGTTCGGGAGACACCGCCCGCTGGCTTGCGTCGATTCCCGCAGGCGCATCCTTTAAGGCCACAGCCGCGCTGCCGCCCGCCTCGAACACCATGCCCTCTATTCTCACACCATCAGCCACGTCGCTATACCCTATCGCTCATCGCA
>CAVGAF010000019.1:0-18261 GCA_963627055.1 Butyrivibrio sp. CAG:318 | reverse complement strand
CCCGCTCACGGTAATCAAACGCTCGAACAACGCCTTTTCCTCAAGCGTCGAAAAGCCGTATAGCGCAATGCCGTTGTCAGACACTTGCAAATACGTGTGCACCTGAATCGGCTGGCCAACCGCCGGCAGCTTCGCCAACGCCCCTTGCGCCATGCCCACGGCGTAACCGACGCCCTGCACGTCAACCAGCGCGCAGTCTGCCGTTTTGCCAGCCAATATGCCCTTCAAGAAAGCGATCATCGCGAACCTTCCTCCAAAATCCTGCGCGCCGCCGCACCGGCCGCGCCGCCCGTTCCCGCGCCCGCCATCACGCGGCCGCGCTCCTCAAGCTTGCGCAACGCCTCGGAGCCGCCAACTCCCCCGAAACCTTCGTGCGTCGTGTAGCAGATGGCGGCAGCCAAAGCGTCGGAAGCGTGATCGGGCTTCGGCTCCACGTCAAGCGACAGCAGCTTCTTCACCATATACTGCACCTGCGCCTTGTCGGCACTTCCCGTTCCCACCACGGCCATCTTTATCTGGCGCGGCGTGAACTCCCCCACCGAAAGCCCGCTCTGGGCGCACGCAACCAATGCCGCGCCGCGCGCCTGCCCCGTGGCGAACGCCGCCGAGATGTTCTGCCCGAACCACACCGTTTCTATTCCCACGCACGTCGGGTTGAATCGGCTGATCACCGCCCCAATCTGTTCGTGGATCTTCGCCAAGCGCAACGACAGTTCCATTGAAGCCGGCGTGGAGACGCACCCGTACGCAACGCACGACAAGCGAGACCCCCGCTGAGACACCACGCCCCAGCCGGTGTTCGCCAACCCCGGGTCTATTCCCAATATGATGCGCTCCTGCGCCATGCCAACCTTTCGCCGCTACCCAAACGTTTGTTCGCACAATATACCACACGAACAAACGTTGCGAAACCCCTTCGCAGAATCCGTCTACGAGACCCATCTTCCGCCGAACCCCTCCGCAAAACCTATCCGCGGCACCTGCCTTGCGCGGAAACCCCGCTCGCGGAATCCGTCTGTAGCGGCGAGCGAAAGCTCGCCCCTCAACCCGGAGGCGCTCACTGACGCTCGCCCTCCCCACGCCCCAACTAAAAAAGCCCCTCGGCCAAAACGGCCAAGGGGCTTCTCATCATCAAATCACGCGCGCTCACAGAGAGCAACCACGACTACTCCTCGTCGAGGGCGGCGGCGATCTCCTCGGTGATGTCCATGGTGTGGTAGACGTTCTGCAGGTCCTCAAGCTCCTCCAGACGATCGACCAGGCGCATGACCTTCTTCGCGTCGTTGGCGGTCACCTCGGCGGGCGTGGTGGCCTCCATCGTCATTTCGGCGCCCTTGACCTGCACGCCCTGCTCCTCGAGAGCCTTCTTCACGGCCATGAGGTCGGACGGCTGCGTGTAGACGATCCACTCGTCGTCCGCGTCCTCGTAGTCGTCGGCGCCGGCCTCGATGACCGCCATCTCGAACTCTTCCTCGTCGGCGGCAGCGCCGTTGGGGCCTACGGGGTGCTTCTTGTCGCCCGTTTCGATTTCCTTCTGGATCATGATCTGGCCCTTGCGCTCGAACATGTAGGAAACCGAGCCGGAAGTGCCCAGGTTGCCGCCCGCATGCGTGAATGCCGCGCGCACGTCGGCGGCGGTGCGGTTGCGGTTGTCGGTCAGGGCCTCGCAGTAAATGGCGATGCCGCAGGGACCATAGCCCTCGTACACGACGGTTTCGTAGTTCGCGGCGTCCTTGCCCGAACCGAAAGCCTTATCGATAGCGGTCTTGATCTTGTCCTTGGGCAGCGAGTAGCCCTTGGCCTTGTCGATAGCGGCGGCCAGCGACGCGTTGTTGTCGGGGTTCGGGTCGCCACCCTCCTTGGCTGCAACGGTGATGTTGCGCGACAGCTTGGAGAACAAGGCGGAGCGCTTAGCGTCCTGCGCGGCCTTGCGGTGTTTCGTGGTTGCCCACTTTGAATGCCCTGACATAACACGTCCCTTCGAAATACAGCAATACTAGCCGCCTATGTTAGCACATCCGTCAATCCCCGCCCCGAACAGGCTTCATCCCCACAAAGGAACCGCGAACAGGCCCCCCGCCCTCCCCATTCCCACATATTCCGATAAATTGTCGGTTTTATTCCGACACTGTGTCGGGTATACTCTCACCCCGCAAGAAGGAACCGCAGCGGGCGCCAAGGCTTGCAAGGCGCAACCGGCACGGCCGGAAACCCGCCGCGGCGGCACTACCGAGGTTTGAACATGGGAAACAACGACACCGTCGACGTCGGCATCGACGTCGGCTCCACAACCACGAAAATCTGCGCCATCGAGGCGCGCACGCACGGGCTTTTGCTCACGTCCTACGAACGCCACGGCGCCCATCAGGTAAAAAGCGTGCAAAACGCGCTGCGGCGCCTTGCGCAGGACCTGCCCGGCCGCACCCTGCGCCTCGCGCTCACGGGCTCGGGCAGCAAGGCCATCGCAACCAAGCTCGGCGTGCCCTTCGTACAGGAAGTGGTCGCGAACGCCGCCGCCGTGCAGGAGCTCTACCCGCGCGCCCGCTGCGCCATCGAGCTGGGCGGACAGGACGCGAAGATGATCTTCTTCCGCCCCAACCCCACCACCGGCGCGCTCGAGGTCGCCGACATGCGCATGAACGGCAGCTGCGCGGGCGGCACGGGCGCCTTCATCGACGAAATCGCCTCGGTGCTCAACCTGCCCATCGAGCACTTCAACGACGCCGCGCAGCGCGGCACGCGCGTCCACGACATATCCGGGCGCTGCGGCGTATACGCGAAAACAGACATCCAGCCCCTGCTCAACCAGGGAGTTTCCTGCGACGACCTGGCGCTTTCGGCCTTCCATGCCATCGCAAAGCAAACGCTCGGCGGCCTTGCCCAGGGAATCGACGTCGAGGCCCCCGTCATCTTCGAGGGCGG
This sequence comes from Butyrivibrio sp. CAG:318, assembly GCA_963627055.1. Lineage (GTDB taxonomy): Bacteria > Actinomycetota > Coriobacteriia > Coriobacteriales > Eggerthellaceae > Senegalimassilia. Next base: position 15,339 of record CAVGAF010000019.1, on the reverse strand, counting down.
CCCGCTCACCTTCAACCCCGTGCTCATCGACGTGTTCAGCCAGCGCCTGGAGCTGCGCCCGCACGACGCCATCGTGCCCGAGCACCCCGAAACCATGGTCGCCCGCGGCGCGGCGCTGTCGCTATCCGGCATGTTCGCCGACGCCGACGCCGCCATCGACCCGCTCAAAGCCGCCGAAAGCCTGGAAGGCTTCACCGGCGACGCCGACGACCACGCGCCGGGCGCCCCCCTGTTCAAGGACGCCGACGACCTGCGCGCCTTCAGGCAACGCCATCAGCTGCCCGCCGAATCCCACGGCCCCGAGGGCCCCGCAGCCCGCGCCCATACCGAAAACGGCAAGCTGCGCGTATGGGTGGGAATCGACTCGGGAAGCACCACCACCAAGCTTGCCCTGCTCGCCGACGACGGCGAACTCGTGGACAGCTTCTACGCCAACAACGAGGGCGAGCCGCTCGAGGTGGCGCGCCGCGCGCTCATCGACCTGCGCGACGCCTACGCGCAGGCGGGGGTCGAACTTGAAGTCGCCGGCCTGGGAACCACCGGCTACGGCGAGCTGCTGTTCAACCGCGCATTCCACGCCGACTACCACACCGTGGAAACCGTCGCCCATGCGCACGCGGCGGCGAAGTACGCCCCCGACGTCAGCTTCATCCTCGACATCGGCGGGCAGGACATGAAGGCCATGTGGCTCTCCGACGGCGTCATCTGCGACATCGTGGTCAACGAAGCCTGCTCGAGCGGCTGCGGGTCGTTTCTCGAGAACTTCGCCCACGCGCTGGGCATCCCCACCACCGACATCGCCGACGCCGCCTTCGCCAGCACCCAGCCCGCGGTGCTCGGCAGCCGCTGCACGGTCTTCATGAACTCCAGCATCGTCAGCGAGCAGAAAAACGGCCGCACGCCCGACGACATCATGGCCGGGCTGTGCCGTTCCATCATCGCGAACGTGTTCACCAAGGTGGTGCGCGTGCCGAACCTCGACGCCCTCGGCGACCACATCGTCGTGCAGGGCGGCACCTTCAAGAACGACGCCGTGCTGCGCGCCTTGGAGCAACACCTCGGGAAGAACGTCGTGCGCGCGCCCTACCCCGGGCTCATGGGCGCCATCGGCGTGGCCATGCTCACGCGCGAGCAGATGACGGCGGCGGAAGGCGCGCCGGCAACGGCGGTCGAGCCGTCGGCCGAGCCCACAGCCCCCGCTGCCGCCGCAGCCGCCCCCACGCAAGCCGCCCCCAGCGCCTTCATCGGCCTGCCCGCCCTCGACGCCTTCACCTACCGCCAGCAGGCGAACTGCATCTGCCCGTTCTGCGCGAATCGCTGCAACCGCACCATCGTCACCTTCGCCGACGGATCCAGCTTCGTCACCGGCAACCGCTGCCCGCGCGGCGAAGTCATCGGCGACCCGGCCGACGCCACGACGAAGAAGGCGCTCAAGGCCGCGGGCGCGCAAGCGACGCGCGGCGAGAACCTCTTCGACGCGCGCGAGAAGCTCCTGTTCCAGAACTGGCCCGTCAAGCCCGTCTGCCCCGACCGCGGCATCACCATCGGCATCCCGCGCGTGCTGGCATTCTGGGACACCATGCCGTTTTGGAACGCGCTTTTGCGCTCGCTGGGCTTTTCGCTCCACGTAAGCCGCCCGTCAACCCGCGCCATGTTCGAACAGGGCCTGCCCCAGGTCACCTCCGACACCATCTGCTTCCCCGCAAAGCTGGTGCACGGGCACGTCCGCGAGCTGGCGCGCGCCAAGGTCGATCGCATCTTCATGCCCATCGTCACCACCGTGCCCACCGAAAACGCCGCATCCACCAGCATCTCCATGTGCGCCGTGGTCAAGGGCTACCCCATGGTGGTGAAAAGCTCCGACGACCCGCAGCGCCGCTGGAACATCCCCTTCGACACGCCGCTGTTCCACTGGTACTCCACCGCCGACCGCGACCGGCAGCTGCAGGGGTACTTCGCCGACACGTTCGGCATTCCGGCAGAACAGATGAAGCAGGCCATCGAACAGGCCGACAACGCGCAGCGGGCGTTCAAGTCGCTGCTCATCGAGGCGGGCGGGCGCGCCATCAGCGCCGCGCAGGCCGCCGGCGACTACGCCATCGTGCTGGCAAGCCGTCCCTACCACAACGACCCGCTCGTCAACCACGACCTGCCGCGCATGCTCGCCGAGCTCGGGCATGCCGTGTTGCCGCCCGACGCAGTGCCCGGCCACGACCGGGTCGATCTTTCCGCCAGCCGCCTCGACATCGTCAACAATTTCCACGAACGCATGCTGGCGTGCGCCATCCTGGCCGCCGACAATCCCGCGCTCGAATACGTGCAGCTCGTCAGCTTCGGCTGCGGCCACGACGCCTACCTTTCCGACGAAATCGTGCGCCTCATGCGCGAGCGTTCCGACAAGGCCCCGCTCATCTTGAAGCTCGACGAATCCGACGTCGCCGGCCCGCTGCGCATCCGCGTCCGGTCGTTCCTCGAAACGGTTGACGAGCGCCGCGGACGGCAAACCTCAAAGGGGCAGGACGGCTCGCCCGCCGCGCAGGCCGCCAGCACGCCGCGCGAGCTTCCCGACCCCTACCCCGTGAAGTTCACGAAGGCCGACCGCAAGATCAAGACCATCCTGGTGCCGAACACCTCGCACGCCTTCTGCCGCCTCATGTCGGCCACGTTCACGCGCCAAGGCGTCAAGGCCGTTCCGCTTGAAATAGGTCGTGAACATGCCATCGAACTGGGCAAACGCTACGTCCACAACGACATCTGCTTCCCCGCGCAAATGACCATCGGCGAATCGCTCGCGGCGCTTGAGAGCGGACAATGGGACCCGCATACCGTCGCCATCGGCACTGGCAAGTACATCGGCGACTGCCGCCTGACGCATTACGCGGCGCTGCTGCGCAAAGCGCTCGACGACGCCGGCTACGACTACGTCCCCATCATCACCAACGACGACGTCGACGCCCACGACATGCATCCGGGCTTCCGCATGAGCCTCGGCAGCGCCATCCGCATCGCCATGGGCCTGCCCATGATCGACGCCCTGGAAGAGCTGCTGCGCAAGATACGTCCCTACGAGCTTGAGCCCGGCAGCGCCGATGCCGCGTTCGAAGCGGCGCTCGACTGCGTCATGGACGGCATCGAGGCCCATGGCACGCTCGGGGCCGAGCGCGGCTTCAAACAGGCCATCGACATCATGTCCCAGGTGAAATACGACCGCAGCAACCCGCGCCCGACGGTGCTCATCGTCGGCGAGTACCTGCTGAACTTCCACCCCGGCGCCAACCGCGACATCGAGGCCTACCTCGAGCGCAACGGGATGGAGGTCATCGAGGCGCGCATGACCGACGTCATCCGCAAAACGTACTTCTACCAGGACGCGCAGGCCCGCGAATTCCACGTCACCATGCCCCTTGCGAAAAAGGGCTTCAACCGCATAGCGAACAAGCTGTTCGAGCACGCCCACGACGTCTGCGACAAAATCGCGACGGCGCACCCGCTCTACAAACCGGCCTGCCGCATGCCCGAGCTCGTCGTGGAGAGCGACCCCATCATCCACCATACCTTCGACGCGGGCGAGGGCGTGCTCATCCCCGGCGAAATCCTGCACCACGCCGCGCACGGCTGCCGCGCGTTCGTCATCCTGCAGCCGTTCGGCTGCCTGCCCAACCACGTGGTCGGGCGCGGCATCGTCAAGCAGCTCAAGGAACGCTACCCCGACGCGAACATCCTGCCGCTGGATTACGATCCCGACGTCAGCTTCGCCAACGTGGAGAACCGCCTGCAAATGCTCATCATGAACGCAAAGGGCGCAAACGGGGCGGGCAACGATGCGGGCAGCGCAGGCCACGCGACCGGCGCCCCCGACGCGCAGCAGGCCGCCGGCATGGCGGCCCAGCAGGAGTAAGGCCATGGCAAGACCGAGGAAAAGCGAAGCGAACCGCGCCGACGCACGTTTAGTCGAGGCGTTCTGGGAATTGCTGGAAACCACACGGCTGCAAAACATCACCGTCGGGCTGGTCGCCGAGCGCGCCCAGCTCAACCGCACGACGTTCTACTACCATTTCGCAAGCATCGAGCAGCTTGCCGACCAGGCCATCAAACACGAACTTATCGGCAACGACGAGTTCCTGCAGAGCATCTTCGACCTCATCGTGGGGGCCTCGCGCGCCATTCCGGCCCACGAGGTGCTCCTATCCCGCACGCACAAGGCGACGCTGCTCATCCGCCAGGGCGGCAACGAAGCGCTTTCCGCGAACGTGAAAACCGTCATCACCGATATGTGGCGATCTATCCTGTGCGAGCCCAAAGAAGAGCTCAAGCCCGAGGCTCGCCTGATCATCGAGTACGCCACCAGCGGCATCATCGGCATCGTGTCGCGCAGCGAGCTGTATGGCGAAGAGCCGCCGTCGCAGGAGTTCTTCGATTCGTTCGTCAAGCAGAACGCGATGTTTTTGCTCGAGCACATTTGCAAGGCGCAGGGAACCTCTCCCGACCAGGTGCGACGCAATCTCGACACCGCCCGCCGCTTCTCCCAGTGCGGGCACTAGGCGCCATCTGCGGCGTGCCGACCGGCGTTTCGCGCGATGCCGGCAAGCACTGACCGAGCCGGAGGACGCTACCCGCGAAAACCCGCCAGGCTCGGATGCAACGACATCGTTTGGAATCGCTCGCGCATGAATTCGTCGCCGTAGCGCTCAGCGAAGTACCCCTGAATCGGCCCCTGCGGGTCCACTCCCGCAAGCCGGTTCATCCAGCAGTCGAACGCGATGAAGGTCATTGCGGCGTCCAGCACGAAAAACGCGAGCAGGCCCCACGTTAGCGTCGCCCGCCAGGCGACGGGCACGGCATCGGCGGCGCGTGAAATGGCCGGAAGCGCAATGCGGACCCAGGCGAGCCCGGCCGCGCCCCACACCAGGGCGATTCCCAGGCACGTATGCCCGCCGATATTGAACGGCTGGCTGGAATAATCCCAGGCCACAATTCCGAACGCGTTCTTCCAGAACCATCCCGCGAACCATTCGAAGGCAGCGCCTATCAAGGCTGCGGCGCCGAAGAGAACGCCGGGTCGCTCGTTGGCAAAGCGCGCGAGCGCCACCGTCATCAGCACCCCGCCGACGCCGTAGATCGGGCTGAACGGCCCCCACAAAAAGCCGGCGCGGTTCTCCCATCTCCCATCGACGAAATAGCTGACTACCGTTTCACCGACAAGGCCCACGACGCAGCACGCGGTGAACACCCACACAAGGTGGTACGCGTCAATCGGAAAGGATGCGCAGCCCGCGTCGTCGCCGGCCGCGCGATCGGCGCGGCGCACGCCCTGAGCGCATGCGCCGCCACCCGCCAAGCGATGTTGCGTGGCGCCCGAAGCATTTGATTGGAACATGTTTATAATTCTCCCCATATGTCCATTATCGCACATTTGCAAGGCAGCCGACGAAAATCCCTCGCCCGTTGCCAACCTGCAAGGTTCGCGCAAGCGTCCTGCAAGCAAAGCCCGCAAGCTCCGCACCCTCCCCCACAGCGACCGACCGCCCGAACGGCTGTTGACTGCGCCGCATTCAAAAGCCACCATATACATCGAAATAGAGTGGAATGCGCAGCGCGCCATCTGCGCACATCACCGTTCGCCCAAATCCCAAAGGGGGGGTAATCATGCACTACATCCACTGCCTGAACAACATCTCGGCCCAAGGCACCGACAGGCTTCCCGCCGACTACCAGCTCACCGACGACATTGCGCAGGCGTCCGGCATCCTCGTGCGCAGCGCCGCCATGCACGACATGGACCTTCCCGGAAGCCTGCTCGCCATCGCCCGCGCCGGCGCAGGCGTCAACAACATCCCGCTCGACGCCTGCGCGCAGGCCGGCATCGTCGTGTTCAACACCCCCGGCGCCAACGCCAACGCCGTCAAGGAGCTCGTGCTCTGCGGCATGCTGCTCGCGAGCCGCGACATCCTCGGCGGGGCGGCCTGGTGCAAAGACGCCGCCGACTCCCCCACCATCGCCAAGGACGCGGAAAAGGCGAAGAAGGCCTTCGCCGGCAACGAGATCGCGGGCAAGACGCTCGGCGTCGTCGGCCTGGGGGCCATCGGGGCGCTCGTCGCGAACGCAGCGGTAGACCTGGGGATGAACGTCCTCGGCTACGACCCCTACGTCTCCACCGAGGCCGCCTGGCGCCTCTCCCCCGCCGTCGAGCACGTGCTCAACCTCGACGACGTCCTCCATCGCAGCGACTTCGTCACCATCCACGTACCGGCACTGGAATCCACGCGCGGAATGATCGGCGCGCACGAGCTCGAAGTCGCCAAACCCGGCTTGACCGTGCTCAACTTCTCGCGCGACACCCTCGTCGACGTGCCCGCGATGGCCGCCGCACTCGAGGCCGGACGCGTCGCGCACTACGTGACCGATTTCGCAACGCCCCAGGTCATGAAGCTGCCGAACACCATCGTACTGCCGCATTTGGGTGCCTCGACCGCAGAGGCCGAGGACAACTGCGCCGTCATGGCAACCGATGAGATCGTCGATTACCTCAAAGCCGGCAATATCAAGAATTCCGTGAACTACCCCGCTTGCGACATGGGCCCCGTCCCCGCCCAAGGCGGGCGCGTCGCGGTGCTGCACGCCAACGTCCCGGACATGCTCAGCAAAATCACCGGCGTGTTCGGCGAGGTGGGAGCCAACATCGACAACCTCACGAACAAGGCCCGCAAAACCTCGGCCTACACCATGCTCGACCTTTCCTCGCCGGCGCCGGCCGAGCTCGTCTCCAAGCTCAACGCCATCGAGGGCGTCCATCGAGTGCGCGTGGTGAAGTAACCCACCCGGCCGCGATATCCGGCAAAGAACAATGCACCCCGGAAACGAACGGGCGGGCACTCCTCGATCACGAGGGGCGCCCGCCCGTTTTTCGTGCGCGTCGCCTATCGGGGCCGAGCGGCGAAGCTACTCCTCGATGGTGCCGCCGCCCATCACGACGTCCCCGTCGTAGAGCACCAGCGACTGCCCCGCCGCCGGGCGCACCGTCGGCTCGTCGAAGCGCACCACCAGCTGCCCGCCCTCCATAACCGCCTCACCGGCCTGCGCACGCTGGCGATAGTGCGTCTTCGCGCTCACGCGCATGGGCTCGTCCAAGTTTTCAACCGAGATCAAATTCACGTCGCCAGCCCGCACCTCGCGCACGCCCAGTTCGCTGCGCGGCCCAACTACCAGCTCATTCGCCGCGCAATTCTTCGCAATCACGTACAGAGGCTCGCTCGCCGCCACGCCGATTCCCTTACGCTGGCCGATGGTGTAGTGAACCAATCCGCGATGCCGCCCAACCACTTTGCCGGCAACATCCACGATATCGCCGGCGGAAAACGCCGCCGGGTTGCCGCCGCAGGCGCCAGCCGCCGCGTCCAAAGCGCATTCTCGCGTACCCGTACCCGAGCCCGAGCTCGAAGCCAAAGCCGCAGCGCCAGCCGCCGCAACCCCGTCGCGCACGTCCCCGATTCCCAGATACCGCGCGATGAACGACGCGTAATCGCCGTCGGGCACGAAGCAGATGTCCTGGCTTTCCGCCTTGTCCGCATTGCCGAACGAATGGGCCTGCGCCAGGCGGCGCACCTCGGATTTCGTCAGCTCACCTAGGGGAAACAGCATGTGCGACAAATCATCCTGCGTCAGATGATACAGCACATAGCTCTGGTCCTTCGACGCATCTTTGCCCCGCAAAAGCTCGAAGCGCCCCGTGCGCTCGTTGTAGGAGCGGCGCGCGTAATGCCCCGTGGCCACGTAGTCGTAGCCCAGCTGCGCCCGACGCTTCTGCAAGGCGGCGAACTTGAGATAGCGGTTGCAATCGATGCAGGGGTTCGGCGTGCGGCCGCGCAGATACGCATCGCAGAACCGGTCGATGACGTCACGGCCGAACGTGGCGGTGTAATTGAACGTGAAATGCTCCAACCCCAAGCCGAACGCCACCTGACGCGCGTCTTCCACGTCGCTTTGGCTGCAGCAGGTGCTCTCGCCCACCACGCAGGCCCCGCCTACGCCGGCAACCTCATTGTCGAACAGCTTCATAGTGACGCCCGCCGCCTCATAGCCGGCATCGCACAGCAAAAGCGCCGCCACCGAACTGTCCACACCGCCGCTCATCGCGACCAGCACCTTGCGCCTAGAATCCTTCACCGTCATGCGCAGCCTCTAGATATAATCGGCGAAGCTCACGGCCGGCCACACGGCCCCGGAATCGCAATCCTCGCGATCGATGCGCAGGCACCCGTGGCAACGTCCCTCGCGGCAACGCGAGGCCATGGCGGCATCGACGAGCGCCTTCCACAGCGAAGCCATGTGCTGCCCTTCCTGCGCAAAATATTCCGGATGCCACTGCACGCCCATGAGGAAGCGGCAATCGCGCGCCTCAACTCCCTCGACCAGCCCGTCAGGCCCATAAGCTGCGGCCGACAAGTTGGGCGGCAGCGTACGAACGCCCTGATGATGCATGGAGTTGACCGGCGCATGGTCGCATTGCAGGATTTCGCCCATCTTGCTTGAGCGCATGATGGAAACCGTATGCGTGGGGCGTCCATAGTCGCACGTCTGCCAGTGATTCACCCTGCCGCCCGCCGGCGTCGCGGCGGCCTCGCCAGCTATCGGGACGTCGTCGAGCGACGAAACCCCGTCGAACTGCTCCTCCAAATCCAGGTACAGGGTGCCCCCGAAGAACACGTTTATCATCTGCATGCCACGGCAAATCCCCAAAAGCGGGTAATCGTACTGATACGCGTAGCTCAGCAGCAGGTATTCCACCTCTTCGCGTTCCGGCGTCAGCTCGGACAGCTTGCCGTAGGTGATGTCCCCGCCATAGCGAACGGGGCTGATGTCCTGCCCGCCCGACAGCACGAACCCGTCGATGCGCGGAAGCAACGACTCGTAGACGCTCACGTCGTTCGTGAACGGGATGATGACCGGCGCGCCGCCGGCTGCGACGATCGCCTGCGCATAATGATTGTTCATGCGCAGAATTCCCTCGTTCGGGTCGAGCGTGGGAACAACCCCGATAACGGGGCGCGCCTCGCCCATCGCCCGGGTCGCGATATAGTCGATATTGATGCGTTTGCTTGCGCTTTGCATACCCTTCTCCCGCCATGTCGGCTGCAAGCTGCAGGTTTCCCCGACGATTCAGCCCACAGCAACGGCGCGAGCAGGTTCACATCACAAGAAAACCATACATGACTTTATCTCGATGCCAACTATAGCCCACTGAACTAGTGTTTCTGCAGGTCATCAGGTGTACTACACAGCAACTCTATAACAAGAAACAACCTCCAACACCCCTCTTTTGTTAGATCATTTTGCACTCCACGCAACATCGCGCAACAAGTATTAATGGACATTGAAGTGTTTCTTGTTATAGACTTGCGGTGTTCGGGTCACAGCCCGACGACCAAGAAAAAAAGAACCCCCTAGCGCCAACTAGGGGGTTGCATAAGTGATCAGGTATCGACCACTCACTCACAGTCGTTATTTTATCACTTATAACGAGCGCCGACAAGGCGTCATCGTTTTTGCACTCTTCTTTTTTCTTAGTCGAAAACCGAATACCTTCGACTCGAGCGGCTCCCCCTACGGGAGACTGCGGACAGGGTGCAGTATGCCTCAACCGGCATTGGCGGTGGCGCATTCCCGGAATCGCGAAAGCGAATGGGAAACGTTCCGTCGCCTGCTCACACACGACGACCGCAACAGCTTCTACGTGCTGGCCACCGATGCCGGCGGCGAGTGGCGTGAAACCGCGGTCAAACATAACGGTTTGCTGGCAGTCGGCTTCCAACCGAACGCCAGCTACTACATAACTCATAACGGGTTTACTTCGCGTACCCGCAAAACCGAGGCGCTTCGACAGCTCAACGCGCTCTTTTTCGACCTCGATTGCCATACTTCCACCGATTCTGACACTCGGATAATCGTGGAATGCGCGCTTCAGGCCGTCAATTCCGCCGTGGGGAAATCGATCCTGCCCGAACCGACCATGATCATCGATTCCGGACGCGGCCTGCAACTTTTCTACGTGCTCGACCGGTCCATTCCCATGCAATGCAAAAACTCGAACAACGAGAGAGGGGTTCAACTCTTCTCTTCCGTTCAACAACAACTCGCTAACGCAATTGAGTCGATTATCGCACCCATCGAGGGCATCACGCTCGACCGGGCAACGCTCGACCACGCCCGCGTTTCGCGTATTCCCGGCACCTACAACCGCAAGGCCCGTCGCGTGGCACGCCTGGTTGCAGCGTCGGAAACCTTCCATTCCCTGCAAACGCTGCGAGCCTGCCTTGCAAGCTTCTCTCCGAAGGTTTCTGCGAAACCGCTGCCTCGCAGAACCAAGGCAAACGCCTCGATGCTCCGCTACAAGCCGTTGATGCTCCGTCGCCTCACCAAACTCATTGATCTACAGGCATTCCGGAAGTTCGACTGCGAAGGAAATCGCGAGCTTATGTGCTTCGTTTTCTACAACACGGCGGTTCAGATCTACAACCGCGATGAGGCGGCTGAGCGTCTGTCCCAGTTCAATGCGCGTTTCACCAAGCCACTTGCTAACAAGGAGCTTGCAGGCGTTATATCGTCAATCGACTCCGTCGTAAACCTGAAGGGAGAGCAAGGTTATTACCTCATCGGCGTAGTCCGCCTCATAGAAATGCTCGGGCTGACCGAAGAAGAGGTTCAGGCAATCGATTTCTTCGAAACATCAAAGGCCTTGCAGCGCAAGCAGGCAAAACAACAAACGAGGGCTAAACGGGAAGCACGAAACAAGGCAATCGTCGAGCTTAAGCAAACAACCAAGCTCACCCAGAAAGAAATCGCCGAACAGGTAGGCTGCTCTCTCAGAACAGTTGCCAGCGTTCTAAAGGATTATAAGATGACTAAAGAAGTCATTGAATACTCTGGCGCCCCTAAAAACATATACTGCAAGCAGGCTACGACTGAAGACACAACGTGCAAATTTTTGCCTTACGAGTCTATGGAGTGCTCCGCGTCTGCCTCTTTGTCTTCGCAGTCCGTTTTGGGATCGTATTCTGTCTCTTTGACAGAAACCCTCTCTTCGATGATTCCTGTCAAAGAGAGCCCTGGTTTTACCAAGGCTCCCGTGTCAAACCTAGTCTTGCATCCGCTCAATCTCGCGAATCATGGCTTTGATCTCTCCAATAAGCTTGAAATCGGCCTCTCCTTCAGCTTTTTCAGCGTTTTTCAGGGCGTTCTTGGCTGTTTTCAAGTACCCATTCAGGTCTTTTCCAGTTCGTTCTTTAGTCGTTTTCTGCCCTGTTTTACCTGTAGGAGCCTTCGTTATGGGTGAATTGTCCGCGGCTTGGGTCTCTTTAGCGGTTTCAATTGCCTCGTTGATTTCTGCTGCATCCATGTCGCTCTTGGTAATGTTTGCAACAATTTCGCTTTGCTTGTTGCTTGGTAGCTTAGAAAGCGATTCGGCTTGCGCTTGCGTAATCACGTTCGAGTCGAGCAGATCATTGCCTTCTTTGGAAAGGTTCCGCGCTATGTTGAGCAGCACCTGTGCGGTTCGTTCCGACACCCCGAAATGTTCTGCAAGGTACGTTTTGGTGTTGACGCCCTTCAGGGAAGGATCGTCTTTTCGCCATTCAACCAACTTGTCGGCCAGTACTTTAAAGCCCTGGGCCCGCTCCGATGGTTTTATGTTGCGCTGTCCTATGTTGGACGAATGCATGATGAAATTAGCCTGCTCATCAGTTATCGAGCCGAGTTTGTGGCATCTTCCGGGGACCATTCTCCAGGCTTCGCCGTATTTCTCAGCAAGCAGCTTGCAGGCACGCCAGCGCCTCTCACCATCAATGATTTCGGTTCCATCTTCGGTTTCGCGGAGAATCAGCGGCTCAATTTCCTTGCTGTTCCAAATAAGGCCCGCAAGGTTCTTCACGTCCTCATCTGTTATGGTGTAGCTGTTGTTTGGATTCGGCTTCAAGCTATCGATATCGAACCAGTCAAACCCCATCTCGCTCAGCAACGTGTTTCGGACGTTCTGGTTAGACATTTTGTCGGTAACGGAAACGTCCTGATTGTCTCGTTTGCGGAATGCCTCAAGACGCATTTCCTCTTCAGACATTTCCTTGTGACGAGGTATGACGTTTGCTACTGCGCCGGTGTTGTTCTTCAGCGCGTCCTGCAACTTCTTTCTAGGCATTCATTTCCTCGATTTCCTGCGCGAGCAAGCGGTAAGAGATCGCAGGCTTGCTGTCGGGCGCATACGTGATGAGGGGCTCCATCGCCAGGCTTGCTTCGGGGACTACGGTAGATTTTTCAATTTTCGTGTTGAAATACTCAGCGTTCGGGATTGCCTCTTTGAGCATTTGGCATCCGTATTTATAGGTGGTCGTATTTCGCTCGATCATCGTCTGCAGGATTTTCCAGTGCTGCGGAAGGCGACGACGTTCTTTTGCGGTTCGGTTTATCGTATCGATGGTCTGCGAAAGGCCGGCAATTGCAAAACCGTCTACTTTAATTGGGATGATGATATGCGATGCATTGTTGCCTGCTTCCAACGCTACGATTGCATTGGTGGTAGTCATATCGAGACGCGGACCGCAGTCGATGATGATGTAGTCGAACGGCTGCTCCTTATTTTTAGCCACTTCCTCAATCAGGTCTTCGATTGCGTATTCTAGGCGCATATCGACGCCACCGGCGATTTCCGCTTTGAGGCGGGTGTCCGCATCGGCAAATCGGAAGTTCGATGGCACGCAGTACAGATTATCGTACTTCGTCGTCTGCATCACTTCATGCAGGGAGAGTCTCGGCGAGTTCGGGGTTGTCTGATACAACACGTCGGCAATGCAGGGCTCTTCGGATCGAGGGTCGTACACGCGAAGGCTCTGGCTAACGTTTCCTTGGCCGTCCATGTCTATTACCAAGACTTTGTATCCAAGCTCGGAAAAGCTAACTGCCAAGCAGGCACTCGTGGTGGTTTTAGCTACACCGCCTTTGTAGCTCATTACGGAAATGATTGTCGGCTTATCTGCAGCTTGCGTTAATTGCCCGTTCAGAAGTAGATCGGCAAGTTGAGATTTGTTCAGTCCTCGACGTTCCGCTTCTTTTTCGAGCTCCTCGACGGTTTCCCTTCCTAAAGACAGCGATTGCTGCTGCTTTTCGCCGCCACGACTCTTCGTCCTTCCGGCCATTCTGTACCCTTCTGCTTGATTGTGTATGTTGAGGATTGCTGCTACTGTGCAGCTTCTGCACACTGCTAATTTTACCATTTTCGCTAAACGGCTTCAATTTGTGCAACACCATTTTCTTTGTTAGATGTTGTAATATCCACTAGAAGTGCTCTACTATAACTAAGTATTTGAAACTAATCATATCTATTAACATTTCCCTGGATTGAGATTTAACTCCAGTTTCACTTTGTAGAAGTTGACTAGGACAACTCGATCTTCTAGGAAACCTATAGATGCTCTATCTTTCAACTAATATATTTTTGGTCATGCGCTCATTGTCTCTTGTACCCTTGACTCTTCTAATTCGAAATTGACTAGAAGAAATCTCATAACTGTAACTCTTGACGAATGGGGCCATCCTGTCTTCGATACGAGTTGTGGGCTCTTTTGAGGTTAAGGGCTTGTTGCCGTATGGCGATATGACCGATGGTTTCACTGGGCAGGTACTGCAAATTTTTTGGTCCAGGTTTACTCCGTATCGTTTTGTTTCCGGCGAATTTCTTACTGTGCAGAACCTGCACAGTAAGAAATTTCCGAATGAATCAAATCGTTGTACTCATCCATACTGAGTCGTTTTCACCACTGTGCAGATGTTGCACAGTGGTGAAATACTGACATTATGTAATCCTACGTCGCTTCGATAAGATGCTCGTCGACAACAGCTATAAAAGATGACTAAACCAATTATATAAATGGCTTGCTCGACTAGGCTAAGGCAAACGTGGGAAAAAGATCGGATATCGAATTTCTAATATCGGCAATTAGCGAGAAGGTCTGACTTTATGCGTCAAAGGCGACTAACTCATTCGCAATGCAGAATCTTAGCCAGACTGAAAAGTGAGAGGTTAGTATCTCGTGTGGAGATCAAAAAGCCGGCATGCCGGTAAGGCTGTTCCGAGGCGAAAAGTCGAACAACGCAATAGGGCGAAATTTACTGAGCACTGCTGACGAGGTGGGCGTTCAAAAACTTTCAACAAGGGCTCGATTACGTTCGGCGCAAACTGACTTGGTTCTGAAATGTTAAGAGGTCTCTTTGGTCTTAAGTAACAGAACAAGATGTCTTGAAGAGGGGATCTCTTAAAACTAAGCGTCATATAGACTGAGTACTTTAAAGCTACTAATTAGTGTGGCTCGGCTAGACCGGAATAGATGTTCAGGAGCGTGTTTTACCGTCTTGCTCCTGGTCTAGCGAAACCTCGGAAGTAGGCGCCCTCGCACTCTCCGGCGAAGCCGGAGCATTCGCCGGTCGGCAAGACTCCGGCATCCCGGGCTCCGCGATACACGGCCTGGCCGATCGCTGAATCGGCGCTTCGATGACCGGGGTCGTCCCTGTGCGCCAATCTTGAGTTAATAGTGCAATTGGTGCCGGTCAATCGGAGTCGAAACGTACCCGGATAGCGCTTCGTCACGTTACCGCTCTCTAAATGTGCGATACCTACGAATCGTAAGTCCGTGAAACTTCAATGAACCGTTCTTGGTCCAACGAAGCGCAATTGAGAACAAATGCGCTATTCTCAAGCACAAAACAGGGATCGTAACGTATGCTCCATACCAGTAAGCAAGCGAATCTTTCTAAAGATCGCTGAGCAAGAAACGCATCGCAAAGATAACGTATTCCGGTTATAACGCAGTAAGACAAAATCAATGCAACACAAAAGTCATCTCGAGAACCTCTGGTCGTGTCGTCTGTCCCAAAGGCCAAGCGGTAGATCGCTTCGCTAAGCATATACAGGAGCGCAGATTGCCCCGACTGTTTATTCAGGAGTTAAAAAGATGCGGTGTTCTTCTATACGAGCGGCGGAGTGGCGGAAGCTCTACAGTGCCGAGTAAGGCATCACTTGCAAATTCATGCGGGCTAGAACGAGCGCTTGCCGGGAATCATCAAGCGCCAAAGACCTTTCGCGGCATCGGCAAGCCGGTTCGAAAGAGCCAAAGGAGTCATATACAGCCCTCAGCTGCCTATATAACCACTGCTATTATGCATAGATGTGTGCAAACTGTGGAGGAAACGCCTTTTCCGCCCATGGCTCTTGCCAAGGGAGGGGGAGGAGCGTAAAGTACTTCCTCGCGCCGAACGCGGAAGCGGACGGCGGCCGGCCCGCAAGGGCAGGCGGGAACC
>CAVGAF010000018.1:0-28009 GCA_963627055.1 Butyrivibrio sp. CAG:318 | reverse complement strand
CGTCGGCGCCGGTCGCCCAGCCGTCGGCCGCGGCGAGGCCGGCATCGCCGGCCGCTGCGGGCTCGGCAGCGGACTCGGCGGCAGGAGCGCCCTCGTCGGCCAGCGCGAGGTTCGCATCGCAGGGCGCCCCTGCCGCCGCAGTCGAGAGCGCGACCGAAACCGCAAGCAACGACGCCGCGGCGGCGGCCAGGGCCGCACGACGGTGGCGCGCCATGGAAAATCGCAAGGACATCCGGTTCCTTCCTTATGAGCACGAAACAAATAGCGTGCCTTCCAGCACGCAACGCCGACCAAGGATATCCCAGATAACGAAACGGACCCGGCGGAAAACTCCGACCGGGTCCGTAAAGGACAATCAATCCACGGCTTCCGCCGTTTTCGCCATAAGCCTTACACGAATGGCGCGATTGCGCAGCTACAGCCTATAGGGCTGCAGATTGGTGACCATGGCGGTCATCTCCGCGCGGGTGATGTCGGCGCGGGGGTTGATGAAGCCGCCGTTGCCCATGATGTGGTTTTCCACCGCCCAGGCCACGGCCTCGCGCGCCCAGTCGTCGACGTCTCCGCCGTCGGGGAAGGCCGCCAAGGCGCCGTCGATGTCGGTGACCGTGGTGTCCTGGCCCAAAATCACGCGGGAGTAGTTGAACAGCGTGCAGGCGACCTGCTCGCGCGTCAGGCTGTCGTTCGGGCCGAAGGTGCCCTCCTGGTAGCCGATCATGACGCCGGTGTTCTTCGCCCACGCGGTGTTGTCGGCATAGTACTCGTCGCCCCAGATGTCGGGGTACTGGCCGTCATAGGCCACGGAGTTGTCGGCGTTGGCCATCTTCGCGGTGATGCAGGCGGCCTGGCCGCGCGTCAACGTGTCGTAGGGGCCGAAGCGGCCGTCGTCATAGCCGTCGATGAAGCCCAGGTCAACGGCCAGCTGGATGCACTCGTAGTACCAGCCGCGCTCGTAGACGTCCGAGAACTTGCCCGGCTGCTGCTGGTTCGTGTTCGGGTAGAGCACGCGCGACCAGGCCAGCGGGAACCAGCTGTCGTAGTTCACGCCGTAGTAGTCGTTGAGCCACGCCGTGTCGCCGCCCGAGAGAATGGTGTTGCGGATGTTCTCATAGAACAGCGGGTCGGAGGGCACCAGCCACTGAGAGCCGAACTCGTCCTGGATGCCGCCGGAAACCGGGCCCGTGGAGGCGTAAATCGTCACGGAGTTGTGCTGGACGAACGCCGACAGCATCTCGATAACCTCATCGGAGTTGTAGTTCGTGTCGATGAGGCCGAGGTCGATCAGCGGCGCGACGAGGTTGACGGCATTCGAGTCGGTCAGAACCCTGTTGATCAGGCTCACCAGCTGAAGGCGGTTGACGTTTTGGCGCGTGCCGTCCTGCTCAAGGCCGTAGGAGCCGTACGAGAGGCCGCCGATGTTGGAGGTACGGGCACGCGAGAGGGCCATGGACGAGAAGCCGTCGAGCACCTGGTCGCCCGCACTGATGCGGATAGGCGTGAACGGGGACTCGTATGCGCCCGTCGAGAGGTTCTTCATGGCGTAGAAGTCGTAGTCGATGGTGTAGGGCACGTTCACGCCGATGCCGCCGAGGCGATTGATGAGGTCGCCGTAGTCGTTCAGGTTGGTAACCAGGTAGTTGTTGACCGAGACGCCGAACAGGTTGCTCATCATGCCGGCGCATGCTTCCGCAGCGATCTTCTGGCACTCCTTGGTGCTGTAGCCTTCCTTCTGCGCGTTCTGGAACGCGTAGAGGTACACATGGTTGGACTTGTAGCTCGTCCCGCCGGTCTCGTAATACGTGTCACGCGGGACGCTCACCAACCACATCTTGCCCGAAACGGCATCCGTGGCCAGCAGGACCTGCAGGTCGGAGCCCTCCAGATGGAAGGAGTAGCCGGCGGGCTGCCACTGGTCGGAGCCGATGATGGCGGTGAAGCGGATGGATCCGTCGACGATGCGGCTGATGTAGCTGTAGGCGTCTTCGGAGACGGCCTCGTCGTCGCCCACGACGTAGGCGGCCAGCGTGCTGTCCTGGGTGGAGACCAGGTAGTTGTTCACGGTGGTGGACGTGCCGGAAGAGTTCGTCACGACCATCGGCGCATCGTGCTTGGCGCACAGCGCGGCAGCCGCCACGGCGTCGGAGCCGTAAGAGGACGACTCGCCCGAAGTGACGCCCACGACCTCCTGCGTCAGGCTGCCCTCGGAAACCAGCGTCTCGGCAACGACGCGAGAGGTGGCGTAGGCATCGTCGCCGGCCATGCGCAGGGTCTTGTCGGACCACGCATCGCTGCGGCCTTCCACCAACTCGGAGGAGACGGCGCCCTCGCCGCCGACGACCAGGATGCGGCTTGCGGCGTCGCCGAAGGCGACGGCGGCCTCAGGCAGGGCCGAATCCTGCTCGTAGATCACGGGAACCTGGTACTTGTACGCATAGGACGCGATGGAGGACGCGTCGGTGACGCCGTCGGCGTCGGCGAGAATCACTTCGCTGCGCGGGTTGCCGCCGAGCTCGGCGATCTTGTCGGCAACCGCGACGGAGGTGTCGGCGACGCTGGCGCCGGCAACGCGCTCGACCGCGACGCCGAGGGATGCGAGCTCGTTCTCGACGTCCGCGGAAACGCCGTCCACGCCGCCCACGATGTACACGCGCTCGATGCCGAGGTCGGCAAGGGCGCTCTTCGTCGCAGCGGGCAGGCTGTCGCCCCACGTGAGAAGCGAGGGGGCGTCGAGGGTTCCGGCGAGGCCGGAGGCGGACAGGCCGAATCGCGCATCGGTGGCCGACGAGACGACGGCGCACTTCGCGCCGTCGGGGAACGCCTCGCGCGCGGCGTTCGCAGCCGTGTCGGGCGCCGTGCTGCCGGCGATACGCTCGCTCGTCACCTCGGAATTGTCGGCCGCAAAGGCCACGGCCCCGTCGACATTCAGGCCGACGAGCCCGACGACGCCGACGGCAACGCCGAGCGTCGTTGCGCAGATCATGGATGCCACGCTTCGTCTTCTTATCATGTAGTCTCCTTTCCTTCCTTGTTGCATCGCCTCATTGTACGGCAGAGGGCGCGAAATCGGCCCCCGGAACACAAGAAGGGCCAAAACGATACGCCGGCAGCGCGAACGGGACCTTTATGGACTCGTTCGGCTCCGCGCATTCATAACTGCCACATATCTCGATGCCGAAGCCGCGCTATCGGCGCGCGCGATCCTTGAGCGCGCAGGGCAGCGCCATCACCGCGCGCCCGACGCGGTACGTCGTGGACCCCTCGAGCTCGGCGGCCCTTGCGCGAAGCTCGCCTTCCAACCGGCCCTTTTCGCGAAGCGTCGTCTCGTGCACGCCCTCGAGGCGGCGCAGCATCTCCAACGCGTCCTGCCAGTTTTCGTACATGAGCTCCAGAGGGGTCGACGCCCTCTTGTACCGATCGTAGAGGTGGCGCACCTCGGGGTAGATGCGGCCCTCGGCGGCCAGCGCGTCCAGGCGCGGCAGCCAGTTGCCGTAATACACCCGGTATTGCTCGCTGAACTCCTCGGTGTCGCACGCGATCTGCATGAGATAGCGCGCCTGGTCGAGAGACAGGTTGACGATGCCCTCGCAAAAGGCGTCGGCGTGCGGCGTGGCGCCGGCGACCCCGAGCAGGCGCTCGAGGCAGTCGAAGGACTGGACGCCCCGGGAGACGCCCCTGTTCGTGAGGGAGCCGGCGACGTCCTTGCGGTAGTGGTAGAGCAGCTCGTCGACCGTCGCGATGCGGCCCGCCCGCATCATCAGCGAGAAGGTGAACAGCATGTCCTCCGCGGTGGCCAGCCCCTCGTCGAAGCGCTCGGAGCACCCTTCGACGAAGCTGCGCCGAAACAGCTTCGACCAGGCATTCGGCGAACCCGCGAACAGCAGGCGGCCCCCCAGATCTTCCGGGGCGAAGGATGCCGGCGCCTGCGGGCGGACCGGGTACAGGTACACGTCCTGATCCTGGTAGTAGTGATCGTGGCCGAAGCACACGATGTCGGCCTGGGTGCGCCGCGCCTGCGCGACCGCCTTTTCCAGCAGGGAGGGGTCGATGAAGTCGTCGGCGTCGACGAAGGCCAGAAACTCGCCGCGCGCGCGGGAAAGCGCGCGGTTGCGCGCCGCCGAGGCGCCCGGGCGCGCCTCGTCCAGCAGCGTCACCCGCCCGTCGGCCTGAGCGCAGCGGGCCGCCGCGTCCCGGGAGCCGTCCGTGGAGCCGTTGTCCACGACGATCAGCTCGAGGTCGGAGAGGGTTTGCGACAGGACCGACGCCATGGCCTGCTCGACGAACGCCTCCTTGTTGAAAAGCGGCATGATCACACTAACCGTCAGCATGTTCCTCATCTTCCCGTTTGCTTCCGTTTGCCTCGCCTGCTTCACGCTTGCCGCCCTCATAGGGAGTGCGGCACGGCCCCATCAACGCCGCAGCCTGTCCTTGAGCGCGCAGGGCAGCGCCATCACCGCGCGCCCGACGCGGTACGTCGTGGACCCCTCGAGCTCGGCGGCCCTTGCGCGAAGCTCGCCTTCCAACCGGCCCTTTTCGCGAAGCGTCGTCTCGTGCACGCCCTCGAGGCGGCGCAGCATCTCCAACGCGTCCTGCCAGTTTTCGTACATGAGCTCCAGAGGGGTCGACGCCCTCTTGTACCGATCGTAGAGGTGGCGCACCTCGGGGTAGATGCGGCCCTCGGCGGCCAGCGCGTCCAGGCGCGGCAGCCAGTTGCCGTAATACACCCGGTATTGCTCGCTGAACTCCTCGGTGTCGCACGCGATCTGCATGAGATAGCGCGCCTGGTCGAGAGACAGGTTGACGATGCCCTCGCAAAAGGCGTCGGCGTGCGGCGTGGCGCCGGCGACCCCGAGCAGGCGCTCGAGGCAGTCGAAGGACTGGACGCCCCGGGAGACGCCCCTGTTCGTGAGGGAGCCGGCGACGTCCTTGCGGTAGTGGTAGAGCAGCTCGTCGACCGTCGCGATGCGGCCCGCCCGCATCATCAGCGAGAAGGTGAACAGCATGTCCTCCGCGGTGGCCAGCCCCTCGTCGAAGCGCTCGGAGCACCCTTCGACGAAGCTGCGCCGAAACAGCTTCGACCAGGCATTCGGCGAACCCGCGAACAGCAGGCGGCCCCCCAGATCTTCCGGGGCGAAGGATGCCGGCGCCTGCGGGCGGACCGGGTACAGGTACACGTCCTGATCCTGGTAGTAGTGATCGTGGCCGAAGCACACGATGTCGGCCTGGGTGCGCCGCGCCTGCGCGACCGCCTTTTCCAGCAGGGAGGGGTCGATGAAGTCGTCGGCGTCGACGAAGGCCAGAAACTCGCCGCGCGCGCGGGAAAGCGCGCGGTTGCGCGCCGCCGAGGCGCCCGGGCGCGCCTCGTCCAGCAGCGTCACCCGCCCGTCGGCCTGAGCGCAGCGGGCCGCCGCGTCCCGGGAGCCGTCCGTGGAGCCGTTGTCCACGACGATCAGCTCGAAATCCGAAAAGGTCTGCGCCAGGATCGACGCCATGGCCTGCTCGACGAACGCCTCGCTGTTGAAAAGCGGCATGATCACGCTTACCGCAGGCATCTCGTCTCCTCGCTTTCGCTCACTTCCCCGCCGTCCTTTCTCCTCGTCAACGCTTGCAGGACCCGCGCTTCACGCGTCCTTCGAATGCAGCACCGCTTCCTGGATGCGCCTGGGTACCCAGCAGATGGCCTGACCGACCTTCTGCTCGGCGGCGTTCATCTGCTCGTCGAACTCGCGCCGCAGGGCTTCATGGGCCGCACGCTCCTCCTCAAGCTGCGCGCGCGCCTCGTCCCGCTCGCGTTCGGCCGCCGCGGCGCGCGAAAGCGCCTCGTCAACCCGCCGCTGCTGGTCTTCGTTGGCGTAATACTCCACCGCCAGGCGATTGCCGCGCTCATCGCGGCCCTCGCGCGCGGCGACGTAGAGCTTGTAGAGGTAATCGACGGGCTGCATCTGGACGTCGCGCAGGAATTCCGCGAAGCGCGGCTCCTGCAGCTCGGCCTCGTCCATGCCGGCCAGGCCCAGTTCCTGCAGGGCGCCGGTCGGCCCGCGCAGCGCCGTCATGACCGTGTCGAAGCCCTCGTAGGTGTTCAGGGTGTGCACGTTGTAGATGAAGCCGTCGATCGCCCAGTTCGCGTACGCCACGCGCAGCTCGTCGTAGACGCCCTCGGCTTCCAAAAAGCGCTTCAAATCCCAAAACGCGCGCAGGAAATCGAGCGGGTGGCGATCCTTCGCCGCCATGGTGTTCTCCCCCGTGCCCTCGCGGTGATAGATGAGCATGTCGGGCAGAAACGCCAGGCGGCGCGCACGCACGAGCGCGGGAGCCGAGAACATGAGGTCCTCGGTCAGGCGCACGTTCTCGGCGAAGCTCAGGCCGTTCTCGCGCACGAACGCCAGGCGCAAAAGCTTGTTCCACGGCAGGTTCTGGAAGGCGCGGAAAATCCAGTCGGGGTTGTCGCGCCAGCTTGCCACCTCGGGATACTTGTCGGGCAGAAGCGCCCAGAACGCGGGGATGGGCACGCCGACGCGCTGGTCGAACAAAAAATGCGGCAGCGCCACGATGTCGGCCTGCGTCTGGCGGGCCCGCGCGACGGCGCGCTCGATGAGCTGCGGGGCGCACCAGTCGTCGCAATCGAAGAAGTACAGGTATTCGCCGGCCGCGGCGTCCATCCCGACGTTGCGCGCGGCGGCGGGGCCGGCGTTTTCCTGCGTGATGACGCGCATGCGCGCATCGGCGTCGGCGAGCTTTGCCAAAATGGCGGCGGAGCCGTCGGTCGATCCGTCGTCGACGCAGATGAGCTCGATGTTGCGGTACGTTTGCGCGAGCAGGCTCTCCAGGCACTGGCGCACATGCTGCTCGCAGTTGTACACGGGAACCACGATGGACACCAGCGGCTCGACCGCCGCCTGGGCGCCTCCCTCCATCACGATATCCGGCTCCTTGTCAGCCACGTCCCTGTTCCTTCCTCGCCGCCAGCGCGTCCTTGCACGCGGCGGGCACCTTCAAAAGCGCGCTTCCCAACTTAAACGACGTCGACTGCTCCAGCTCTTCCACACGCGCGGCGAGGGCGCGCCTCTCGGCCTCCAACCCCTCGATGCGCCCGCGCAGCGCGGCCGCATCATCGGCGGCGGCTGCGCGCTGGCGCCAGCGAAGGTCGCTGGCCGAGACGTCCTGCAAGAAGAAGTCGCGCCGCACGAAACCGGCCTTGCTCCTGCCCTGCCCGCGCAGCGCGGCCGCCAGAACCTCTTCGCCGGCCTTCGCGCGCCCGACCATCTTCTCGCGCCCGGCCTGCACGCGCTCGGACAGCTCATCGTAGCCTTCCGTCACGCGCAGCAGGGCCGCGTACAGATCGTCGGCCGCGGCGTCCAAGTCGAGCAGAACCTCGGCAAGGCCCATTTCCTCGAACAGCGATTCGACCTTGGGCAGATAGCCGATGCCCACGCACGGCTTGCCCGACGCCATCAAAAGCAGCGAGGCATGGTAGCGCATCGAAACGCCCGACCAGCACAGCGCAAGCATCCCGGCCATGGCCCCGACATCGTCGCCGGCATCGTACACCAACGCGGCGTCCGCGCGGCGCATATTTGCAATAACGGCATCTGACAAGGACTTATCAGTGGAATCAAGTACGCAGAAAATGAAACGAACGCGCTCATCGCGGTCGGCGGCTATGTCGAGCGCCACCGCCACGCGCCGCGCGAAGTCGACCGGCTGGCCCTCGTAGTCGCGCAGGGAGACGGCGACGAGGCGCTGTGCGTCGGCGTCCAGCTCGTGCTCGGACAAAAACGCCTTCGCAGCGGACGCGTCGGCCTCGCCGGCCAAAAACGCCGTGTCGGCAGCAAGCACGACCTGCTCGTCGGCAACGCCGCACGCGCGCACCAAATCGGCCGTCGCCCCATCGCGCGCGGTGAACACGGCGCCCGCGCGCCCCATGAACGCGACGAGCCGACGGGAGTCGGGAACGTCGAGCGGACCGGCGCCGATACCGTACAGCAACGGGCGGGCGTTGTTCATGGAGGCTAAAGACACGTACCCGGCGATGCCGGGGATGTCGGGCCACGGGACGTCGGAGAGCATCTCAGACTTGCCCATGGTCCAGCGGATCCCCTGGTCGAACAGGAGACCGGCAGTCACCAAGGCAGCGGCCGAATGCGCCAGCACGTCGTCGAGGGCGGCCTTGCCCCGCGGCGTGACGGCGTATATGCCGCGATGGGCGAGGGTATGCTCGGGCTTCTCGCTCACCGCCACCACCGAGGCGCCGGCGTCGAGCTCCCGCACGCGCGCATCCACCGTTTCCAAAATGTACTCGTCGCCGAAATTGCCCATGCCGAAATAACCCAGCACGCTCACCACGCTGCGGGGGCGCTCCGTGCCCGCATCGACCGCATGCCCGGAAATCGCCCGCGCGAGCGCCGCGTCGAGCACGTCCTCCAGCATGTCGCGCTGCTCGATGCCCACCGGCGATTGAGGCTGCTCTCCCCCGCAAAGCGCCTCCATGCACGCGTCGAGTGCCGCCACGTCGTCGTCGAAGGCGTGCACGCGGTCGTGATGGTGCAGCGTGGGAACCTGCCCGACGGAAACGACGGTCGCGCCGTCTTCCAGCGCCAGGGAGACAAGCCCGTCAAACTCCGCCAGCTCGTCGGGCGCATGCTTGCCCGCCTCCCCGAACAGCACCATCGCCCGGCTCGAGCGCAGCGCGTACGCGAACGCCGAGGGCCGGTCGCCCACATGCTCATAGCCGTCCCAGCCTTCGCCGGCATGCCTGATGGGGCCCGGCGCCTTTTCCTTCGCGCAACGCGAGCGCAGCTTGTCGACGAACGCGCGGCGGGCGGGCGTCTCGTCCTGCAGCACCAGCACGCCGGGAGAGAGCGCTATGGTGTTCGCAAGCGGCGTGCAGGCATACGCGCGGTCGGCCAGAGGCGGGACCCCGATGACCTGGGCCTGGGACAGGCCGGAAAGGGTCGCCTTGGCCCCGGCGCCGAAGGACAGCGCGAAGTCGAGCGGGCGGGAGGCGCCGTCGAGCGCGCATGCCGCACGGGCCTGCGCCGTCGTCAGGCACGCGACGCCGAGGGCCGTCTCGGGCGGCACGCCGTCGGCGATGCCGGCAACCGACACGCCGTCGGCCACCAGCAGGCAATCGAGCTTCTGCACGGAGAAGAACCGCTTCAGCCTCGCGGCGTCGATCGCCCCCTCGCCGTCGAGCAGATACGGGTGCAGACGGGGCGTGAACAGCATGACCGTATGGCCGCACGCCTCCAGCGCCTCCTTGATGCGCCAGGAAAACGAACAGAACCCCTGCCGGGGGTCGGCGAAGAGCGCAATCCTGTAATACCGAGCCTTCCCACTCACGCGACGTGACCCTTTCTTGCTCAAAAACCTTACTTGACCAGCGAATACACCATAGACGCCATCGAGGCGCGCCAGGCCGTGTCCTGCGGGTTGAGGTAGTCGACCCCTCCAACGCGCACGCCCGAGATCAGGCCCGCATCGACCGCCCAGCCCATCACCTCGCGCGCCCACGGCGACACCGCTTCCGCGTCCACCTTCTCGTCCATCAGGATGCAATCGGTTTGCGTATCCCATCCCAAAACGATGGCCGCATAGCGCTCGAACATCTTCGCCAGCTCCTCGCGCTTCACCGGATTATCCGGCTTGAACAGGCGGTATTGGCCGTCTTCGTCCTGGTAGCCGTTCACCACGCCCACCGATCGCGCCCAGCGGATGGCCTCGGCGTAGTAATCGTCGGCATCGACGTCCTCGAAGTCTTCGAAGTCCTCGCCCGAGGCGTCCGGCTCGCCCGCCAGGCGCCACAGGATGGTCGCCACCTGGCCGCGCGTGATGTCATCGTAGGGCCCGAACAGATCGGTCCCCGCATAGTTGCCCATGATGCCGTTATAGTTCACGTACTGGTACACGCCCGTGGTGACGTACCAGTCGGACAGCGAGACGTCGCCAGCGGCAACCTCGAAATTCACGTCCACCAGGCCCACCACGCCGTCGACGGTGCCGTCGCTGGCGGCCTGCCACACATTGTACTGGCCGGTATAGGCGCAGGAGTCGTTGTACTGCGCAACCCAACGGTCCCACTTGTTGAACGCCTTGTCGGTCAGGTACTTGCTCCACCAGGTAAGGTTCGCGTACACGCCCGGGGTGTAGCCGGCCTTCTCCACGGCGTTGCAGAAGATGGTGGCGATGCTTGCCAGCTGGGCGGCGTTGTCGGCGCTGGCCATAGAGGACTCTTCCAGGTCCAGATACACCGGGTACGAGGGATTATGACCCTTGAGCAGGCGCAGCACGTGCGCCGCCTCGCTTTTCGCCATCTCGTCGTCCTCCGCATACGAATACAGATACACGCCGTAGGGAATGCCCAGGCGCTCGCACTCCGTCACGTTGTAAAGCCAGGTCTTGTCGTCCTGGTTGGTGTAGTTGTCCCCGTAACCGCAGCGGATGATGGCGAAATCGACGCCGCTGTTCTTCACCGCCTGCCAATTGATGACCTGGTTGTGCTCGCTGACGTCGATGCCCTTGCGCACGGCGTTGGGGATGACGCCGCCGCTCTCGTTCAGAAAGCCGTTCGCGCTGCGCGACCAGGCTTTGGAGACGTCGGTCGACGTGGTGGCCGCAAGCTGGGACTCGCCGCCCGATGCCGCGGCCAAATCGGCGGCGTCGATCAGCACGCCGTCGCTATAGCGCCAGCTGTTTTCCGCGCGCGCGGCTTCCGATCCGTCCTGCGCGAACGCGGGCGCCGGCAGGGCCGCCAGCGCGATGCAGGCGGCGGCAAGCGCAGCCACCAGCGCTCCCGTCGCACGGCTCATCGTGGTATTCATGCTCATGAAGAAACCTCCTTAGTTGCAGACGCGCCGCACATGCAGGCGTCTAAGCTGCGTCCATTATCCCGGACCTCGCCGGAAACATCCGGGCAAACCGCCAGCCCGGCGAGAAGCGGCAGGGCCGCGGCCAGGGGCATGATGTAGCGCAGGTGGCCGTTGAGCGGGCCTAAGAGCACCGTCGCCAACAGCACGGCGAAGGGAACCGCGACCGCCAGCGCACGCCAGCGGCGCCGCGCCGAGGCATAAGCGCCCAGCGAGAGAAAGGCGAGCACGTAGGTCGCCGGCGAGAACATCACGCGCACGAGAGGCACCGAAAGCAGGCCCACCAGCGCATCGCCCACCGCCGTGCGCACCGACTCGGGCGAGACGCAGTGCACGTCGAACGTTTGATTGATCGGCAGCCCCTGAATATACAGGGGGAACACCGGCCTGTCTATGTCCTGGCCGATGATGGCGAACGGGTAGAAATAGGCATAGGTGTTCGCCACCGTCGCCCGCACGTACACGCCGGGATGCGCCGCGCCCATCTGCGCCCAGGCGGTGAAATAGGCGGCGCGCTGCTCGGGGGTCATGTTGCCCTTCGCCGGACGCATCGCCTCCTTAACCGGGTCGGAAAGGTCGGGGTTGTACAACGTGGCCAGCTGATCGGCGGGAAGGACCGCGTCGATGGCCGCGTACTGCTCGGCGCTCACCTCATCGGGGCACTCCACCATATAGCGGGCAGTCTGCTGCAGCGGTACCGACAGCATCTCCTTGTCCTCCCGCACGTCGATGCCCAGCGCCGGCCACACCACGCGCGTAGCACCCAGCCACGCGACGGCGACGACGCACAGCACCGCGAGCGCGCAGACGGCGGCGCGGGCAGGACGGCGGGCGGCCGAGCCGGTGGGCGATTCCCCGACGCGGCTGCCCGCGGCCGCGGTCCCGCCCGCCCGACGTCCGCGCACCGCGGCCAGCACGGCCACGGCGACCGCAGACGCGGCCGCAATATAGAATCCGTTGTTGCGCGCGAAGCACAGCACGAGCGACGCAAGCCCGAACAGCACCCACGCCCGCGCGCGCGACGCCCCATTCTCGCCCCGGACAGGCCCCGCAACGTCGACAAGCGAAAGCACGAACAGGCAGAACAACCCGTTGAACAGGGTATCCTTGAACGCCGCCTGCGCAAACGCGCCCCACATGGGGCATAGGCAGAAGAACAGCAGCGTAGCCCAGACGATCCAGCGCGGGACGCGCCAGGCGACCAGCTTGCGCACCACCAGCGCGAACGCGACGACGCACACGGCATACTGGAACGCGACGATCAAAAACAGGCCGAAGTTGTCCGACCATACGCTGCGCCCAAGCGTCATGAGGGCCGCGTACAGGGCGTTCATCATGACGGGATGGTGATTCTCCAGCGCAGCCGCGGTGGTGAACTGGTTCATGCTGCGCACGCCGTCCCAGGGAAGCGAGCCGGGGAAGAAGGCCAGCCAATACGGCAGCCAGCACAGCGCGATGGCCGCAAGGGGAACGGCGAGACGATGGCGCGCCAAGACGCCGCCGACGGGCTTTTCCGCCTTGTCCATGAGGCGAAACAGCGCCAGGGAGCACGCGAACAGGACCGCCCACATGCCCGCGAAGGCCGCCACGCACACCACAGCCGAGGGGAAGAGCGGATCGATGCCGCCCGCTTCCCGCCCCCGGCAAAACGACCAGCCTGCCAGCCAGGCAAGCGAAACGAAGGCGGACAGCGCTGCGGCATGGGCGTGCAGGCGCGCGTCGCCGGCAATCAGCCGGCTATAAGCCCCTGCCATCCTACGCATCTGCACTGCTCCACCTCCGCGAAATCATATCCGTTCATTATCCTCCGCAAAGGCACGCGCTGGCAGGCGGGCGCGGGCGCTTCCGGCAAACCCCCATAGCAGCAGCTCGCCGCGCCGACCGCTCCGCGCACCCATCCCGCCATTCTGCGCTTTTCGTGCGGTCGGGGGCCGCGCACCCGGATGCGGTAAAATGGGGCTTCGCTTAAAGGCAACCCGCCTGCAAGGCGCAACTGACACGAGGAGCTTATGGCGCAGTCGTCAACGTTTAAAAGCAACTTGAAGCGCAACTGGTTCACCATCACGTCGCTGGTGACGAAGGACTTCAAGCTCAAATACCGCCGCAGCGTGCTCGGCGTGCTGTGGTCGGTCCTAAACCCCCTGCTCATGATGTGCGTTCTGGCCGCCGTCTTCACCAACGTGCTGAAGTTCGGCGACATCGAGAACTTCCCCATGTACCTTATCCTGGGCAACGTCTTGTTCTCCCTGATGGCCGACTCCACCGGGGGCGCCATGACCTCCATCCTGGAATCGGCGCCGCTCATCAAGAAGATCCGCGTGTCGAAGATGATCTTCCCGTTGGAAAAAGTGCTCTTCCAGCTGGTCAACTTCGCCATTTCGCTGGTCGCTGTCGTCATCGTCATGATCTTCTTCCGCATCGCGCCCACTATCTGCCTGCTGGCCATGCCCATCCTGCTCATATATATGCTGCTGTTCTGCGCGGGCCTGGGCATGCTGCTGTCGGCGCTGGCGGTGTTCTTCCGCGACGTGTGCCACCTGTGGGGCGTCGTCATCACCGCCTGGACCTACGCCACGCCGCTGTTCTACCCCATGAGCCTGCTGCCCGACTGGATGCAGAAGGCCGAGGCGTTCAACCCGATGTACCACTACGTCACCTATTTCCGCGACATCGCCATGTACGGCCAGTGGCCCGGCATGCGCGAGAACCTGGTGTGCCTCGCCATCGCGCTCATCACGTTCGCCGTCGGCTTCTTCGTGTTCAAGCGCACGGAGAAGAAGTTCATCCTCTACGTATAGGCGGTCCGCATGCCTGAAAACGTCAATACCACGCCGCTGGAAATGCAGGCCCCCGACGAGGAGGCCGCCCTCGACGAACGCGCCCCGATGGTCGAAATCGACCACGTGTCCATGATCTTCAACATGGCGAACCAGCAGCTCAACAGCCTGAAGGAATACGCTATCGCGCTGGCGAGGCGCGAGCTGATGTTCAAGGAGTTCCGCGCGCTGGACGACGTGTCGTTCACCGTGCGCAAGGGCGACGTGTTCGGCAT
Source organism: Butyrivibrio sp. CAG:318 (assembly GCA_963627055.1). Lineage (GTDB taxonomy): Bacteria > Actinomycetota > Coriobacteriia > Coriobacteriales > Eggerthellaceae > Senegalimassilia. The sequence goes on along the minus strand of CAVGAF010000018.1, from coordinate 14,098 downwards.
CCTGGGCACCAACGGCTCGGGCAAGTCCACCATGCTCAAGATCATCGCCGGCGTGCTGGAGCCCTCGAAGGGCACCTGCTCCATCCACGGCAACATCGCCCCGCTCATCGAGCTGGGCGCGGGCTTCGACATGGAGCTGACCGCGCGCGAGAACATCTACCTCAACGGCGCGCTTTTGGGCTATTCGCGCAAGTTCATCGACCAGCACTTCGACGAGATCGTCGAGTTCGCCGAAATCGCGAAGTTTTTGGACATGCCCATGAAGAACTACTCCTCGGGCATGGTGGCGCGCATCGCCTTCGCCATCGCGACCATCATCGTGCCCGAAATCCTCATCGTCGACGAGGTGCTCTCCGTCGGCGACTTCATGTTCCAGCAGAAGTGCGAGCGCCGCATCACGAAGCTCATCAAGGAATACGGCGTCACCGTGCTCATCGTGTCGCACAACAACGACCAGATCGAGCGCTTGTGCAACAAGGCCATCTGGATTGAGAAGGGCCACACCCGCATGATCGGCGACGCGTCGGAAGTGTGCCGCACCTACCGCGTGCTGGGCGGCCACATCGGCAGCGCCGAGGCCGAGCAGCGCGTGTTCGACATGCTGAACAAGAAGGTGCGCGTACCCGCGAGCATGATCGACACCATCAGCGGGGAAACGCGTTACGGCACCGCGGCGAAACTGGTCGAGGAATGCGAGTTCGACCAGGGCGGGGTTGCCATCGTGGCCCCGGGCGAGCAGGCTTCGCCGTGCCTGGCGACGGCGGGGCTTTCCGGCATCCTGGACGCCGCCGTGCTTTTGGCGAAACCCGACACGCTCGGCGACGTGACGGCGCAGGAGCTCAAGCAGCTCAAGCCTGCCCGCGTGCTTATCGTGGGCGGCGAGGAGGCCATTCCGGCGAACACCGTGCAAGACGTGCGGGAAACGTGCCCGGGCGCCGCCCTCGAGCGCATCGACGGGGCAACGCCCACCCAGATTGCCAACGGCATCTATCGCCTCGGGCTTGAGGCGGGCGCCGCCGCGGGCGCGGGCGACTCCACGAGCGACGGCAAGGCCGCGACGGGCGGCTGGGGGCGCACCGCCATCATCACGTACGACGGCTGCACGGGCGACCTCATCTCGTTCTCGCCGTATCTGTTCCAGAAGCACGTCCCGGTGTTCTTCGTGCCGGAACTCGGCACCGTCGACGACGACACCGCGTCGATCATCCGCTCCGGCGCCTTCGGCACGCTGCTGGTGCTCGGCGGCGACGTCCACGTGCCCGAGGCGTTCCTTAACGAGTGCCGCGCGGGCGGCATGCGCTGCGAGCGTGTGTGCGGGGACGGCCCCTACAACGCCAACGAGCTGATCAACGGCATCATCGCCAGCCGATCCGACTTCGACGGCATCGACATCGAACGCCTGATCGTCACGTCGGTTTGGAACCCCTACGACGCGTTTGCCGCCGCAGCCTACGCGGGCAAGACCAACTCCGCGTTCCTGCTGGAAGACACGCAGGACCTCGACAGCGTCTCGCATGCGCTCGAATACGTCAGCAAGCAGGAAGGCGCCGTGAAGCACCTCACGTTCCTCGGCGACGGCATGCGCTTCGCCAAGCTCGACAAGAAGATCCTGGGCAAGGCCGTCGTCGAAGCGCTCGGCGACGACGCCCCGGAGCTTGACGAGGACGAAGAGGAATACGGCGGCGAAGAAAGCAAGTCGAAGTCCAAGAGCAAAGCGAAGGACGCCCGGAAGGCAGCCGAAACCAAATCGTAGGAGAACAGCCTGCACGAAAAACAACGTGAGAATGTGAAGGCGAAATGTTCGTCGTCGCATTGCGTTCGTTGCCGCGCGCTAGCGCGTTTGCTAAAATACGGGACAAGGGGACGCCCCAGCGCACTGGGCAGCGTTCTTGTTTAACTAAGCCGGGCGACTATTGGAGTGGTGCACCCGGCTTTTTTCATAACTTGATACGCGGTTCGCGATTCACTCCCTCCTCACCAGCACAAGGCCGATGATTCCGATTGACCTTACAAAGTCTTGTTGCGGAGTCTTGCCAACCTACATGCTCAACTTTGCAGCCAGCTCGCTTGAAAATGCGTGTCGCGCCCTTCGGGCGCTCTCTAATAGGGTTCGAGCTTTCGCTCGAACCTACGAAAACCCCAGGTCAACGTTGGTTTTCGATCGAAAATCCGTAAGCGCGTTCGCAAGAGCGCGCATGCCGGCGCAGCCGGCATAATGGACTCGCAGGCCCAACAAAAGTCAGCGAGGGCCGTCCTGGTGCGTCGTATTCGCCTGAAGCAAGGGGGCATAGGCCTTCGGGCCATGCCCCCGCAGTTGAAGGCGAAGACGGCGTGCCAGGACGGCCCGCAGCGTCGAGTGATTCGGTTTGCCGTAGGCAAACCGAAATCTTACAGATGCAGCACGCGGTCGCGGATCTCTTGGGTGCGACCCTGGTTCCAGAACTGCGTCCCGATGTAACCGCAGGTACGGCGCGCGACGTTGAGCTTCTCCTGGTCGCGATTGCCGCACTTCGGGCATTCCCACACCAGCTTGCCGTCGTCCTCGACGATCTGGATCTCCCCGTCGAAGCCGCACACCTGGCAGTAGTCGGACTTCGTGTTCAGCTCGGCGTACATGATGTTGTCGTAGATGTACTGCATCACGCGCACGACGGCCTTGAGGTTGTCCTGCATGTTCGGCACCTCGACGTAGCTGATGGCGCCGCCCGGCGACAGGCGCTGGAACTGGCTCTCGAACTTCAGCTTGTCGAAGGCATCGATCTGCTCGGAGACGTGCACGTGGTAGCTGTTCGTAATGTAGCCCTTGTCCGTGATGCCCTCTATCACGCCGAAGCGGCGCTGCAGGGCCTTCGCGAACTTGTACGTGGTCGATTCAAGCGGCGTGCCGTACAGCGAGAAGTCGATGTTGGTGGCGGCCTTCCACTCGTTGCACTTGTCGTTCATGTGCTGCATGACTTCCATGGCAAACGGCGTGCCGTCCTTGTCGGTGTGGCTGTGGCCCGTCATGTACTTCACGCACTCGTACAGGCCGGCGTAACCCAGCGAAATGGTGGAATACCCGCCGTAGAGCAGCTTGTCGATGGGCTCGCCCTTCTTCAGGCGCGCCAGCGCGCCGTACTGCCACAGAATGGGCGCCGCGTCGGACAGCGTGCCCTTCAGGCGGTTGTGGCGGCACATGAGCGCCTTGTAGCACAGCTCCAGGCGCTCGTCGAAGATCTGCCAGAACTTCGCCACATCGCCGCGCGAGGACAGCGCCACGTCGGGCAGGCTGATGGTGACGACGCCCTGGTTGAAGCGCCCGTAGTACTTCGGCTTGCCCGGCTCGTAGTTGCCGGCGTTGGCCACGTTGTCGTAGCCGTTGCCCGAGCGGTCCGGCGTCAGGAAGCTGCGGCAGCCCATGCAGGTGTAGCAATCGCCCTCGCCTTCGACCTCGCCCTTCGACAGCTTGTACTCGCGCATCTTCTTCTCGGAGATGTAGTCGGGCACCATGCGCTTGGCCGTGCACTTCGCCGCCATCTTGGTGAGGTAGAAGTACGGGCTGTCCTCGGTGATGTTGTCGTCTTCCAGCACGTAGATGAGCTTGGGGAACGCAGGCGTGATCCACACGCCGGCCTCGTTTTTCACGCCCTCGTGGCGCTGGCGCAGCGTCTCCTCGATGATCATGGCCAGATCGCGCTTCTCGCTTTCGTTGCGCGCCTCGTTGAGGTACATGAACACGGTGACGAACGGGGCCTGGCCGTTGGTGGTCATGAGCGTGACCACCTGGTACTGGATGGTCTGCACGCCGCGGCGGATTTCGTCGCGCAGGCGGTTCTCCACCACTTCGGCGACGCGCTCGGCGTTGGCCTCAAGGCCCAACGCGTTTATCTCCTGCAGCGTCTGGCGGCGAATCTTCTGGCGGCTGACCTCGACGAACGGCGCCAGGTGCGTGAGCGAGATGGACTGGCCGCCGTACTGGCAGCTGGCAACCTGCGCGATGATCTGCGTGGCGATGTTGCACGCCGTGGAGAAGCTGTGCGGGCGCTCGATGAGCGTGCCGGAAATGACCGTGCCGTTCTGCAGCATGTCTTCCAGGTTCACCAAATCGCAGTTGTGCATATGCTGGGCGAAATAGTCGGAGTCATGGAAGTGGATGATGCCCTCGTTGTGCGCGGCCACCACGTCGGCGGGCAAAAGCAGGCGCATGGAGATGTCCTTGGAAACCTCGCCGGCCATGTAGTCGCGCTGCACGGAGTTGACGGTGGGGTTCTTGTTGGAGTTCTCCTGCTTGGCTTCCTCGTTGTTGCATTCGATGAGGGAGAGCACCTTGTCGTCGGTGGTGTTGGACTGGCGCTTGAGCGACTGCACGTAGCGATAGATGATGTACTTGCGCGCTACGGTGTAGCGGCCCTGGGCCATGATCTGGTTCTCGACCATGTCCTGGATCTCCTCCACCGACACGGTATGGCCCGAACGGCTGCACAGCCATTCGACGCTGTGGGCGGCAAGCGCGATCTGATCATCGGTCAGGCGGTCCTCGGCGGCGGCCTCCTGATTGGCGGCCTTGATGGCATTGACGATCTTGTTGATGTCGAACGTCGCTTCCGAACCGCTGCGCTTGATGATCTTCATCGCACTCACACCCTTCTTCATGCTTCCAAAACCGAGCGCGCAAAAGACTTAGGCCCCCTGGCCTGCGCGTTCGGAAATTTCGTGAAATTTCGCGGCCTTAATCCCTTGCGTCCGCGTTTCTCGTTGTGCCTACTATACGCCATTTCAGCACAATATATTGTGTTTTCTTGCTCTCAAAAATCCATTGATGGTATATGAACATTGTTTTCCACAACCCTTCGGAAAGCAAGAAACCGCCGGTCGACACGAATAGCGCCCAACGTTTGCAAAGGGGTTTTCGGCAAGGTTTTCCACCACGAAAACGCCTGGTGACTTTTTCGGCAAACGGACGTCTGCCGGCGATATATCGAAAAGCGGCGAATTGGGGGTTGACGAAGGTGCGGCGGCATGCGCGGGCGAGGCGCGGGCCGCCGGGCAGGTGCAGCAGGCACGCGCGGGCCGGCTTCGCGGCCGTGGAGGCGGCGCACGCAGGCGGCCTCGCCGCGCCCGCGCCCACCGTTTCGCCACATCCCGCAAGTTACCGGTGACTCACCGCAGGGGCAGCGTGTACTATAAAGGCGCTCTTTGCACTGCATTGCGCCCCGCATGGGCGGGACGTGAGCTCAACAGCGCAAACTGAACAGGCCGTGGCGAAACGCCATGGAGCCGGGCCCCACCGGGCAGCAGGCACGCATCGCGCCTGCGGGACAGTTGCTGGTTCCGCAGGCGTTTTCTTTTCCGCCTTGGCGCTCCAAGGCGACCGAGACGCCCTTCGAACCGAACTGCTAACGCCAAGAGCCTTGCACGCACCCGGTTAGGAGGACCATCATGAACGCAACCGCCAATCCCGCCTTTGCCAAGGCCACCGCTTTCGAGGACGAAACGGACGCCGCCGGCCGCGCCGCCGCGTCTGGCCGGACCGCCGCGCCCGGCCAGGCCGACCAGGCCGACCGTCGCAAGATATCCCGCGACCTCGCGACCGTGGGCATCGCCGGCAACATCGCGCTTTCGGCCTTCAAGCTCGCCGCCGGCGTCTTCGGCAACTCCGCCGCCATGATCTCCGACGCCGTGCATTCGCTGTCCGACGTGCTGGCCACCGCCATCGCCTTCGCCGGAGTGAAGCTGTCCGAGCGCGAGGCCGACTCAAGGCACCCCTACGGCCATGAGCGCTTCGAATGCGTGGCGTCGCTGGCGCTGGGCATCGTGTTGGCGCTCACCGGCGCAGCCATCGGTCTTGCCAGCATGGAAAGCATCGCCACCAGGGCATATCTCGACGCGCCGACGCCGGGGGTTTTGGCTCTCGTGGCCGCCGCCGTGTCCATCGCGGTGAAAGAGGGCATGTTCTGGTACACGCGCCACTGGGCCCGCGTCATGGATTCCAGCGCCTTCATGGCCGACGCGTGGCATCACCGCTCCGACGCGCTTTCCTCGGTGGGGGCGCTTGCGGGCATCGGCGCGGCGATGCTGGGCTTTCCCGCCGGCGATGCGCTGGCCAGCCTCATCATCTGCGCCATCGTGCTGAAGGTGGCCGTCGGCGTGCTGAGGGAGGCGCTCGGGAACATGACCGACACGCCCTGCGACGCGCACGAGGAGCGCGAGATTTCCGCGTGCATGGCCAACATCGAGGGCGTCGTGCGCATCGACTCGCTGCGCACGCGCAAGTTCGGCAACCGCGTCTACGTCGACGCGGAAATCGCCGTGGACGGAAACCTGCCGCTGGTGGAGGCGCACGCCATCGCGGAAGCGGCCCACGACGCGGTGGAGCGGCGCTTTTCCGACGTCAAGCACGTCATGATTCACGAGAATCCAGCCGAATAGGGTCGGCGCCGCTGCGTGCTCGCCGACCTCACCCCCGCCGGCCGGCGCGGCATCCCGGCCCCCCGCCGGCCCCTCGCTCCCCCTCTCCCCCGACCGCCCGCGGGCCTTCGGACGCCGTTTGCGCGACGACGCCCCATAAATGTTTCCTCATCGGTATCATTTACAGGGTCGTAACAGTCCGGCAATTCGCCGGAAGCGTTGCGCCGGTACGGTTACAACGTCGGAAACGGCGGCGACGCCCGCCGGTTCACAACCGAATATCTTCGGATGACGGCACCGGGAGAGACCTCGCGCGACGGGGCGCCGAAGGGGAGGCAGGAACTCTCAGGCAAAAGAACCGGTGCTCGACGAAACCCTGGAAAGACGCGCCGGCCGGCGCGGCACCGAAGATGCAATCCGCCCATGCGGAGAATCTCTCAGGTCACAAGGACAGGGGCGCAGATGCACACCACATCTGCGCCCCTGTCCGTTTTCAGCCGAGAGGAGACCCATGAGCGAACTGAAAACACCCCTGTACGACGTCCACGTTGAGGAAGGCGGCAAGATCGTCCCCTTCGCCGGATACCTGCTGCCCGTGCAATACGGCGGCGGCGTCATCGCCGAGCACATGGCCGTGCGCCAGGCATGCGGCCTGTTCGACGTGTCCCACATGGGCGAGTTCACGGTGAGCGGCCCCGGCGCGCTCGCAACCTTGAACCACGTGCTCACCAACGACTTCACCAACATGACCATCGGGCGCGTGCGCTATTCCGTGCTGTGCTACGAGGACGGCGGCTGCGTGGACGACCTGATCGTCTACAAGTTCGGCGAGGAATCGTACCTGGTGGTGGTCAACGCCGCCAACCGCGCAAAGGACTTCGAATACATGTCGCGGCACATCTTGCCCGACACCGAGTTCAACGACATCTCCGAGGACGTGGCGCAGATTGCGCTGCAGGGACCCAAGGCGCCCGAGATCATCGCGAAGCTGCTGCCCGCCGGGCAAATTCCCGAGAAGTACTACACCGCCGTGAAATCGGCCCAGATCAACGGCATCGAATGCATGATTTCCCGCACCGGCTACACCGGAGAGCTGGGCTACGAGGTCTACACCGCCGCGGCCGATGCGCCGGCCGTGTGGCGCGCGCTGCGCGAGGCCGGCGAGGAGCTCGGCTGCATCCCCTGCGGCCTGGGCGCCCGCGACACGTTGCGCCTGGAAGCGGCCATGCCGCTGTACGGCCACGAGATGGACGCAACCGTCTCGCCGCTTGAGACCGGCCTTGATTTCGGCGTCAAGCTGGGCAAAGAGGAGTTCATCGGCAAAGACGCGCTCATCGCCGCCGGAGTGCCGGCCCGCATGCGAATCGGCCTGGAAGTCACCGGCCGCGGTATCGTGCGCGAGCACATGCCGGTGTTCAAGGGCGACGCGCAGGTGGGCACCACCACGTCCGGCACCAAATGCCCCTACGTCAACAAGGCCATCGCCATGGCGCTCGTGGAAAACGGGTCGCTGTCCGAAGGCGACGAGGTGGAAGTGGAAGTGCGCGGCCGCATGGTCGCCGCCAAGGTCGTCGCGCTGCCGTTCTACAAGCGCAGTTAGGCGCGAAACCAAACCGGGCGCAATCCGGCGCCCGGGCGGCGCACAACCCGTCGCCTGCCGCCCGGGCGCGCCCACCCCCCCAACAAGCAACCCGCCCCGGCGCATGCCCGGGGCTGACCGCAAACCAATTCGAAAGGAAACCATCATGGCAACCGCACCCGCAGAGCTGAAGTACGCGAAATCCCACGAGTGGGTCAAGATCGAGGACGGCACGGCCACCATCGGCCTGAGCGACTACGCCCAGAACGCCCTCGGCGACCTCGTCTTCGTGAACCTGCCCGAGGAGGGCGACGAGGTGACGGCGGGCGAGGCGTTTGGCGACGTCGAGTCCGTCAAGGCCGTCTCCGACGTGTTCTCCCCGGTCAGCGGCATCATCTGCGCCATCAACGAGGAGCTGCTCGACGCGCCCGAGACCATCAATCAGGACCCCTACGGCGCCTGGTTCATCAAGGTGGAAAACATCGGCGACGCCGAGGAGCTGCTCGACGCCGACGCCTACGAGGCCCACTGCGCCGCCGAAGCCGAATAGCCCCGAAATCCCAAAACCCCTACCACTAAGGACAGCACATGGGTAGCTACATTCCCGCGACCCCGGCGCAGCGCGACGAGCTGCTCGCCGCATGCGGCCTCGGCAGCATCGACGAGCTGTACGACATCGTTCCCGCCGAAGCCCGCATCGACGAGCTTGACCTCGCGCCCGGCCTTTCCGAGCTGGAGGTCGCCGAGGCCGTGAGCGCGCTTGCCGAGGCGAACACGCGCTTCAAGAGCATCTTCCGCGGCGCCGGCGCCTACAACCACTACATCCCGGCCATCGTGAAGACGGTCACCTCGAAGGAGGAGTTCGTCACCGCCTACACGCCCTACCAGGCCGAAATCAGCCAGGGCGTCCTGCAGAGCATCTTCGAGTATCAGACGCAGATCTGCGAACTGACCGGCATGGACGTCAGCAACGCGTCGGTTTACGACGGCGCCACCGCAGCCGCCGAGGCCGTCATCATGCTGGAAGAGCGCAAGCGCTCGGGCGTGGTGGTCTGCGGCGGCGTCGATCCGCAGACGCAAACGGTGCTGGGCACCTACTGCGCCAGCCGCGACATAGCCGTGACCACGGTCGGCGCAGACGGCCTGACCACCTCGGCCGAGGACCTCGCCGCGGCGCTTTCCGGCGGTACCTACGCCTCGGTGCTGGTGCAGAGCCCGAACTACTTCGGCTCCATCGAAGACGTCGCGGCACTGGCGGCGGTTGCGCATGAGGCGGGCGCGAAGCTCATCATGAGCGCGAACCCGATAAGCCTCGGCGCGCTGGAATGCCCCGCCAAGCTCGGCGCGGACGTCGCCGTGGGCGAAGGGCAGCCGCTCGGCATGCCGCTGGCCTTCGGCGGCCCGTACCTGGGCTACATGGCCACCACCGCGAAGAACATGCGCAAGCTTCCCGGCCGCATCGTCGGCGAGACGACCGACGATGCGGGCAAGCGCGCGTTCGTCCTGACGCTGCAAGCGCGCGAACAGCACATCCGCCGCGAAAAGGCTTCCAGCAACATCTGCTCCAACCAGGCGCTGTGCGCCATGACCGCCTCGGTCTACCTGGCGGCGGTCGGCCCCGACGGGCTGGCGCGCGTCGCCGGCAACTCCGCCGCGCATGCGCACTACCTGGCCGGCGAGCTTGCCAAGCTCGGCTTCGAGCTGCGAAACGAGGGCGCCTACTTCAACGAATTCCTTACCAGCTGCCCCACCGACGCCGACGCGCTCATGACGGCGCTCGAGGAACGCAAAATCCTGGGCGGCCTGCCCACGCAGCGCGGCATCCTGTGGTGCTGCACCGAGCTGAACACCAAAGCGCACATCGACGCGCTCATCGACGCCATCAAGGAGGTGCTTGCATAATGGAGCTTTTGTTCGAACGCAGCAAGCCCGGGCGCAAGCTCGACCTCATCCCCGCCTGCGACGTGCCCGCCGTCGACTTCGGCGCCGACGCCCGCGCCGAGGCCCCGCGCCTGCCGGAAATCGCCGAGGTCGACCTGGGCCGCCATTACACCGAGCTCGCCAAGCAAACCCACGGCGTCAACGACGGCTTCTACCCCCTAGGTTCGTGCACCATGAAGTACAACCCACGCATTGACGAGGAGCTTTCCGCGCTGCCGGGCTTCACGGGCATTCACCCGCTGCAGCCGACGCGCACGGCGCAAGGATGCTTGGAAGTCATCGCGAAAACCACGTCCATCCTATGCGAAATCGCCGGCATGGACGACATGACGCTGCAGCCCGCCGCCGGTGCGCATGGCGAATTCACCGGCCTGCAGCTCATCCGCGCCTACCATCTTTCGCGCGGGGACGCGGCGCGCACGAAAATCATCGTGCCCGACTCGGCCCACGGCACCAACCCGGCCTCGGCCGTCATGGTCGGCTTCGACGTGGTGGCCGTGCCCTCGAATGCCGAAGGCGGCGTCGATTTGGACGCCCTGCGCGCGGCCGTCGGCGCAGACACCGCGGGGCTGATGCTCACCAACCCCAACACGCTCGGCCTGTTCGACCCCAATATCCTGGAAATCACGCGCATCGTCCACGAGGCCGGCGGCCTGTGCTATTACGACGGCGCGAACCTCAACGCGGTCATGGGCCACGTGCGCCCCGGCGACATGGGCTTCGACTGCGTGCACCTCAACCTGCACAAGACGTTCGCCACCCCGCACGGCGGCGGCGGCCCGGGCGCGGGCCCGGTGGGCTGCAAGGACTTCCTGGCGAAGTTCCTGCCCGGCCCCTTGGTGCGCGAGGGCGAGGCGGGATACGAGTTCTACACCCCCGAGGCCTCCATGGGACGCGTGCGCAGCTTCTACGGCAACTTTACCGTGGTCGTCCGCGCGCTGGCCTACGTGCTGGCGCTTGGCAAGGAAGGCATCCCCGAGGCTTCCGCAAACGCCGTGCTGAATGCGAACTACCTGCTCAAGCGCCTGTGCGACATCTATTCGATCCCTTATGGCGAGCGCTGCATGCACGAGTTCGTCATGGACATCGAGCCGCTCAAGCACGAAACGGGCGCGTCGGCGATGGACGTGGCCAAGCGCATGCTCGACTTCGGCGTGCACCCGCCCACCATGTACTTCCCGCTCATCGTGCACGAGGCGCTCATGGTCGAGCCGACCGAGACGGAGTCGCCCGAGACGCTCGACGGCCTGGTGGACATCCTGCGCACCATCCACGACGAGGCGTGCGCCGACGGCGAAAAGCTGCACCGCGCGCCCTTCACGCGCTTCATAGGCCGCCCCGACGAGGTGGGCGCGGCGCGCAAGCCCCGTCTGCGCTACACGTTTGACGAGGAGTAATCGTGATCGACACGCTGGCGATCGTCACATCGGATAGCGTCGACCCCTACGGCAACCTTGCTTTGGAGGAATACCTCCTGGGCAAGGTTGCCCCTGGTTTATGCATCCTTTACCTGTGGCAGAACGAGAACACCGTGGTCGTCGGGCGCAACCAAAGCGCGCTCGACGAATGCAATTGCGCCGCGCTCGCCGAGGCGGGCGGGCACGTGGCCCGGCGCCTTTCCGGCGGCGGGGCCGTCTATCACGACCTGGGCAACCAGAACTTCACCTTCCTTGTGCCCAAGGGCGACTTCGACAAGGCCAAGCAGACGCGGGTTTTGTGCGAAGCCATGCGCGCGCTGGGAATGGATGCGCAGGTCAGCGGGCGAAACGACCTCACCATCGACGGGAAGAAGTTCAGCGGGCACGCCTACTACCATTCGCGCGCGGCCATGCCGGCGAGCTACCACCACGGCACCATCATGGTCGACGTGGACGCCTCGGCGCTTTCGCGCTACCTCAACGTCAATCCGCTGAAGCTGGCGGCGAAGGGCGTGAAATCGGTGCGCTCGCGCGTGGCGAACCTGGTCGAGTTTTCGCCGGGGCTTTCCTGCGACACGGTGCGCGACGCGCTTGCCCGGGCGTTTGGCCAGGTGTACGGCCTGCCGGTCGGCGAGCTGGCGCTTGCCGGGGAGGATTTGGCGGCCGTGGCGCAGCTGCGCAAACGATATGCGAGCGACGCATGGGTCTACAAGGACGACCGACCGCTCGAGCACTGTGCCCAGGCGCGCTTTGCCTGGGGCACGAACCGCCTGGACTGGACCTGCCGCGACGGGCGCATCGCCGAGGCGGCGCTATGGTCCGACGGGTTGGACGCCGATGCGCTCGAAGATATTCCGAAGTTGCTCGAAGGCATCGCGCTTGAGGGCGCGGGCGGTCGGGAAACGGTTGCCGCGGCGCTTTCCCAGCAAGGTTTGGACGCGGAAATCGCCCGTGATTTAGCTTCGATGTTATTGTAAGGAGAATGTCCCAATGCATTACGATATCGCCATCATCGGCGCCGGCCCGGGCGGCTACACCGCCGCCGACGAGGCCGCGAAAGCCGGCAAAACCGTCGTGCTGTTCGAGGAGCGCGACCTAGGCGGAACTTGCCTGAACAGGGGTTGCATCCCCACGAAGGCGCTCATCCACGCCGCCGAGCTCGCGCATGCCGCAGGCGAGGGTGAAGACGTAGGGGTTTCCTGCGAAAACGTGACGTTCGACTTGAAGCGGGCTCACGCGCGCAAAGACAAGGTCGTCGGGCAGCTGCGCGACGGCATCGCCAAGCTCATGAAGGCGGACAAGGTCGCCGTGGTCGCGGGGCACGCGATCATCGTCGGCACGGGCATCGTCGAGTGCGCGGGCGAGCGCTACGAGGCCGACGACCTCATCATCGCGACGGGTTCTGTTCCCAACTTGGTGCCCATCCCCGGCATCGACGGCCCGGGCGTCTACACCTCCGACGATCTTCTGGAAGGCGAGCCTGTCGAGCTTTCCAGCATCGCCATCATCGGCGGCGGCGTCATCGGCATGGAAATCGCCGGCATGTACGCCAACGCCGGCATCGCGGTGCACGTGCTTGAAGCGGCGGAGCGCATCCTGCCGACCCTGGACAAGGACATCGCGCAGCGCGTGGCCATGCTCGGCAAGAAGCAGGGCATGAGCATCTCGGCGGGCGCGCGCGTCCAGTCCATCGCAGGCAAGCCCGGCAACATGACGGTGACCTATCTTGACAAGAAGGGCGCGGAGCAGACGCTTACGGTCGAGGGCGTCCTTGCCGCGACGGGGCGCCGCAGCAACTTGAGCGATCTGTTCGCCGAAGGTTGCGGCTGCAAGCCGGAAATCGGGTGCGGCGTGACCGCCGACGCTTCCGGGGCGACGAGCGTCAAGCATCTTTGGGTCATCGGCGACGCAAAGGCCGGCAACATCCAGCTTGCGCACGTGGCGACGGCCCAGGCGCGCAACGTGGTGGCCGCCATCTGCGGCGAGGTTCCCCCCGTCGACGAGGCCGTGGTGCCCAGCTGCGTCTACACGAGCCCCGACGTGGCGAGCGTCGGCATGTCCGAAGCCGAGGCGAAGGAGGCGGGAATTGCCGTGAAGTGCGCCAAGGCGGTGACGGGCTCGAACGGCAAGTGTCTCATCGAAAATGCGCCGTCCGGGTTCATTAAGCTGGTGACCTGCGCCGACGACGGCGTGATCCTCGGCGCGCAGCTGGTGTTCCCCCGCGCGACCGATATGATTGCCGAACTCGCGCTCGCCGTGCAGCTGAGGCTGACCGCAGCCCAGCTGGCGCGCGTGATCCATCCCCACCCCACCTTCTGCGAGGCAATCGGAGAGCTAGCCCGCGACCTAAGCAGATAAAGAATTGGCCGGCGAGGCAAATTGCCCCGCCGGCCGCTATCCGATCGATGATCCGCCTTCGCCGGAAGCGCGCCCTTGCGAACGCGCCTACTTCCGGCAGAAAATCAACCTCGAACGGGACTTTTCGTAGGTTCGAGCGAAAGCTCGAACCTCAACAGAGAGCGCCGAAGGCGCGACACTCTTTTCCCTACTTCAGGACGCCGGCCGCGAAGGCGTTGGCGAGCACCACCGCGGCGCGCTCGCGGGCCACCGCCTCGCCGGGCTTGAGCTCGCGCTGGCGCTCGGCGCCGTTGTCCCAGCCGGAAACCAGGCCCTCCTCGACGGCCCAGGCCATCGCGTGCGCGGCCCAGGGCGACACCGCGTCCTTGTCGGCGAACTTGCCCAGCACGGAGAGGTCGGACGACTCGTAGTCGGC
>CAVGAF010000017.1:0-31137 GCA_963627055.1 Butyrivibrio sp. CAG:318 | reverse complement strand
ATTGCCCCGTATTTTTTCAGCCATCGCACAAGATTATCACATTTTCGCAGGTGAGCCACTATAGATAGGGTTTGAAACCGTACACCCACAAGCCATAGTTCCTGGAAAGCTAAGCGAGTAGTTCCCGCACGTTCTCCAGATCGAGCGAGAGGAGAATTCCCCCGAAACGGTTAACTTCATTGTGGAAAATGTTGAAAACTCAGACATCCACGTGTGACTCTATGTGGAAAACATCACCCATTGCGAAAAGTCAAGAAGAAAATACAGCTCGACAGCAAGCGCCTCACCTGCACGTTTAAAAGCCCATCTTATTAAACACACCGTTTCACCTGGGCTTTTACAGTAGCCAGTGGAAAAGGATTTTTTCAGATGCGAATCATTCAACCCCGGCGAGGCTTTCAACCATTTCCACTAACCGGGCGCGGGCGGGCGACGGGAAGCCCCTCTGACACCCATCGCGGCCCCTTCTTTTCAACAACACGTAAGAAATCTCACTCCGCCAGACAAAGCGTATTCACAACGGTTTTCATAGTTTTCAACAATTTACGAACGAAAAGTGGAAAACAAAACGAAAAGGCGAAGGAATCACTATGGAAAACTATGCATGAATACGGAAATCATCCTGAAACGTTGCGGTATTTCCCCTGAACTCATGGAACTGAACATGAAAAGAAGGTACACTTTTCAGAAAGTTTTCCGGAAATTGTGCAAAACTTGCGAAAGAAGAAACGGGAAAGGCTGCAAAACACCAGATGGATACGACAAATCCCGACAATTCACCGTATAAAAATGAAGGTGAATACGACTTCACTCACGTAGACAGCGTCGCGCGCATAGCTTTGTACGACGATTTGCTGAGTGCGCCTCGCGTCACCATCGTCGAGCCGGCCCCCACTGGCGAGTTCATAGAGAAGCTCGCGTCGTATGTCTACGAGCAAGCGCGGGAAGCCGGAGGAACCATTCCCTACACGGTGATACGGGAAGTGTCGGAGAACTTCATCCATGCGAGGTTCAAGGAAGCAACGGTATCCATCCTCGATGCGGGCAACACGGTGAGATTCGCAGACCAAGGGCCGGGCATCCCCTGGAAAGATAGAGCCCAGCTCCCTGGCTTCAGCTCGGCAACCGAGCCGATGAAGAGCTATATCAGGGGCGTGGGGTCGGGACTGCCGATCGTGAAGGAGTATCTGGAATTCACGCACGGCACCATCACGATAGAAGACAACCTCGGCACGGGGTCGGTCGTGACTATCAGCGCCCGCAGCGAGCAG
This sequence comes from Butyrivibrio sp. CAG:318, assembly GCA_963627055.1. Taxonomy (GTDB): domain Bacteria; phylum Actinomycetota; class Coriobacteriia; order Coriobacteriales; family Eggerthellaceae; genus Senegalimassilia. Next base: position 29,866 of record CAVGAF010000017.1, on the reverse strand, counting down.
GCCGGGGACGACGAAAGAGCCGAGATATTCGCGAGTGGGGCCATGCAGGGGATGACACCGAGTCTTGAGCCGGTCCCAAACACCCAAAACGCAATGGGTTACGGATACGCGCAACCGATGAGCACCTATCAAAACCAAGGCTACCAAAGCATACAGGGGCAGCCTCAGCCGGCCTGGGGCGCATACCAGCAGCAGGCGGCGCAGCCGCAGGCATGGGCAATACAGACGGGCGCGCCCTACGGGACCGAGGCATACTATCCCCAGCAGGCACCGGGACTCCAGCAGACACCCATGAGCGCGGTCGCCGGGCAGCAGATGCAGCCGTCGCAGCCGCAGCGCGTCTACCAGCAGCCAGGTTATCAACAGCCGGGCTATCAGCAGCCGGCCCAACAGGGGGGATACCCGCAGGGCTACAACGTGCAACACGTAGTTTCCACCCTCAACGACAATGCGAAGGCGATTCTCAAGGCGATTGCCGGAAACGGCGCCATGGGAACGACAGACCTAAACCACGCGACCGGTATACCGGTATCAACGATTTATCAGCGCCTAGGGAAACTCGAGGACAGCAATCTTATCGCCAAAACCGCTGATAAGAAGTATGTTCTGACCGAAATGGGATCAATGGCGGCGCAGCAGATTTAGTGTTCTCCACAAAGGGGACCGACGGTGCAATACCCTAGTGAAGAACCCGGACACGAATGCGGACAAGACAAGCGCACGACGCGACCGAGCAGCGAAGGAATGTGATGGACAGCGAAGAAACCGAACAGCTATGGGCCAATGTTTGCGCGCGCATTAAGCAGTATGACAACATCGATAAAAATCAAGTCGACGCATTCTTCTCGCGCCTGCACCCCCAGGCGGCCAACATGGGCTTCATAATGCTGAGCGCGGATACGGACTTCATCAAAACATGGATTGAGCGCCACTACATCACCTACATAGAGATGGCGCTCGAGGAAATATGCGGAATGCCGTTCACGGTAGGGATTGAAGCATACGCCTCGCCGGTTCAGGCACCTCAGCCGGCGGTCGCTGCAGCAGCAGCAAGGCCGGCCGAAAGCGGCGCTTCGGCAAATACCATGCAGCCGACGACGTCGCCAATTGCGTCGCCAGCTCAGACAGCACAACCGGAGACGGTAACCCCCGTCCAAGCAACTCCCCTTCAGCAGCAACCGGCCGCCCCGCGATTAACAGTGCACGAAGAGCCGGCAGAAAAACCAACGGTTGCCGATCAAGCACCCCAGGCAGATTCCCCAAGCGGGGAGCCGAGGGGCGCCGGGGGGGAAGCCGCATCGCTGTCAAGCTTCTCGTTCGAAAACTTCGTAGTGGGGGATTCGAACAGGATGGCATATTCAATGGCGGTGAGCGTCGCCGAAGCACCGGGCAAAACCCCGCTAAACCCCCTATTCCTCTACGGGAAATCGGGTTTGGGGAAAACGCACCTGCTGCGCTCCATCCAGAACTATATCAACCGCAACATGCCGTCCCTTAAGGTGGTCTACGTCGACGCGAACGAAATCACGAACGATTATTCGAACGCCGTCGCGGAGCACGATAAGGACAAGGCGAGCTTCAGGACCTTCCAAAAAAGATACGAGGACGCCGATGTGCTACTCATCGACGACGTACAATCGCTGCAAGGGAAGAAAGCGACGCTCAATATCGTCTTCGACATTTTCAACAAGCTGACGAACCAGGGAAAGCAAGTGGTGCTGTCCGCCGACCGGGCGCCCAGCAACATCGACATCGACGAACGCTACAAGACCCGTTTCAACTCCGGCGGCACCATGGATATCCAGCCGCCCGAGATTGAGACGAAGCTCGGAATCGTAAAGGGCTACATCGACGACTGCAAGAGCTCCGGCGCAATGGCGGGCATCGATATACCGTCCGAAATTCAGATGTACATCGCGGAGAATTCAAGCTCAAATGTCAGGGAGCTCAAGAGCGCGGTGACAAAGGTCATCTGGCAGATCCAATACACGAACCAACCAAACTTCACCGTAGCCGACGTAAGGGCGCTCCTCGAGAACCATTTCTCGGGCGGCCCGAGCAAGCGCCTCACCGTTGAGGACATTCAGAAGGAAGCCGAGCAGTTCTACAAGGTTAGCCACGCGGACATCGTCGGTCCCAAGAGAGCTCGCAACATCACCCATGCGCGTCAAGTTGCCATCTTCCTCTGCCGAGATTTACTCGACATCCCTTACGAAGACATTGGGAAGAAGTTCAACCGGGACCATTCGACAGCCATGTATTCGGTGCGGAACATCGAAGAGAAGATGAGGGAGAACCGGGTTCTACGAGAGGAAATGGAAACCTTGAAGCAGCAGATTCGGGATATGTAAGCCACGCACCTTGAAATGTTTCACGTGAAACACCGAAAACACCCGCGGCTGAAAACCAGGGTAAAACATCTTGAACGGTTGAGGGAAACCCAGCAAGGACAGGGGAAAGATAACTAAAGCAATAAATGCGGTGGAGGCGAAGCGCCCGAAACGCACAGGTGGAGAGGAATATTTTTCAAGCATTGACGTGCGGAAACGTCGGTTCCTAACATTTCAACCGTGCTTATTATGATAACTATTAAAACAAGTACTATATAAAGAAGAACGAGAAGATAAGCAAGAAGACTGAGTAGAGAGAGGTCTCCATGAAATTCAGCATCAATCAGAGTGAATTGCAGAATGCGATAGCGGTGGTGCTTAAAGGCATTGCAACGCGCTCGACGCTGCCCATCCTCTCGGGCATATATATGCAGGCCGAGGTCGACCACATTACGCTGCAGGCAACGGACCTGGAGCTCTCGATCCAATATACCGTCCCCGCGCTCGTTGAGGAGGAGGGCAAATCGGTATTCCCGGGTAAATTGATTTCCGATATCGTGAAGAATCTGCCCGACGCCGCCGTACACATCGATGCGAGCGAGGAGGCGGCGATCATCACCTGCGATACCTCGTCCTTCTCAATCAAAACGCTTGACGCGGAAGATTTTCCGGGGTTCCCCCACGTCGACACGCAGCAGTGCATATCCATTCCGTTCTCCCAGTTCTCTTCCATGGTCAAACGCGTTGCCCGCGTCGTATCTAAAGATGAAAGCCGTGCGATTTTAACCGGCGTGCTCATCACTCTCGAGGGACAGACGCTGAAGATGGTCGCAACGGACTCTTACCGCCTCGCCATCTCCGAGACGACGCTCAGCGAGTCGGCTGCGGAGGGATTTCAGGCGGTTATCGCCGGCTCGTTCCTGCAGGAACTCGCCTCCCTTTCCCGCACCGACAGCGATATCTCCATCGCGTTGGCCGAAAATCAAATCGTTGTGACGTATCAGGACACCGTCTTCATCAATCGCCGTATTGAAGGCAACTTCCCCAACTACCGGCAGCTCCTTCCCGATTCGTACGCAACGCGCGTGAAGATCAACCTCGACCATCTAGTGTCGGGCGTCAAGCGTACGTCCATCCTCGGCCAGCAGAGCTCACCGGTGAAGTTCTCCATCGATGTGGCCAGCCAAAGCATCCAGCTTTCGGCGGCGGCTCAGGACATCGGTTCTGCGCAGGAGACCATTTCGTGCTCGGGCGAGGGTGAAAGCGTGGAAATCGCCTTCAACTACACCTATGTGCTCGATGGCCTGGGGTCGGTAGCTACCGACGACGTATACCTCGAGGTGCAATCCGGAATGAAGCCGGGCATCTTCAAGGCGGGCGAGGGGGAGAATTTCCTGTACCTCGTCATGCCCGTCCGCATCTCTTAAAGATTCGGCACCGTGCGCAAGTGAGCTTGTCTATAACGCATATATCGTTTGCGAACTTCCGCAACTACGAGAGATTCGAGCTTGGGGGCATTGGGCCGCTGACAGTGCTCGTCGGCCCGAACGCGACAGGCAAGACTAACATCGTGGAGGGCGTGCAGCTTCTCACGGCGCAAACCTCTTTTAGACATCCGACCGGTTTGCAGCTTGTTCGCGAAGGCTCGCGGGTTGCAAACCTGCGTATGCATGTGGAGGACGAGAACCGTCAGCTCGATATCATGTCGGTGATAGCGGAAGGAAAGCGTACTTTTTCCGTGAATGGGAAGGCGAAGCGCGCCGCAGACCTCAAAGGGCTCGTGCCTTCCGTCGCCTTCACCCCCGACGACCTCGCACTCGCCAAGGGCGCCATGACTATTCGACGCAACGCGCTCGATGAGGTAGGCTCGCAGCTTTCGCGCAACCACTACCTTATCCGCAGGGATTTCGACAAGGTGCTGCGCCAGAAGAACGCCCTGCTGAAAGATGATGCCGATCGGCTGTATTTGGAAAGCGTCAATGAGCTGATGGTCACCTGCGGGGCTCAGCTCGTCTGCTATAGAGCGGCATTGTTCGCCAAGCTTGCCCGATATATGGCAAGCTATTATGCCGATATCGCCGGGCATGGCGAATCTCTGCAAGCTTGCTACGCCCCGTCGTGGTTTGGAGAAGGGGAATATCTGAAAGAGGGCGAGACGATGAGTCGAGACGACGCGCGCGCTGCGATGTCCTCGGCTCTCCTGTCTTGTTTGGACAGGGAGCGGGCACGCAAGAGGAGCCTGGTAGGCCCGCACGCCGATCGCATGGAGTTTCTCATCGATGGCCGGCCAGCTGGGGTGTACGGCAGCCAGGGGCAGCAGCGCTCCTTGGTTCTGTCGTTCAAGCTCGCCGAGGTCTCACTGCTACGCGACATGCTTGGGCAGAATCCCGTCCTTTTGCTCGACGATGTGATGAGCGAGTTGGACGAGAGGCGCCGCCGTGCTTTGGTCCAGTTCGTTTCGGGGGATATTCAGACGTTCGTCACGACGGCGAACCTCGCATATTTTGACGACGACTTGCTGGCATCCGCGCGCATCGTCGAACTTCCGATGCGAGAAGGCATTGGGGAAAGCGGGGTATAGCGTGGTTTCGAAAAAAACTGAAGGTAAGTTGCCTGGGAGAACGGGACGCACGTCGCTCGGTCAAGCGCTTGGCTCGATGCTGCGAGGTTTAGGAGGCTCGGACCCCCAAACTGCACGTGCACAACGCGTGGCTGAAGTGCATGTTCGATGGAAGTGCGCCGTTGAGGCAGTGTATCGGGAAGCCGCCGGCTTAGTTCTCGATCACGTCAACGCGGTCTATATCGTCAGCCCCGACAAAACGGAGGACCCCGCAGCTGCGCGGGTCGGTCGGGGGCGTACGCTTATCATCGTCTATGCCGACGATGCCATGGTCCGCTCCGATATCGACGCGCGGCAGGAGTTCCTGAAGATGAAGCTGAACGAGCAGGGCGAGCGCGTGGACGTGTTTTCCATCAAGGCTTCTCGGCGCGACATGCTGCGCAGGCATCCTTACCGAAACGAAAAAACGCTTTTCTCGCCCGACGCCGCCGCAGCAAGTGGGCCGGAGCCGCAGATAACCGCCTCTGCCGCCGCTCGCCTTAAAGAGCAGGCGGCATCTGTCGAGCCGGCCGCTCTGCGCGAATCGATATTGAAGGCTCTCGATGCGAATTCGAAGCCATTCTGATTCCTTAGTGGGAAAAGTTGCATCAAAGTTGAAAATAGGGGCTTAGATGGCGTCTGGTGGGCTGTAAAGGCTATGGAGCGGCAGGATACGGCATCCCGTGTGATACACTAATACATAACAAGGTATTGGATAACGAATCACGAAGGAGCGTGTCAGTGGCAGCTAAACCTGATCATTACGACGGCTCGGATATCCAGGTTCTCGAGGGCTTGGAGGCGGTCCGGAAGCGTCCTGGCATGTATATCGGCTCGACCGGCCCCCGCGGCTTGCATCACCTCGTATATGAGGTGGTTGACAACGCGGTGGACGAGGCGCTCGCCGGTTACTGCAAGCAGATCGAGGTGTGGATCCATCCCGACAACTCCATTACCGTCGACGACGACGGCCGTGGAATTCCCGTCGACTTGCACCCGAAGGAGGGAATCCCCACCGTCGAGGTTGTTCTGACCATTCTTCATGCCGGCGGTAAGTTCGGTGGCGAGGGATACAAGGTTTCCGGCGGCCTGCACGGCGTCGGTGTTTCCGTGGTGAATGCCCTGTCGACTCGCGTTCAGGTGAACGTGCGACGCGAGGGCAAGGAGTATGAAATCGATTTCGATCACGGCAAGACGAAGACGAAGCTCCACGAGATAGGTTCGGCGGACAGGACGGGCACGCGGGTGACGTTCTGGCCCGACCCGGAGATTTTCACCGAGACGACCATCTATGATTATGACACCCTGGCTTCCCGCTTCCGTGAGATGGCTTTCTTGAACAAGGGCCTGAAAATCACGCTTCATGATGAGCGCGCCGACGTCAACAGCGTCAACGGCGAAGCGGCCGGCGAAGTGCGCACCGAGGTTTTCGAGGCGCAGGGCGGAATCATCGACTTCGTCAAATTCCTCAATAAAGGCCGCGAGGCGCTCAACGAGCCTATATATTTCGAGGCCGAAAACGCAGACGGGACCGTGGAAGTGTCCATGCAGTGGTCCACGTCGTATTCCTCGAACTCGGTCATGGCGTTCGCGAACAACATCAACACCCATGAGGGCGGCACGCATCTCGACGGCTTCAAGCAGGCCGTGACGCGAACCATCAACGAATACGCCCGCAGCAAGGGCATTCTGAAGGAAAAGGACAGCAACCTTTCCGGCGACGACACCCGTGAGGGCTTGGCGGCGGTCGTATCGGTGAAGCTGCACGACCCGCAGTTCGAGGGTCAGACGAAAACGAAGCTCGGCAACACCGAGATTCGTCCGCTCGTGCAGAATGCGGTGACGAAGGGGCTTGCCGAGTACTTGGAGGAGAATCCATCCCCGGCGAAGAAAATCATCGGCAAGGCGACGCAAGCGCTGAAGGCTCGCGAAGCTGCGCGCAAGGCACGCGAGATGACGCGGCGCAAGAACGTGCTCGACTCGTTCGCCTTGCCGGGCAAGCTGGCCGACTGCTCCTCGAAGAAGCCTGAAGAGTCCGAAATTTTCATAGTAGAGGGCGATTCGGCAGGCGGCAGCGCCAAGCAGGCGCGCGACCGTAAGACGCAGGCCATCCTGCCCCTGCGCGGCAAAATTCTCAACGTTGAGCGTGCGGGATTGCATCGCGCGCTTTCCAGCGACACCATTTCGTCGCTGATCACGGCTATCGGCACCAACATCGGGGAAGACTTCGATGCCGATCAGGCGCGTTATCATCGCATCATCATCATGACCGATGCCGATGTCGACGGCGCCCATATCCGTATCCTTTTGCTGACGTTCTTTTATCGCTACATGCCCGAGCTGATCAACCGCGGTTACGTATACATCGCGTGCCCGCCCATTTACGGCGTGAAGAAGAAGAACACCCGCTCAACGAAGATCGAGCGCTACATCTACGACGAGAACAGCCTTAGCCAGGAGCTTGCGGCGATGGGCGGGTCGGAGAAGTTCGATGTGCAGCGTTACAAGGGCTTGGGCGAAATGGACCCCGACCAGCTCTGGGAAACCACGATGGAGCCGGCCACCAGAACGCTTCTGCAGGTGAGCATCGACGATGCCGCCGAGGCAGAGCGTGCCGTGAGCGAACTGATGGGCGACCAGGTCGAGCCGCGCAAGGAATTCATTCAAAAGCACGCCCGCGACGTTCGCTTCCTGGACATTTAGGAGAATTGAATGGCAGATAACACCGACAATCGCGACGGCATGGGCGACGAGGAGCTTCCGGAAGACCTCAAGCGGCTCGTCGACGCCGCTGAAGAGGATGCCGAGGTCGACGATGCTTCCGAGGATGCCCTCGGCGAGCAAGCGGGCGGCTCTTCCTCTTCGGTTGCGCCTGGGGCTCTCGTATCGGAAGAAGACAAGGCTCGCTCCCTGATTGACATGTCCACGGTTGCCAATCCCCACGGCTCCGTCATCGAGGGGGCCAATGGCGGCGAAGGCACCACCGTCAAAGCCGCTTACCTGGGCAAAGAGATGGCTGCTTCGTTCTTGGAATATTCCATGAGCGTCATCGTCAGCCGCGCCCTGCCTGACGTGCGCGACGGCCTGAAACCCGTGCATCGCCGCATCTTGTATGCCATGAACGAGTCGGGCTACACCCCGAACCGCCCCCATATGAAGTCGGCCCGTACTGTCGGCGACGTCATCGGCAAGTACCACCCTCATGGCGATTCGGCCGTGTACGACACCATGGTGCGCCTGGCCCAGCCGTTCAGCATGCGCGTCCCGCTGGTTGACGGGCACGGCAACTTCGGTTCGATCGACGGAGACTCAGCGGCTGCAATGCGTTACACCGAGGCTCGTCTGGACAAAGCGGCCATGGAGCTGCTGCGCGACTTAGACAAGGAGACGGTCGATTTCCAGCCCAACTACGACGAAAGCCTCGAAGAGCCGACGGTTTTACCCGCCCGTTTCCCGAACCTGCTGGTCAATGGCAGTAACGGCATCGCCGTGGGCATGGCGACGAATATCCCGCCGCACAACCTCGGCGAAACCATCGATGCCACGTGCCTGATGCTCGACAACCCGGACGTGACGACTGCCGAACTGATGTCGGCGCTTCCCGGCCCGGACTTCCCGACCGGCGGCATAATCATGGGCAAGAAGGGCATCCTCGACGCTTACGAAACGGGTCGCGGCAGCCTGACCGTCCGCGCAAAATGCAGGATCGACGAGGGCAAGAACGGCAAGAGCTCGATCGTCGTCACGGAGATTCCCTACCAGGTGAATCGCCAGCGCCTACTCGAGAAACTCGGTGAGCTCGTCCGCGAGAAGAAGCTTCCCGAGATTTCGAATATCCACGACGGCGCCGACCGCCACGGCATCGACATCATCATCGAGCTGAAGAAAGACGCCATCCCGCAGGTCGTCCTAAACAAGCTGTACAAGCATACGCAGCTGCAGGTTGGCTTCGGGGTGATCATGCTGGCTCTGGTGGACGGTGTGCCGCGCGTTTTGTCTCTGAAGGAGATGCTGCACTACTACATCGCCCATCAGGAAGACGTCATCGTACGGCGTACGCGTTACGAACTGGCTAAGGCCGAGGAGCGCGCCCATATTCTGGAGGGCTATGTTGTCGCCCTCGACAACATCGACGAGGTCATTCATATCATCCGCTCTTCACAGACCGACAAGGAAGCGGCTTCGCGCCTTACCGAGCGATTCGGGCTTACCGACAAGCAGACGGCTGCCATCTTGGAGATGCGCCTGCGTCGCCTGACCGGCCTGGAACGTGAGAAGATTGAAGCGGAGTTGCAGGAGCTGCGCGAAAAGATTGCCTACTTCAAGAGCGTTCTTTCCGACCCGCAGCTGGTACGCAATATCATCAAGGAAGAGCTTGGCGAGATAAAGAAGAAGTTCGGCACCGCCCGCAAGACGACGCTTTCGGAAGCAGCGAAGGACCTCGACGTCGAGGACCTCATTGCCGAGGAGAGCATGGTCGTGACGGTGACGAAGGCCGGTTACGTCAAACGCCTCCCCGTTGCGACATACAGGCAGCAAAAGCGCGGCGGCAAGGGCATGCAGGGCGTGAACCTGAAGGACAACGACTATGTGGAGCATCTCTTCGTCGCCTCGACGCACTCCTACATGCTCTTCTTCAGCACCAAGGGCAAGGTGTATCGCTTGAAGGTGTACGAGTTGCCGGAGGCATCGCGCCATGCCCGCGGCAGCGCGATTGTGAACCTGCTTCCGCTCGAGCAGGGAGAGACCATCAGTGCGGTTATCGCGACGAAGGACTTCCCCGAGGACGAATATCTCATGTTCGCAACCGAGCACGGCATGGTGAAGAAGACCTCGATGGAGCTCTACGACCGCACGCGCCGCGATGGCTTGATTGCCATCAACCTGAAAGACGGCGATGAATTGATTAGCGTCCGCCGCGTCGCCCCGGGCGAAAATGTCATCATGGTGTCCAGTGCCGGCAAGGCGATCATGTGGCCCGAAGACGAGGTTCGAGCGATGGGCCGTGGAACCATGGGCGTCCGCGGCATGAATGTCCCCGCCGATTCCAAGGTTTTAGGCATGGAGATCGCGCGAGAGGGAACCGATCTCTTCGTTATCACGGAGAAAGGTTACGGAAAGCGTACGCCTATCGCGGAATATCCTTCCCATCACCGTGGCGGTCAAGGTGTCTACACGATTACGATGACCGAGAAGAAGGGTCTCCTTGCAGCAATGAAAATTGTTGCCGATGAGGATGAAATCATGATCATGTCCGAGGAGGGCGTGGTCGTCAGGACGCCGGTCGAGGGAATCTCGGAGCTCGGGCGTTCCACTCAGGGCGTTCGTGTGATGAACGTTGCTGAGGACGATCGCGTCACCGCCGTCGCTATTTCCAGCAATGGGAAGAACGACGAGGCTGATGTCGAAGGCGAATCTGTTGAGGCGGAGGCCGCCGGGGAGTCTTCCGAAGGGTAGGTCCAACTTGATTTAGCTTTGTATAGATACCTCGAAGAGGGATGTTTCACGTGAAACATCCCTCTTTCTATATCGTGAAACAGCAGGTAAATCACCGAATACTCTGTTTGTTTGCATTATGGGAAGAATTACACTTCCTCGTCGAAGTCGTCCGGGGCGAGGTTTGTTATGAAGGAATGAAACTCGGCGAGCTCTCTCTCTGCCGAGGCGCCCTCGGCGGTGACTTTCTTTATGTAGGGGAAGGATGCCTTCTCAAGGACGGCGTCTTCGATATACAGCGGCGCATGCTGGCGTATCGCCAGCGACAAGGCATCGCTCGGCCGGGCATCGAGCGAGATGAGGCGACCGTGCTGGCGAAGCGTGAGCTGGGCGAAGAACATCGCGCCCTTCACGTTGTTGATGACTACGTGATCGACGCACGCATCGAGATTGGTTATGGCGTCAAGGAATAGATCATGGGTGGCCGGCCTGGCGGTTTTCGCCTTGTTAAGGGCGATGCCGAGTTGCACCGCCTCGTTGTTTCCAATCCAGATGGGGACAACGCGACTTTTCCCCTCGGCAACGCAGTCCTCGATTGCCTGCAGGACGATGACTGACGGGCCTGGGGCGGGTGTGACGATAAGGGATAGCACCTGGATTGGAATCATGATGGAACTCCTTATCGTTGAATCCTGGGAAGCGGAAACGGTTTCACTATACTGAATATTGACCCCTTGTCAGAAAGAGTATAAGCGTCCGTAAGCCGCGATGTGCATGCATTCATAGTGAGGTAGGGATGAAAACATGAGGTCAAAGCCATATTTGGCGTCTTTTTGAAAACGCCAAACCTCATCTGAAAAAATTTTCTCACAAAGTTGAAAAAAGTTCTTGACCGTCGAAAAACAGTCTGGTTATAATAGCCAAGCACTTTGCAAGGGCCCGTAGCTCAGTTGGTTAGAGCGCACGCCTGATAAGCGTGAGGTCGCTGGTTCAAATCCATTCGGGCCCACCATTTCTCTTGCGATAAACGCTCCACCGTGAGCCGAGTTTGCCGGTGGAGCGTTTATTATTGTAAAAGTGTTTTCGGGGGTTTAGCTCAGCTGGGAGAGCGCGGGCTTTGCAAGCCTGAGGTCAGGGGTTCGATCCCCCTAACCTCCACCATTAACAAGAGGCAGGCTCGTTAGCGGGTCTGCTTTTTTTAATACTGGCAAGACGAACATCGCGGGCATTTGCCTGCGATTTTTTATAGCTAGCGGTTGGGAAGCGGAGTGAGGAGGGTTTCATGAATCGGCTCGAGGCGCTCAGGGCGCTTGGGTTGGATGAAGACGCCACTCAGGAGGACATCAAGGTCGCCTATCGGGAGACGGCGCAAATACTGCATCCCGATCGGTTTGCCACCAATAAGAAGCTTCAGGAGCGAGCCACCGAGCAATTCAAGAACCTTCAGGAAGCCTACGACTTTCTCATGAACGGGAAGGGCTCCCGCGGGCAGGGAGGGTCCCGGCGTGCGGAGGCGTCGTCGGAAGATGCACGCCTCGCCGGCATCGCCGCCGCAAGGACGCAGCTCGTCAAGCAGCGCGACGTGGCGCTCGACGAGCGTCGAAACGGCATCGGCATGGCGGTTATCGGCGCGCTTGTCGCCCTGCTTGCGGGACGTCGGCCTTTCGGGTTGTTCGGTGTTGTCGCCGCGATAGGCTCCGCTGCGGCAGTTTGGGGGATTGTTCAGGTGGTATCATCGCAACGGTCCATAACTACGCTTACCGAACATATCAATGAGCTAAACAAAGAAGAGCGACGCATCGCTCGCGAAATGGAAAAGGAGTAAAGCAGTTTCATGAAGCAGGAGAACCTTCGAAACGTCGCCATCATCGCGCACGTCGACCACGGCAAAACCACCCTGGTCGACCGACTGCTGTTCGCGTCTCATGTGTTCCGCGACAACCAGGAAGTTCAGGAGCGCGTCCTCGACTCCAACGATCAGGAGCGCGAGCGCGGCATCACCATCCTCTCCAAGAATATCTCCATCAACTACAAGGACGTCAAGATCAACGTCATCGACACCCCTGGCCACGCCGACTTCGGCGGCGAGGTGGAGCGCGTGCTGAATATGGCCGACGGCGCGCTTTTGATTGTCGATGCGTACGAAGGCCCCAAGCCTCAGACCCGTTTCGTGCTTTCCCATGCTCTTGAGCAGGGACTTCGCATCGTTGTCGTGGTGAACAAGATCGACCGTCCCAACGCCGACCCCGATGCCGCCGTCGATAAGGTTTTCGACCTCATGGTCGAGCTCGGCGCTTCCGATGAACAGCTCGACTTCCCCGTGGTGTATGCCTCGGCCGTCAACGGATACGCCCGCTACGAGTACGATGACGACAACATGGACATGGTGCCGCTGCTCGACACCATCCTGAAGGAGATTCCCTGCCCCGACGTCGATGTCGAAGGTCCGGTTGCCCTGCAGGTGTGCACGGTCGATCACAGCAGCTACGAAGGCCGCATTGGCGTCGGGCGCCTGTATAGCGGCACCATGCACGAAAAGGAGCAGGTCGTCGTCAACAAGGCGGACGGCACTTCCTACAACGCGCAAATCCGCAAGGTCTACACCTTCGAGAACCTGGGCAAGACCGAAGTTCCCGAGGCGCATGCCGGCGATATCGTCGCGGTCATCGGTGTGGAGGATGCCGATATCGGAGACGTGATCACCGATCCGGAGAATCCGGTCGCGATGAAGGCCATCAAGGTCGAAGAGCCTACGATGTCCGTCGTTTTCGAGGCTTCCACCAGCCCGATCGTTGGGCGCGAGGGAGATATTGTCGGTGCCCGCCAGCTCAAGGAGCGCCTCATGCGCGAGAAGGAGAGCAATATCTCCATGCGCATCGACGAGACCGAGGATAAATCCGGCGTGAAGGTTGCCGGCCGCGGCGTTCTGCATCTTTCCGTCCTTATGGAAACCATGCGCCGCGAGGGTTTCGAATTCCAGGTTGGGCGCCCGCAGGTCGTCTACAAGACCGACGAGGCCGGCAACAAGCTCGAGCCTATCGAGGAAGCGACGGTTGACGTCCCCAACGACTACTCTGGCAAGGCCATCGAAGTCATGGGAACCGCCGGCGGCATCATGGAAGACATGGTCTCCGACGAGAATATGACGCATCTTGTGTTCTCCATCCCCTCGCGCGGCACTATGGGCTTGAAGACCCGCATCCTGAACGCAACCCACGGCGAGGCGGTGCTGTTCCACCACTTCCGCGAATACGGCCCCTACTCCGGTGAGATGGAGGGTCGCAAGAACGGCTGCATGATCGCGATGGCGACCGACAAGGCTGTTGCCTACGCGCTCGATACGCTCCAGCAGCGCGGGCGCCTGTTCGTCAAGCCCGGCGACGAGTGCTACGAGGGCATGATCGTCGGCGAGTCGGCGAAGGAAGGCGACATGGTCGTCAACGTTTCCAAGACGAAGAACCTCGGCAATCAGCGTTCTTCCACCGCTGACAAGGCCATCCAGCTGACGCCGCCCATCACGTTCACGCTCGAAGAGGCTCTCGAGTACATCGAGGACGACGAACTGGTCGAGATCACGCCTCAGTCCATTCGCCTGCGCAAGCGCATCCTCTCCACGATTGAGCGCAAGAAGGCAAACAAGAAGTAACTAGCCGCCCCGCGCCTGCAAGGTTGCCCACCGAAAGCGAAGCCGATGAAGGGAGCCGCCCGTCTATCCAGATGGGCGGCTCCCTTTGCTTTCGGCGCGATTATTCAGCGGAATGAATGGTGCTGTGAAGCGTACGTGGGCATATTGTGCGTGAGTAAGGATGGTTTGGCGTATGTGGGAAAATGCACCCGCTTGATTTTTTCTTCCGCTGCGCAATCTCATCGCGCGGATCCCTATTTGAGGAAGGGTCTTATGAAAGCTTCACGTCTCGTCAAAGTGGTTTGCACCCTGGGCATTTCCGCCGCCTGCATCGCCGGCATCGCGGGTTGCTCGGGCAACAACCAGCAATCGGACAATCCCGTAGCTGCGACCATCAATGGTACGAACATCTACGAGAACACCATCACCGACTACATCGAAAGCGTTCGTCAGCAGCAGGGCCTGACCGACGATGATTCCTGGGGCAACTACCTTGCTCAGATGGGTACCGATCCCTCGGCTGTGCGCGAGCAGATCATCAACACCTACGTCACCCGCGAATTGATCAAGTCTGGCGCCGAGGAGCGCGGCATTACCGTCGATAGCTCCGAGGTGGACAGCTATGTCGAGAAGATGAAGGCCAACTACGATAGCGATGAGAAGTGGCAGTCCGCTCTGGAGCAGGCCGGCATGACCGAGGACGAGTACCGCTCCGAGATCGAGCTGCAGCTGAAGGCCAAGGCCCTGTACAACACGTTCACGTCCGATGAGGAGCCGAGCCAAGACGACATGCTGCAGTACGCGCAGATGTACGCGAGCGCCTACGACGGGGCGAAGCGTTCGTCCCATATCCTGTTCAACGCCGATGATGAGGCCACCGCTCAGGAAGTGCTCAACAAGATCAATTCCGGCGAACTTGATTTCGCCGAGGCAGCCAAGCAATATTCCCAGGACAGCGGCTCCAAGGAAGACGGCGGCGATGTGGGTTGGGATAAGACCAGCTCGTTTGTGACCGAGTACACCGATGCTCTGTCGGGTCTTGAGAAAGACCAGGTCAGCGGCCTTGTCACCAGCACCTACGGCATTCACATCATCAAGTGCACCGACGTTTTCAATGCCCCGAAGGAAAAAGCCGACGACGGCACTGAAACGGTGAAGGTCACCAGCATCGACCAGATTCCCAGCGAGTGGCAGGAAACCATTAAGGCATCGCTGCAGTCCTCCACCCAGACGACCAACTACCAGAGCTGGCTGCAGGAGCAGAAGAGCAACGCCAACCTGCAGATCAACGACATGCCCGAGGGTCTTCCCTATGCGGTTGACATGTCGAAGTACAACAGCGATTCGTCGTCGAGCAGCGACACAGAGACTTCGACCGACTCCTCGAGCAGCAGCTCCGAGACGGCGACTTCGGAGGAATCCAGCAACTCCTCTTCCGAGTCGAGCTCTTCGAACACTACCTCTTCTTCCAACTAGGGAACGAGGAAAGATATCACGAGAAGGGAACCTGGCGACGGGTTCCCTTCTTTTATGGAATGGGATGGAGAAGGAGAGAAAATGAACGAAGCCGAAGAAAGCCCCTGTTTGTTCCAACTGCGTGACGCTCAGGTCGTCCGTGCGGGGAAGACGATATTGCAGGTCGATGACTTCACGCTGGGTTGCGGCGAGAACATCGCCATCGTCGGCCCGAATGGGGCGGGCAAGTCTACGTTCGTGAACATGATCACCCGCGAGGTTTTGCCGTTGTATCGGGATGAGCCGCCGGTGAGGTTTCTTGGGAACCCGCGGGCAACGCTCGATCAGGTCAAGCGCGAGATCGGCATCGTGTCGGCTTCGATGCAGTCGCAAATTGCGGTCCATCTGCCTGCGGCGGAGATTGTTGAGGGCGGCTTGTTCGGTACGGTTGGCTTGCCGAGCAATATGAATCTGCACTCGACCGATGAGTCGCGCAGGCGGGCTTTTGAAGCCCTGGAGATGCTCGGCATCGCGTCGCTGGCTGATCGCGACGTCACGACGCTCTCAAGCGGGCAGAAACGTCGCGTGTTGATTGCCCGTGCGCTGGTGCATAACCCGAGCACGCTTCTGCTCGACGAGCCCTGCACGGGCCTTGACCCGCAGGGCATGTACTATGTGCGGTCGAGCATGAGGCGCCTGGCTCAGGCAGGCAAGGGCGTCATCCTCATTACGCATTACCCCGAGGACATCATGCCGGAGATTGGCCGCTTGGTGCTTATTAAGAACGGCCGTCTGTATGCCGACGGGCCTAAAGAGGAGTTGCTTTGCGGGAAGGTGATGAGCGAGCTGTTCGGGGTTCCGTTGCAGGTTGTGAGAAATGGTGAAAACAACGAATATTTTTCCCTTGTGAGTTCCTACTAAATACGATACAATACCTACTCGCTGCATGACACGTTTGCGCAAGCGGACGAAAAGCAGCATTCGAGCACGCGGAGAGATGTCCGAGCTGGCCGAAGGAGCACGATTGGAAATCGTGTATACGTCACAAGCGTATCTGGGGTTCAAATCCCCATCTCTCCGCCAGACACCTTCAGCGGCGACCGTATAGGTTGCCGCTTGCTTTTATGATCGACTTTTGAAAACCGGTCGGTCACATCCCTGCGGAGGGGTGGCAGAGTGGTTGAATGCGGCGGTCTCGAAAACCGTTTCACCCGTAACCCGGGTGACGAGGGTTCGAATCCCTCCTCCTCCGCCAGCTTTACAGGTAACGCCCGGACATCCGGGCGTTTTTTCGTTTCAGGGACCGCAACGGGGGATTCGAACCGATAAGGTGGAAACCCGTTAAGAAAACGTGCCAGTGGCACGTTTTTAGGGTTTTGCCCGACTGAGCCTGCGAAGGAGGGGTAGAGCGTCGCGAAGCGGCGCGGGAATCCCTCCTCCTCCGCCAGCTTTACAGGTAACGCCCGGACATCCGGGCGTTTTTTCGTTTCAGGGACCGCAACGGGGGATTCGAACCGATAAGGTGGAAACCCGTTAAGAAAACGTGCCAGTGGCACGTTTTTAGGGTTTTGCCCGACTGAGCCTGCGAAGGAGGGGTAGAGCGTCGCGAAGCGGCGCGGGAATCCCTCCTCCTCCGCCAGCTTTACAGGTAACGCCCGGACATCCGGGCGTTTTTTCGTTTCAGGGACCGCAACGGGGGATTCGAACCGACGCCCTTTTATCCCCTGCATGTGATCCATTCTTGCTTAAAACCGTTTGATATATTTAATCATGAATAATACTGAACCGTAATATAATCTGCGGGAATAGTAATCCGCGAATTAAATATGAATAGAGTGTTGCACGTGAAACCATCGTTGTTCCGGCTCGTATACTGGGGATACCTCCAAGTAGAAAGGCCCGACAATGAATGAAGCAATGAAAACGCTTGCGCAATTCAAGAAGGCAAACAAACTCGTTCGTTTGGCGTTTAAGAAGAACGGCCCGAAAAGCTATAAGCGCGGCCAGGGCGCTTTGCTCGTCGCTCTGCTCAACGACGATGGCGCGAAGCAGCGTGAGCTCACGAAGACTCTCGGAATGAACCGAAGCAACTTGAAGGACGTCGTCAAAAAGGCTCAGCGAAACGGCTATGTTGCGATCGAAAACGTCGATGAGCCCCGTACGTACGCCGTGAAGCTCACGGATCTCGGTCGAGAGGTGGCCGAAAAGCGCGAGAGCGCCAATGACCGCACCGCCGAGGATATCCTATCCTGCCTTACCGACGAAGAGCAGGCGCAGCTGGCCTCTATCTCCGATAAGATTATCGTCGCTATGAAGGACAAGGGAATCAGCGGCAAAAAGAAAGGTTACAAGGTGGGCCGCAAGCACCATCGCAAGCATCGCCGCCGCTAATCTTTCGAAATCCTGCAATTCATGCACCTTCTGTGGTGCACAACGGGAAGCCACGCTACACTGACCATGGCAAGTACATGGCAGGGCGTGGCTTCCTGCCTCTACAACGATTGAAAGGAATGCGATGGCTGATCGCGTTGTCGAAGACTCCACTTCCGAGGTTCCCGAAATTCCCGAGGTATTGGAAAAGGTGCTGCTGTACTCGCTCAGCGAGGCTAAGGAAAAGCTCAGCCAGGCGCAAGAAGTCGTGCCTTTTACTGCACTGGTCGTCAAGGAGAACCTGTTCATCGAGAACCATCCTGGGGAAAGCGTCGAGGATTGCTTCAACGCCGCGCGTCATACCGTGCAGCATGCGCAGGGCGCGCAAGCGTATGCCCTGTGCTATGACGGCTACGTCGAGGTTGATGACGGCACGACCGATGCGCTCATCGCAGAAGGTGGCGTTCCGGGTGCCGATACGGGTTTCGCGGTCGGTTTCCTGTATTCCGTTGATGAAAACGGTGTGGTGAAATTCGAGGACGAGCCCGCCTACATTGGGCCCGCCCCGAACTTCATGATCGCCTTGCGCGAACCGGGGTCGTACGCCGAGGAAGAGATTGACGGGAAATATCTCGCGGAGGATATTCCCGAGGAGTAGATTTCCCCATCAGGGCATTAGGCCCCCTGCGAAGCCGCAGGGGGCCTATATATTTATAGAGGGTTGCAGAACGGCAACGGGGTGGGTCTCTTTCGAAGGATCTGTCGGCTTGAAGCGGGCTTGGTGCAAGCGTTGGGTAAATGCCACGCAAGCGCGCGGGCTTACCATGTTCGGAGCGGTTGGGAGCTTGCGATCGGTGTGGCGCCTGCATCCATCAATCCCCATGCATGTGTCGAAAAAGTGCAGATGAAGGCAAGAAGACGCAAGGGTCTGGCGCGAGATGGGCGGCGCTGCTAATATATCAGGGCTATTTCCTGCCCCGGTGTATGCCTTCACCAGCCCGGGGCCGTAAAAGTCCAAAGGAGGTGAGCTGATGAAGGCTTATGAACTGCTGTTCTTTGTTGCTCCGTCTACCGGCGAAGAGGCACGCGCGAACGCGATGACTCGTATCCAGAATACCATCACTGCTGGTCAGGGTACCGTCGACAACATTGACGAATGGGGCAAGCGTAAACTCGCTTACGAGATCAATGGTCTGACCGATGGTGTGTACACCCTCATCGATTTCCATGCCGATCCCGCCGAGGTTGCAGAACTCGATCGCGTGCTGCGCATCTCTGATGTCGTTGTTCGCCACATGATCGTGAAGCGCACCGACCGCGATTAAGGATACGACAGGGGGCATGGTGCCCCAGCATGAGAAGAGGTGGGTTACATGAGCATCAACCGAGTCATGATCAGCGGAAACCTTACGCGTGATTCCGAACTTCGTTCTACGCAGAGCGGAATGGGGATCTTGAGCTTCGGCGTGGCGGTCAACGATCGCCGCAAGAACCCGCAGACCGGCGAGTGGGAGGATTATCCGAACTTCGTCGACTGCACCATGTTCGGCACCCGAGGCGAGAAACTGCACCAGTACCTGACCAAGGGCACGAAGGTGTCCATCGAAGGTAAGCTGCGTTACAGCTCTTGGGAGTCCAACGGCGCGCGCCGCAGCAAGCTTGAGGTTATCGTTGACGAGTTGGAGTTCATGTCCAGTCGCAACAGCAATGCCGGCCAGCAGTACGCTGGCGACATGAACGCAGGCTACGCGCCGGCTCCGGCCATGGCCGCCCCTGCAGCTCCTGTGATTGACGCCTCTGCTTCGGTTTATGACGAAGACATCCCGTTTTAAGCGAAAGAGGTTTAGGAAATGTCCGATTACGCGAAGCAGCCTCGTCGCAAGTACTGCCAGTTCTGCAAAGAGAACGCGGAGTACATCGACTACAAAGATACCCAGATGCTGCGCAAATATGTTACTGACCGCGGGAAGATCAAGCCCCGCCGCGTGACGGGTGCCTGCACCCAGCACCAGCGTGACATCGCGAACGCCGTGAAGCGCGCCCGCGAAATGGCTTTGATGCCGTACGCGGTTCCTGCCATCAGCGGCCGTGGCGACCGCCGCAACCGCTAGGCGCAAGGAGGAACCATGAAAGTCATCCTGCTCCAAGAGCTGAAGGGCAAGGGCGGCGAAGGCGACGTCGTGGACGTGGCCCCCGGTTTTGCCAACAATTATCTGATGCCGAAGGGCATCGCCATCCTGGCTACGAAGGGCAACCTGAAGCAGCTCGAGATGCGCAAGAAGAACATCGCCAAGCGCGAGGCTACGCGCCTGGCCGATGCCGACAAGCTGAAGGCTACGCTCGACGGCGCCGCCGTGAAGATCGACGCGAAGGTCGGCGAAGAGGGCCAGCTGTTCGGCTCCGTGACTGCCGCTCAGATCGCCGATGCCATCAAGGAAACCCTTGGTGCCGAGGTTGATCGCCGTCGCATCGAGGTCGGCCATGCCATCAAGACCGCCGGCGAGCACGAGGTCGAGATCTCCATCTATCGCGAGATCAAGGCCACGGTCAAGCTGCTGGTCGGTGTTGACGAGGTTGCCGCCGAGGCTGAGGAAGAGGCCGAGCAGGCCGCTGCCGAGGCTGAGGTTGCTGCCGAGACCGAAGAGGCTGCCGAATAGCATCCGCTTCATAGGCGCTATTTCGAAATCCCCCGTAACGAGTTTTCGCTGCGGGGGATTTTTTGTGCCGTAAGCATATGAAGAGAGCGCTTGAGCGACGCCGTCAATCCCTGGCCGTGCGGTATGATGGTCGGCACCGAGAAAGGATGAGCCATGCCCGTAAACGTTCCCTACAATCCTGATTTCGCCCCCGCCGTTCCCGTGGCCGATGATGCTCGCAAGATGGAGCCGCAGAACATCGAAGCGGAGAAGTCGGTACTTGCCGCCTGCATGCTCAATCAGGACGCCATCGAGGACGTTGCAGCGAAGCTGGTGCCGGATAATTTCTACCGCGCCGCTCATCAGCGCATTTTCGAGTCAATGCTCGATTTATACGTGCGGCATATCCCCATCGACCACATTTCCCTGGCCGACAACTTGAGGGCCCAGGGACAGCTTGAGGCGATTGGCGGTCTGCCGTATCTGACCGAGCTCGCCGACAACACCTTTGCACTGACGAACTGGCAGAACCATGTCGAAATCGTCAAGCGTACGGCCATCCTGCGCGACCTCATCCGCGCATCTGGGGAGATCAAGGCGCTCGCCTATGACGCTCCCGATGATTTGGGCGTCGTCGTCGAGCAGGCGGAGAAGACGCTGTTCCGCGTCACCGAAAAGCGCGTGTCCTCGGCGTTTGTGGGCATCGACACGTTGCTTGTAGACGCCTTCGAGGAACTGCAGGAAATGGCCATGCAGGAAAACAAGATTTCCGGCGTGGCGTCGGGATTCAAGGACGTGGACAATCTCTTCCACGGCTTCCGCGGCGGCGATTTGGTCATCCTCGCGGCGCGCCCCGGCGTCGGCAAGACCGCGTTCGCGCTGAATCTGGCCACCTCTGCGGCGAAGCTTGGCGCCGACGTGGCGTTCCTTTCATTGGAAATGTCTGCATCACAGCTGGTGCAACGCGTGTTGGCCTCCGAGGCGCGCGTGAGCTTGTCGAAACTGCGTGCCGGCCAGGTCCAAGAGGCCGACTGGTCCGCCATCATCGAAGCCTCGAGCACGCTTTCCAACTTGAAGATCCAGTTCGACGACACGCCCGCGCTTTCCATCCTCGAACTGCGCGCAAAAGCCCGCCGTGAGCTGCGCGATGCGGAGAAGGGTCTCATCATCGTCGACTACCTGCAGCTTATGCAGCCTCCTCAGGCTCGCCGCGACGGCAACCGCGCCGTCGAGGTGGCCGAGATCTCGCGTGGTTTGAAGGTGCTCGCGAAAGAGATGGATATGCCGGTCATCGCGCTTTCGCAGCTCTCGCGTGCCGTCGAGATGCGCGGGAAGAAACGCCCGATGCTTTCCGACCTGCGCGAATCGGGCGCAATCGAGCAGGACGCCGACATCGTCATGTTCATCGACCGAAGCATGGACGAGATGGAGGCCGAAAGCGACGACCGCCCGGATATGGGCACCGCCGAGCTGATTGTCGCCAAGCACCGCAACGGCCCGACGCGCGATATCACGCTGGCGTTCAACGCGGAGTACACGCGCTTCATGGATTTCGTCGACGATTCGCGCGTGCCCGACTATATTTAACGTTTCGCGCCGCACGCACGGGGGTACACTCGGGATATGCCAAAGAGCCTGACATTCATTCACGCCGCCGATCTGCACCTCGGCGCGCCGTTTCGCGGCCTTGCGCAGGTTTCGGAGACGTGGTCTGCGCGCTTGATGTCGGCGATTCAGGAGGCGTTCGAGCGCGTGGTGGACGCGGCGCTTGCGCGCGAGGTCGATTTCGTCGTCATCGCGGGCGACGTTTTTGATGCAACGCGTTCCTCTTACGGCGACTATCTGCGGTTCTTCAAGGGAATGGCGCGTTTGGGCGAGGCGGGTATCCCGGTGTATCTGGTCGCCGGCAATCATGACCCCATCACCTCGTGGAAGCAGGGTTTGTTCCTGTTGCCGGAAAACGCCCATATGCTTTCCGCGACGCAGCCCGAGTTTCACCTGTTCGAGCGCGCCGGCGAGCCGTTGTGCATCATCGGCGGGCGCAGCTACTACAATCAAACCTGGCCGATGGACGAATGCATTGCCTCAGGCATCACGCGCAAAGCCGGCATCGACGCCCTCAGGGAGGACTTTCCGCAAGCAGGAGCCGCGCCGTTTGCCGTGGGGGTGCTGCATACCGGGTTGAATCTCGACCCCATTAAAGCCCCGGTCAAGCCTTCGGCGCTGATGGCGGCGGGGATGGATTACTGGGCCTGCGGGCATATCCATATGCCGTACGCCTATCCGTCGCGCGAAAACCAGCGCATCGTGTTTTCGGGCTGCATCCAGGGGCGCGACATCAAGGAAACCGGCCCGCGCGGCATCAACCACGTCACCTTGACCGAGGGCAAGCCCCCCGAGGTCGAATTCATCCCGACGGCGAGCGTCGTCTGGCAGCAGCTGCCGGTCGACGTGTCGGTATGCGAGGCGCTTCCCGACGTCGCCGACCGCATCATGCGCGAGCTGTTCCGCGCCAACGGCAAGGCCCACTGCGAGGAGATGGTCTCGCGTATCCGCCTGGTCGGCTCGACGCATCTGCACGAGGTGCTGCAGCGCCCCGACGTACGCGAGGACATGCGTAAGCACGTGAATGATTCGTATTCGGCGTTTTTCTGCGACCTGATCACCGACGAGACCACCACGCCGCGCGACAAGGATGCGCTGCGCGAAGAAGGCTTGTTCCCGGCGGTGATGCTGCAGGTGTCTTCCGACTTGCTTTCCCATCCGGACGATTCGAAGGCGTTTTTGCAGGACGAGTTCCTCAAACGAAACTTGCAGTTGCCGTCGTCGTGCGCGGCGCGGGTGGAAGAGCTGTCGGCGCGTGCCGAGGATTTGGTGCTCGACCTGCTTTCCCAAGGGGATGCCCGATGAGCCGCATGTACCTGGAACATATCAAGATGGATGCGTTCGGGGCGTTCTCGAATCGTGCGATCGGCCCGTTCTCCCCGCATTTAAACGTGGTGTTCGGCCCGAACGAGGCCGGAAAGACCACGCTGTCTAAATTCGTCGGCGGCGTGCTGTTCGGTTGGGAGGACGCGCGCGCGTCGCGCAACACCTATCGGCCGAGCAACGCCGAGCGGGCGGGGTCGCTGTTCTTCGCGCAGGAAGGCGCCCTTGACGGGGCTGGGCGCACCGCGGAGCTTTCCCGTGCGCGCAACGCTGACGGACTGCGCGGCGATGCGGAGCTGGTCGAGGATCTGGATAAGGAAACGTTTTGCACCATGTTCTCGCTCGACAGCGACGAGCTGCGTCAGCTGCGCAACACGACCGATGTGACGGCGAAACTGTTGACGGCGGGTTCGGGTACCGGGGCGTCTCCGGCGCATGCGCTCGAGAAGGTGCAGGGCGACATCGCGTCGTTCACGTCGCGCGCGGCTTCGGCGCACCATTCGCTGGTGAACATCGACGCGGCCTGCGATGAGCTGCGCGAGCGCATAGCGGCCGCAGCCGACGAGACGGAGCACCTGAAGCTGGAAAATCAGGAGCTTTCGGAACTTTCGTCGCAGCGCCGCGAGCTCACCGAGCGCATCGGGCGCTTAAACCGCGAGGTGGAGGGCCTGTCGTCGGCGGCCGATGAGCTGGGCGGGATTCGCAAAGAGATCGCCTCCCTTGAAGAGCAGATCTCGGATTTCCGCGAGAGCGAGGAGAAGGAGCGCCGCAAGCATCGCGCGTCGCTGCGCGAGCACGCCGCCGACCTGTCGGGGATAAGTGCGGCCGAGGAGAGCGGCATGCGCGACCGCATCGAGGCGCTTGCTGTGCAGGAGGCGAAGCTTACCCATGCCGTCGATTTGGCGAACGAGAATTTCGCCAGCTCGAAGGCCGCATACGAGGCACTCGAGGAAGCGGGGGACGCCGAGGCGGAGAGTATGCGCGCCAAGCGCCAACAGCGCGTGCAGGTCGCCTTGTCCGTGGCGCTGCCCGTGGCGTTCATGATGATCGGCATCCCCCTGTTCATGCATGGCCGCGATATCGCCAGCTTGTCGTTCACGGCTCTGGGCTTCGGCTTGGTTGCCGTCGCGGTCATTTTGGCGTTCGCGGCGCTGGTGCTGCTGTTCCGCCCGAACAAGCCCACCGGGGTACACGAGGCGCGTCTGCGTGACGCCCATTGGGTGATGCTGCAGGATGGCAAGAAGCTCGAGGCCTGCGTCGCGGCGCGCGAGGATTTCTCAGCTCAGATAGCCGACGAGCTTGCGTCGATGGGCCTTTCGGCGGCCGGATCGTCCCTGCGTCGCGCGCGCCTGCTGCTTGACGAGGCGAAAGACATGCGCACCGAGACGGCCCTGTATCAGCAGCGCCGTCAGGCTATCGTGTCCGGGCGCACCTCCTGCGAGCAGAAGCTTGCAGCGAAACGGTCACGTCGCGAGGAGCTCGTGGGGATGATGTCGGCCGGCGGCGAGGGGCCGGAAGCGGTGAAATCCCTGCTCGACCAGCGTATTCGCCAACGCGACGAGCTCTTGGAGCAAAGCGAGCGGCTTAGCCAGCGCTTCGGCGAGCTTCAGCAGAAACTCGACACCGCGCGCTCGGCGCGCTCCTTCGACGAGCTGAAGCTGCGCTATCAGGAGCTGCAGACGCGCCGCGCCGACTCCGCGATGCGCCTTGCCGAGCTTTTGCTGGCCCGCCG
Organism: Butyrivibrio sp. CAG:318; assembly: GCA_963627055.1. Lineage (GTDB taxonomy): Bacteria > Actinomycetota > Coriobacteriia > Coriobacteriales > Eggerthellaceae > Senegalimassilia. The sequence continues at coordinate 4,755 of CAVGAF010000017.1, read as the reverse complement.
CATCCTGGAGACGTCCATCGCCGCTTGGGAAAGCAAGAGCCAACCGGAGGTGTATCGCAAGGCGAGCGAGCTTCTGTCGATGATGACCGAGGGCGCCTGGGTGAAGGTTTCCATGTCCAGCGAGGGGCGCCTAAAGGTGACCGACGCGCTGAGGGGCACCCGCGAGCCCGTGCATCTGTCGCTGGGCACGTGCCAGCAGCTCTACCTCTCCCTGCGCATCGCGCTGCTCATCACCGCGGACAACGTCGGCAGGTCGGTTCCCATCTTGGCCGACGACATCCTGGTGAATTTCGACTCCCGCCGCCGCGCCGGCGCCGCCCGGGCGCTTGCCGAGCTTGCGCGAAGCCGGCAGGTTATCGTGATGACCTGCCATGAAGAAATCGTTGAAACCATGCGCTGCGCCGATGCGCAGCTCAACGTGGTGCGTCTGTAATATACTGTCTGGGTTGCGATACGGAAATCGAAAGGATGCGCACACATGCCGAGCACCGTTTTAGTTGGCGCCCAATGGGGCGACGAGGGTAAAGGCAAGATAACCGACCTGATTGCGAGCAAATTCGACTACGTTGTTCGCTACCAAGGCGGCAACAACGCGGGCCATACCGTTATTCACGGGGACAAGAAGCTCGCTTTGCATCTGATGCCTTCCGGCGTCATGTACGAGAACGCCATTCCCGTCATCGGCAACGGCGTCGTGGTCGACCCCGGCGTGCTGGTCAAGGAAATGGCCATGCTCGAGGCTGAGGGCGTTTCCTGCAAGAATCTCAAGATCAGCTGCGATGCCCATGTGATCATGCCGTACCACAAGGATCTAGACGGCGCGGACGAGAAGAGCCTCGGCGAGCACAAGATCGGCACCACCAAGCGGGGCATCGGCCCGTGCTACCAGGACAAGGTCGCTCGCAAGGGCATCCGCATCCAGGACCTCATGGACGAGAAGATCTTCCGCTTGAAGGTCGAGACGGCGCTTTCCCAGAAAAACCCGATCCTCGAGAAGATCTACGGCCTGCATACCTACACGGTCGAGGAGATTTGCGAGGAGTATCTGCCTTACGCGCGCATTCTGAAGCCTTACATGGCTGAAACCGCCCACATGCTGAACAATGCCGTGCGCGAGGGCAAGTCCATCCTGTTCGAGGGCGCGCAGGGTACCCTGCTCGACATCGACCACGGCACCTACCCTTACGTCACGTCCTCCTCGTGCTGCGCCGGCGGCGCGGCCACGGGCTCGGGCGTCGGCCCGGTCAAGATCGACCGCGTGCTGGGCATCCAGAAGGCCTACATCACCCGCGTCGGCGGCGGCCCGTTCCCCACGGAACTCATCTACGCCGAAGACGGCGGCACGGGGCAGGATGCCGTTGACGGCGAGGCGCTGTGCCAGGTGGGTCACGAATACGGCGTGACCACGGGCCGCAAGCGCCGCTGCGGCTGGTTCGACGCGGTCATCGCGCGTTACGCCGCCGATGTGAACGGACTCACCGACATCGCGCTGACCAAGCTCGATGTGCTGTCGGCGTTCGACACCATCAAGGTGTGCGTGGCCTACGAGTGCCGCGGCAAGCGCTACGACTACTTCCCGATGCAGCAAAGCGTGCTATTCCACGCCACGCCCATCTACGAGGAGCTTCCCGGTTGGAAGGGCGAGGACATCACCGCTTGCCGCAGCTTCGACGAGCTTCCCGAGAACGCGCAGAAGTACGTGGAGTACCTGGAGCGCACCGTGGGCGTGCCGATTTCCATCGTCGCAGTCGGTCCCGACCGCGACCAGACGATCATGCGCGGCTGGAAATAGACCGGATTCGTGGAAAGGGTTCAACCTGTGAACATCCTGGTTTTGGGCGGCGGCGGCCGCGAGCATGCCATCGCATGGGCGTTGGCGAAATCCCCGAAGACCGACGCGCTCTACGTTGCTCCCGGCAATGGCGGTACGGCATCCGTTGCCGAAAACGTTTCCGGCCTTGACGCGACCGACGGGGAAGCGGTGCTCGCCTTCTGCCGCGAGCGCGCCATTGATCTGGTGGTCATCGGCCCCGAGGCCCCGCTCGTCGCGGGCGTGGCCGACGTGCTGCGCGCGGCAGGCGTGGCTGTTTTCGGTCCCGACGCCGCCGGCGCGCAGCTTGAGGGGAGCAAGACCTACAGCAAGCAGTTCATGGACGCCAACGGCATCCCGACCGCTCGCTATGGCAGCTTCACCGAGCTTGAGCCGGCGCTCGCCTACGTCGCCGAGCTAGGCGCCCCCATTGTGGTGAAGGCCGACGGCCTTGCCGCTGGCAAGGGGGTCGTCGTCGCCGAAACCGTCGAGGAGGCCAACGAGGCCGTCCGCAGCTGCTTCGACGGCGTGTTCGGCGACGCGGGATCGAAGGTGCTTATCGAGGAGTGCCTGACCGGGCCCGAGTGTTCGCTTCTGACATTCGTTTCCGGCGGCGTCGCCCATTGCATGGCCACCGCACAGGACCACAAGCGCGCCTTCGACGGCGACCGCGGTCCGAACACTGGCGGCATGGGTGTCTATTCGCCGGTGCCGATCGTTACCGATGACGAGCTTGCTTGCATGCAGCAGGTCATGCAGACCGCCGCAGCCGCAACGGCGCGCGAGCCGTTCGCGCAGGATTACCGCGGCGTGCTGTACGGCGGCTTCATGCTGACGCCTCAAGGCCCGAAGGTTTTGGAGTTCAACGCCCGCTTCGGCGATCCGGAAACCCAAGTGGTGCTTCCCCGCCTGAAGAGCGACCTGGTGGATGTCATGTGCGCGGTTGCCGAGGGGCGTCCGGGCGACATCGACCTGGCCTGGGATGACAAGTGGGCCGTGTGCGTGGTGCTCGCAAGCGCCGGGTATCCGGGCTCCTACGAGAAGGGCAAGGTCATTCTCGGCGTCGACGAGGCGGAGGAAATGGACGGCGTGACCGTGTTCCATGCCGGCACAGCCCGCAATGCCGATGGCGAGCTGGTGACCGCCGGCGGGCGCGTGTTGAACGTGGTCGCCCTGGGCAAGACCTTCGACGAGGCGCGTGAGCGCGCTTACGACGCCTGCGACGTCATCAATTTCGAAGGCAAGCAGCTGCGCGGAGACATCGGTGCGAAGGCGGCTGCCGGCCGTGGGGCTTGGGCGTAGCTTACCCTGAGCGTGTTTGAGTTGAACAAGTAAGTGATTTGCAGGCCGGAACGACGAGTTTCCGGCCTGCAGCATATGCAAGGCGGGTGCGGGTGCGTCCCGCGGCCTGCCGTTGAGAGAAGGGATCGCCGAATGCTGTCAGAGCGCATGCTGTCGACCGTGGTTCGCGAATGCACGAACCAATATTTGAAGCTGAAACCCACCGATGAGACGATGATGCCTGCTCCCGACCCGAGCAAGCGCTACATGCTCTACATGCACGTGCCGTTCTGCGAGCGCCTGTGCCCGTACTGCAGCTTCAACCGCTTCCCGTTTGCAGAGGACCGTGCGCGCCCGTACTTCGAGAACATGCGCAAGGAAATGCGCATGTTGAAGGACTTGGGCTATGACTTCGACAGCGTTTATATCGGCGGCGGCACGCCCACCATCATGATCGACGAGCTGTGCGATACCATCGACCAGGCGCGCGAGCTGTTCGGCATCAAGGAAGTTTCTAGCGAGACGAACCCGAACCACCTGATTCCCAGCTATCTGGACAAGCTGCAGGGGCGCGTGCAGCGCTTAAGCGTGGGTGTGCAGAGCTTCGATGACGGCCTGCTCAAGCAGATGGACCGCTACGATAAGTACGGAAGCGGCGACGAGATCATCGCGCGCATTCAGGACGCCAGCCCGTATTTCGTGTCCATGAACGCCGACATGATCTTCAACTTCCCGGCGCAAACCGAGGATATCCTGATCAGGGACATCGAGCGCGTCGTGGAAAGCGGCTGCACGCAGACGACGTTCTATCCGCTGATGGCCTCGCCGTCGGTCGAGCGCAGCCTGGCGCGCACCGTCGGCGCCGTCGATTATGCGCGCGAGCAGAAGTATTACGAGATCATTTGCGAATTGCTGACGGGGGGTCCCTTCCACCTGTTTGAGCACGGCAGCGCCTGGACGTTCAACAAGCGCAATACGTCGGCTTCCGGCGAAGATGCCATGATCGATGAGTACGTGGTCGACTACGAGGAGTATCCGGCCATCGGCTCCGGCGGCATCACGTACCTCGGCAGCAACCTGTATGTGAACACCTTCAGCGTGAACGACTACAACGCAGCCGTCGAGGCGGGCCGCATGTCCATCATGGGCAAGACCACGTTCTCGAAGCGCGATCGCATGCGCTACCGCTTCATGATGCAGCTGTTCGGCTTGCGCTTGGATAAGAAGCAGTTCAAAGCTGATTTCGGCTGTTCGGTGGAGAAGGGCCTGCCGGTCGAGATGTCCTTCATGACCGCAGCCGGGGCGTTCGAGACCAACAACGACGAGGAGCTGACGCTGACGCCGAAGGGCAGGTATCTGACAGTCGTGATGATGCGTCAGTTCTTCATTGGCGTGAACAACTTGCGCGATCAGGCCCGTGCTGCCTTGCCGGGTGACGAGAAGGAGCTGCTGTTCGGCAGCGGCTGCACGAAGACTCAGTAAATTTGAGAAAATGGGTTGACGGGCGCGTTGCCTTTCCGTATTATACTAACTCGCGTTCGAAACGAACGTTTCTGGTCGGGTAGCTCAGTTGGTAGAGCAGGGGACTGAAAATCCCCGTGCCGAGGGTTCAAGTCCCCCTCCGACCACCAGTAACAATACGGAGTCCTTCGGGGCTCCGTTTT
>CAVGAF010000016.1:0-31265 GCA_963627055.1 Butyrivibrio sp. CAG:318 | reverse complement strand
CTCCCAGGTGAAGTCTTTTTCGCCGTTGAAGATAGCCAGGGCGTCGGCAACGCTGTAGTCGTCGAGCGTGATGGCGCTGATGGCCTTCGTCAGGCGGACAGCCTCGTCAAGGCTGCGCTGATGGATGTTGCGGCCGGTGGCGTTGCCGTCGGCACCGCCGATGTGGATCTGGTCATGCAGCTGGGTCAGGAACGTCTCGGCGTCCACCGTGGAGCCGCCGGCGCACACCAGGCCGGTGCGGCCGCAGGCCAGGGAAGCAACCTTCAGGGCCTCGGCCGGGGTGCGGCCGTCTTCGCCCTCGGGCTTCGGCGGGTTGACCTTCACGAAGTCGGCGCCCAGGCACAGCGCCACGCCAGCGGCACCGGCGATCAGGTCCGGATCCTTCTCGGCGGTGACGGCCTTGCCGCGCGGGTAAATCCACAGCACGACGAGCAGGCCGTTCGCATGGGCGGCGGCAATAAGCTCGCCGGCCTCGGCCATCATGGAAGACTCGTACTCGCTGCCCAGGTAAATGGTGTAGCCCAGGCCCACGACGTTCACGCCGTTGTCGCGCATGGCCAGCACGGCCTCCAGGTCATGCAGCTGCGGGCTGTAGGGATCTTCCTGGGAAGTCTTGACCAGGTTGGTCTTGGAGTTCATCTTCACCAGATAGTTGATCTCGGGGTAGTCGGCCGCATACTGGGCGATCAGACCGCGCTGACCGGCCAGAACGCCGCAAACGCCCTGACGGCCGATCTGGAACAGATGCTCCGGCTCGGCGTCGGCGATATCGATGCCCTCGCCGTAGAAGTCCTTGTTCAGATGCTCGATCTTCTGGTCGCACGCGAAGAGCATGAGGCGGCCGGTGCCGCGCGTTGCCTTCATGTAGTTGTCGACGTACGTCTCGCGAGCGTCAGCCAGAACGTCGGCGGGCACTTTCACCTGGTCGCGAGTGATCTTGGGCATGTTATTCCTCCTTATGGGATGCATGGGTTGATGGCGGTTGCGCCTCGTGCGCAGGGCCGCTGCCGATTTTGCGCATGGCAAACCGGCGGGCTACCGCCGCCCGATACGCAGTATTGTAGCGAACGCGCCGCCAGCCCATGCACCGTCCACGGAAAAACCGGCGCGCAGTCCGGCAAGCGGGCCTCCGATGACATCTACGGGCGCCAAATGGGAACGAACGCGCGCCCGCGCGTTCAGGCTAGAACCATTCGCGCTTGTTGAAGACGTACATCTGCTCGAATTCGGACTGGCTTTTCGTCAAATATAGGATTCCCTCGACGATGCCGATAATGCACATGACGCCCGCCGCAAGCGAAAACGTGATGATGCCGCCGAGGATGGACACGCCGAGCATGATGAACCCGGACGTGTTGTAGCCAAGATAGAACTTATGGATGCCGAGCCAACCGAACAGGATGGCGAGCAGGCCCGCCGCCACGTGATCCTTGGTTCCCACTGCCGGAGACGCGTACGTCGGCTGGGAATAGGTCTGCTGCGCATAGCTCGGCTGGGAATAATTCGGCTGGCTATAGGTTTGCTGGTTCGCGGACTGCTGGGAATACGAGGTTTGCTGCGCTTGAGCCCCGGCATAGGGCGACTGCTGAGCCGCGCAACCCGCGCCCGCCGAGCCCGTATCGCCGGTGCCCGCCGCGTTCGCCGAGCCCGTCGATCCCGTATCGCCGGCTGCGGCGCGTTTGCGCGCGGCATCGAGGCGCTCCTGCGCGGCCCTCAACGCCGCTTCCGCGGCGGCAACCTCGTCTTGCGCTTGCTGGTTGGTCGGCTCGTCCATGAGCACCTCCTTCTCGTCTGTTACTAGGGTTTACCACGGAAACGGAAGGCGTCTCCCGCCTGAAACCAGGCCGTTACTTCTTATGGGAAAGCTTTTCCAGAGATCCCATGAGGCGCTCACGGAAGATAAGGCACACCACCGCCACGACCGCGAAGACCGCGAAAATGACGATGCTCTGCCACACGTTGCCGTCGACCAGGCCGCTTGCCGCGTACGTGGACACTAGGATGCCGGGAATGCGCGCAATGTTGGTCAGGACCAAAAACGTGCGCATGCGCATCTCCGTCAGCGGCACCAAGTACGTGAACACGTCTTTGGGCATGGCGGGAATCAAAAACAGGATGAAGATCGTCAGCTCGAGCTTTCCCGATTTCTGGAACTTGTCGAACTTGTTCATCCACTTTTCCGAAACCATGTCGCGCACGAACGGCGCGCCCAGCTTATGGACCACGGCGAAGACGAAGGCGCTCGAAAGCACGCAGCCGATAATCAGAATCAGCGAGCCGATCCATGGGCCGTAAAGCATGCCCGCAGCCATTTGCGTGGCTTCACCGGGAATGAATGCAACGACGATCTGCAGAAACTGCAGTGCGAGCAAAATGAGGAAGCCCATGGGGCCGGCCTCGCGGATGTCGTTGATAACCTTGTCGACGCCGCCGGGCTCGAACAGATCGTGGATGTAGGGCCACAACAGCCAGCAAACCAGCGCCATGATGGCGATGAACGCCACCAAGCCGACGATCTTGAAGATGTCGCCGTTGCGCACCTGACGGCCGTGCAGCTCGGTTTCCCGGTTCGCCTTTTCCTGCAGCTTTTCGCGACGCTCCTGCGCATGCTCCTTCAGCACGGCACGGCGTTCGTCGGCCGATGCTTGTCTATAGTGGCGCTTGTTGGCGCTGCGGCGGTTGCGGGCGGCACCCGCGCGAGCGGCGGGCCTTTGGCCCTGGCGCTTCATCTTTTTCTTGAGGTTACTTCCCATCAGGAGTTATTCACCTCGGCGCGCTTTGTCGTACTCATCTTTGAACGATGCGAACATGTTCTTCTTTTTCGGGGCGGCCTTCTTCTTCGCCGCCGAGCCGGCCGAGCTTTTGCCGGAAGAGGGCTTCTTCGCGGACGCGGAAGCCGAGCCCGAACCCGAGCTGGCCGCCTTCGCGGCAGAAGAGCCCGAAGTGCCGACGGCCTTCTTATATTCGTCCCTGAAATCCTGGAACATGTGCGTCGAGCGGCTGATCTGCTTGCCCGTGGCGTAGGCGCCCTTGTTCACGGCCTCGCTCGTGGCGGCGGCCGCCTTGCTTACCACGGGCTTCGCCGCCTCGGTGGCGGAATGGACCTTGTCCATGGCAACCGCGGTAGCCTGACCGGCCGCCTCCGCCACACCGCCCTCGGCGTCGAGGTCGGCAGCCTCGTTGGAAACGAGAATGGCGCCCAGCTGCACTTCGTCGGTCGCCGTGCCTTCCTCGCCCATGTTGGCCAGCGCCGCGCCGACGCCGCGCTTGAACCCGCGCATCATGCGCGCCGGAATCTTGCGCTTGCCCAACAGCGCATTCGAGGTGGCGCCGCTGTCGGTCTCGAACGTGTCCACGGCGCCGGTGAGGCGGTTGAACGTGACGTTGCCCACGTACCCGAGGGACTCGCCGCCTTCGGTCATGACGGGCAGGCCCACCCATAAAACGCATTCGTCCCAGTTCAGGCCCATGGCCTTGCAAGCGGCCTTGCCGCTGGTGGCGGCATCGGGGTGCAACACGACGCGCCCATCGACGAGGTCGTACCCGTCAATGGGCACAAACTGGTCAGAGCGATGGAACATCCACAGCAAGTCGGGCCGCTTGACCACGAACCCGATCACGCGCTTCTCCTTCGGATGGAACACGAAACGGCGAACCTTCCCGATGCGTTTCGTGCCCTTCTTGCCGCCGATGACGCGCGTACCGGTCAGCTCGTTGGTGGTTATCAGCTTGCTTGCCATGTTCTTCCCCCGTATAGCAAGGAAGCGGCACGCCCGCCACGCGCATTACGCGGATGGGGCGTGCCGCTTCGCAGTTCCTTCATCAGGTTTGATGCTTATTCAGCGTCCGTCTTCTCGGCAGGGGCCTCGGCCTCTTCCTCAGCCTCGGCTTCGGCTTCGGCGGCGGGCTCCTCGGCTACCGGCTCGGCCTCGACCGGGGCCTCGGCGGCAGCGGCGCTGTCCTCCTCGGCGTTTCGGGCGACCTGGTTGGCGATGCGCTGACGGGCGGCTTCGATCTTCTGGCGCAGCTCATCGTTGTTCTGCGTGAAGGACGGCTTGATGTTGCTGGCCACCTCCTGCACGCGGGCGCTCACGTTGGAAACGACTTCCTGGCCGCGGACGCTGGCGGCCTGGTAGGCCTGCTGAGCGCTGCTGCCGGCGTTGGCGCCGATGTTCTGGGCGTCGCCCCAGGCGGTGTTGGCCTTCTCTGCGACGATGGCACGGGTTTCCTCGCCCGTGCGCGGGGCGCACAGCAAAGCCGCCACGGCACCAATGGCGCCACCTGCCAGGAAGAATCCGAGTTTGTTGCTCATAACGGCCTCCTTATAGCCTTTGATAGACGTTTTTGTCTCCTAAACGGTCATTATACGGGGTTACGCTTCAATCCCGATGAGATTTTACACACCTGCGGAAAATGGTTGCCATTTCGTTAGGTTGATCACGACGGGCTGGTGAAGGGAGGCGCCGCGAAATCTTGCCCGGCGCGGGCGGAAACCTTGGAGCAATCGACCGGCTAGGCTCGCGAGGCGCTGTCCAAGGCGGCGTTCAGGGCGGCGACGGCGTCGCGCAGGGCGCGCAGGGCAACCTGGTCGTCGGCGAAACTTGTGTCGATGCGCGCAAGGCCGGCCGCCTCGTCAATCCATTCGCTGGTCCCGACTATGGGGACGTTGGCGGGGGCGGCCGGCGTAACGGGTGTCGGCAGGGCGGCGGGCGCGGTCGGCATGGCGGCGGGTGCCGACGAGGCAGAGGCGCCCGGCGGGGCGGAAGCCATTTCGCGAACCTGCAGGTCAACCACCATGTGCTCCAGCAAGTGAGGCATCGGGGTATGCCCAATCACGTCACCGAACGTGCGCCCCGACCCATTCACGCACGCATGCCGAGGCAGCGAGGGAAACGCCGGTAACACCTTGTCGATCAGGGCTTTCGAAGTATAGCGGGGCACCTCGGGCGCAAACTCGACGGTGCACGTCAGATGACCGCGCCTCACCTCGAGGCGCGTGATGCGGATCGGCTGATTTTCCCGCATGGCCGTTATTGCGAGGAGCCGGATGCGGCGGAGGACGCGCTCGACGAGCTACCTGGGCTCGAGCCCGTGCTCGACGACGAGCTACCCGAACCCGAGCCCGACGCGTTTTCAAGGTCCTCCAGCGTCACGGCATTGCTACCGGCAGTTTCCACGCCCCCGGAAACCCCGATGCCGGCTTGGCTGTCGTAGGTGGAGTCCGTCGCGCCGGCCGACGAGGCAGCCGAAGAGCCCGCCGAGGAATCGCCGGAGCCCGAATCATCGGAGACGCCGCCCTCCTGCGCCTGGTCGGAAGCCCCCGACTGCTGCGCAGCCGCATCCTGCGAATTGGAACCCGCATCCTGTGCACGCGTGCGGTCGAGCACGGTCACCCCGTCGCCCGCCGTCTCGCGTTGCTCGGCCTTGCCCTGAACGCCGTCGACGAACTGGCCCATTCGCCAGCCGATATCGGCGAACAGGTTGCCCCAGAACGAGAAATCCTTGCCGTCGGTGATGACCAGCTCCGTGCGGTCGACGCTAAAGCGGTAACGGCCCTGCCCCTGCAGGTTGCCGAAGGCGTACGTGATGGTCTTCGCGCCCGTGTCCAGCTGATAGGAATAAGAAACGTCGCTGGTCAGATTGATTTTCTCGGCGTCGATGGTGACGGTTGACGACCCGCCGTCCGCGTACCACAGGCCCTGGAAATCGGCCGCGTCGTCGTACTGCCACCAGCGGCACCACGAAAAAACGAGCACCACCGCGGCGACGGCGGCAAGCGCAACCAAGGCAATGGCGGCGGGCAGCGGAATGCGCAGCTTCGCGCGGGCTTTCTTGCGAGAGGCGGCGCCGTCCCGCGAGGCCTCGGCGCCGTCGGTGCCCTCGCCTGCGGCGGGCGCCTCGGCACCTGCCGAGGATGCATCTGCGGAAGGTTCCACCCCGAAGCGCTTGGCGCGCTGGCGGCGGGCCGTGCGGCGGCGGGCCGACTCCGCGGAAGCCTCCGAGCGCACCGCACGCTGCGCGGCCTCGGCATCGGCCTGCTCCACGTTCGGGGCCAGGCGCTCGGCCGCCTCCTTGGCCGCGCGTTCGGCCCGGGCGACGGAAAAGCGCTTCGGGCGGGCCGGCTTTTTCGCAGGTTCTTCCTGTTCAGCAGCTTGTTTTGCTGCGGAAGGCGCCTCGGGGGCAGCCGATTTATCCGCCGCAGAAGAACCCACCGTCTGCTTGCCCTTCAGGCGCGACGAGCTGCGCGGCATGGGAACGCGCCGCTTCGGGGCCTGTGCCGAGCCCTCGGAAGCCGCGCGGGCCGCGTCGGCAGGTCCGGCAGCTTGCGTCGCAGAGCCCTTCACGCCCGCAACCTTGCCGCCGGCATTCGGGCGCGCTACCGCCTTGCCCTTAACCGAAGGGCGCGCCGGAGTTGCCGACGCGCCCTGTTCATTCTTCGATTGCGGTTTCCTACGCTTAGTCACCACGGTCGATATGCCCTACTTTCGAAAGCGAAAAACCTGCTTCGAGCTATTTCTGCTCGCCGATGACCTCGACGCCGCCCATGTAGGGCACCAGCACCTCGGGGACCTTGATGGTGCCGTCGGCCTGCTGGTAGTTCTCCATGATGGCAGCCATGGTGCGCCCGACCGCCAGACCGGAGCCGTTGAGCGTGTGGACGTAGCGCGAACCCTTGAAATTCTCGGGGTCGCGGTACTTGATGTTCGCACGACGCGCCTGGAAATCGACGCAGTTCGAGCAGGAGCTGATTTCCTTGTAACCGTTGTAACTGGGCAGCCAAACTTCCAGGTCGTAGGTCTTGGCGGCGGAGAACCCGATGTCGCCGGTGCACAGGCTGATCACGCGATACGGCAGCTTGAGCAGCTGCAGGATGTTCTCGGCGTCGGCGACCATGGACTCCAGCTCGTCGTAGCTTTCCTCAGGCTTGGCGTACTTGACCATTTCAACCTTGTCGAACTGGTGCACGCGGATCAGGCCGCGCGTGTCGCGACCGGCGCTGCCGGCCTCCTCGCGGAAGCACGGGGTGAAGGCGCAGTAGTGAAGCGGCAGGTCGGAAGCTTCCAGGACCTCGCCGGCATGGATGTTGGTCAGCTGCACCTCGGCCGTCGGGATGAGGTAGAGGCCCTCGCGCGTCTTGAACAGGTCGTCCTCGAACTTCGGCAGCTGGCCGGTGCCGGTGAGCGTGTTGGCGTTGGCCATGGCCGGGCACCACCACTCGGTGTAGCCGCGGGAGGTGTGCGTGTCTGCCATGAAGTTGATGATGGCGCGCTCGAGGCGGGCGGCCTGGCCGTGCAGCAGCACGAAGCGGCTGCCGGCGAGCTTCACGGCGCGCTCGGACTCGATAAGGTGCAGGTCGTCGCCCAAATCCCAGTGCGGCTTCATGGCGATGCCCTCGGCTTCAAAGTCGCGCGGGGTGCCCCAGCGGCGCACTTCGGGATTGTCGTTCTCGTCGTCGCCCACCGGCGTGGAGTCGGCCGGCATGTTCGGCGTGCGCAGCAGGATGTCGTGCAGCTCGGCGTCGACGGCCTCGCGCTTGGCGGAGATGTCGGAGAGTTTGTCGTTGATCTGGCGGACGCGCTCCTTCGCGGCCTCGGCCTCGTCCTTGTTGCCGGCGGCCATCATCTGGCCGATGCTCTTGGACGTGGCGTTGCGCTCGGCCTGCAGCGCCTCCTCCTCGGTGATGGCGGCGCGACGGGCTTCGTCAAGCTCGGAGAAGCGCGACGCGTCCCATGAAGCATGGCGGTTCTTCATCGCCTCGGCGACGGCTTCCTGGTTTTCGCGGACGAACTTGAGATCTAGCATCGCGCTCTCCTTTGCATATGTCGGTTCTTTGCAGAGCAGTTGACCCAGTATAGCGCAGCGCCGCGCACCTGCCGCCCCGCACCGAGCCGCCTTCACGGGAGCGGCATGCACCTGCAAGTATCAGCCCTCGCATAAACCTCACACAAACCTTGCGCAAAGCCGATTTGATTCTTCGTTGTTGGCGGCGCGAGGCGCGAAGGCGTGTAGTATACTTTCGCTTTATACAGCCGCCCGAAAGTGGGGCACGTAGACGACAACGAGGTTTATGCATGGATTGGGAAGCGCTTTACCATTTTCTTTTCGAATCTTTTGCCGGAATCGGCATCCTAATTGGTGCTGGCATCGTGCTAAGTCTCATCGCATGTGTTATCATGGAGCGGCGAACGCGTAAGACGTTCGTGGATCGTCCGAAAGGCGAAGACGACTGGTCGTTCTTCGACGATGACGACGAGGAAGAAAGCAAGTAAATCTCGGCGGCCACTCACTCACACACCTAAGCCGCCATCGCCGCGCCGCTACGCCAATAGCGGCGCGGTTTTTTATTGCTGGCGCCGCGGCCAACCTTCCACGACAGGGGTGGCCGCCTGCTCGCTACAGCAGGGCTGTCACCTGGCCCAGGAGCGGCTCGAAGGACACGCCGCGCTCCTGGAAGTTCGGCTGCTTGGCCGACACGATCATGGCGTCGTGCGTGAAGCCGCCGGCGAACGCAACGGCCTCCTCCAGCGAACGACCCGCCATCACGGCTGCGAGCAGGCATGACGCGTACACGTCGCCCGTGCCGTGCAGCATGTAGGGCAGGTACTCGTTGGACACTTCGCGCGTTTCGCAATCCGCGCCGCCGACGAAGTTGCGGATGACGCTCTCGCCCTCGCGCTGGATGCCCTTGAGCACCACGTGCTTGGCGCCCTTCGCTACAAGCGCGGCCACCAGGCGATGCGCCTCCTCGTCACTGATGTCGGTGCCGGCCCAGTCGTCGCCGATCGGCTCGCCCAAGATGATGGCGGCCTCGGTCAAATTCGGCGTCAGGATGTCGGCGCCGGCGGCGAGCTCGGCCATGGCCTGGCACAACTCGGGCGTGTAAGTGGGATACACCTTGCCGTGGTCGGCCATGACGGGATCGACCACGCGCAGCGCCTTCGGGTACATCGCGTACAGCTCGCGGATGAGGTCAACCTGCTCGGGCGCACCCAAGAAGCCGGAATAGACCGCGTCGATCTCAACGCCGATGCCCTTCCAAGCGTTCACGTAGTCTTCGAGGATGGCGGTGGTGTCGTGCATGTAGAACCCGGGGAAGGCGGTGTGGCTGGAGAACAGGCCGGTGGGCACGGGGCATACATCGCAGCCCGCGGCGGACAGCACCGGGATGGCCACGCCCAGCGAGCACTTCCCGTAGCCGCACAGGTCGTGGACCGCGGCGACGCGCGGGATATAGTCGTTTTCACGCTGATAGAGGTAGGTTGCTTGTTCGGACATGTCCGTTCTCCTTCTTCGTCGAATCAGTGCAGAAGCTCTTCTGCGGAAAAGTATAGGTCAGTTGCGGCGGATAAGCAGGCTGCCCCGCGAAAGAAGACGGCGGGCTGGCTGGGTGACGCGGCCGTTGTGGCGGCGGGCTGGCTGGGCGGCGCGGCTGCACGGCAGCCGCGCATCTTGCCGGGCGAGCCGAATCGGCCAGCCCGCAATCCCCTATCGCGCCAGCTTCGCCACCGCGCCCTCGAGCCGGGCGCACGCATCCTCGACCATGGTCGTGGGGCTTGCCAGGTTCATGCGCACGAAACCCGAGCCTTCCGGGCCGAACATCGTGCCCAGGTCGAGCCACAGTCTCGCATCCTGTTCAACCAGGCGCTTGATGTCCGCGTCGCCCAGCCCCAGGCCGCTGCAATCCAGCCAGGGCAGATACGTGCTCTCAAGCGGTACCAGCCGCACGCCATCCATGCGCCCGACGGCCGCCTCGAGCACGCCTAGGTTCACATCGAGCACCTCTTTGAGCTGGTCAAGCCACTCGGCGCCGTGCTCGTAGCACGCCTGCGTCGCCGTCACGCCGAACACGCTCGGCTCGTCGTAGCCGGTGCGCCCCAGCGTGCGCTTGAACGCCGCGCGCAGATCGGGGTTGGGGATGAAGATGTTCGACAGCTGCAAACCGGCCAGGTTGAACGTCTTGCTCGGCGCCGTGCAGATGACGGCGTTGTTCGCGAATTCCTCGCCCAGGCTTGCGTAGGGCACGTGGCGGAAGCCCTTGCGCGCGAAGTCGGCGTGAATCTCGTCGGCGACCACCAGCACGTGATGGCGCAGGCAGATCTCGCCGACGCGGCGCAGCTCCTCTTCGCTCCAGCAGCGCCCGACCGGGTTATGCGGATTGCACAGGATGAACAGCTTCGCGCCGCTTTCCTCGAGCGTGCGCTCGAAACCCTCGTAGTCCATGGTGTAGCGCCCGTTTTCGTAGACGAGCGGGCTCGTGGCCATCTTGCGGCCGTTGTCCTGGATCATCAGGCGGAACGGGTAGTACACCGGCGGCTGGATGACCACGGCGTCGCCCGGCTGCGTGAACGCCGTCACCGCCATGGCCAGCGCAAACACCACGCCCGGCGTCTTGACGAACCACTCGCGCTCGGGACGCCAGCCGTGACGCGCCTCGAACCAATTCTGCACCGCCTCGTAGTAGCCGTCGGTGGCCATGGTGTAGCCGTACACGCCGTGCTGTACGCGCTCGACCAGGGCGTCCATCGCAGCCGGGACCGTTTTGAAGTCCATGTCGGCGACCCACAGCGGCAGGTCGTCGGCCGCATGCCCGCGGCGGCTCCACGCGTCCCATTTCAGGCAGCCCGTGCCGCGGCGGTCGATGATGGTTTCGAAATCGTACTTCGTCATGGGGAAATCCTCGCTCTGAATGCTTGCTTGTGTTGGGGATCCTGCCGGTTTGGGCCGGCGGCGTGCCGCACCTGTCGCCAGCTCGCGACGCCCGCCCTCGGCGCCAGCCGCCAACGCGCCGTCCGCTACGCCAGCGCCTGCTCCAAATCGGCCAGCAAATCGTCTATGTCCTCAATGCCCACCGACAGCCTCAAAAGCCTGTCGTCAATACCCAAGGCCTCGCGCATCTCCGGCGGAATGGAGCCGTGCGTCTGCACCAGCGGATACGTGACCAGGCTTTCCGTGCCGCCCAGGCTTTCCGCGAACAGAATGAGCTTCGTGCGCTCCAACACGGCCAGCGCGCGTTCGTGCGTGTCGGTCTTGAACGAGATCATGGCCCCGAAGCCCGTCGTTTGGCGGCGGGACAGATCGTAGTCGGGATGCTCCGGGTCGCCCACGTAGAACACGTCGGTGACGTGCGGATTCGCCTTCAGCGCCTCGGCGATGCGCAGCGCGTTGCGCTCCTGCTGGCGCAAGCGCACGCCCAAGGTTTTCAGGCTGCGCAGCATCAGCCAGCTGTCGAAGGGGCCGAGCTGGTTGCCCTCGCTCATCGTGGCGTTGAACAGGGGCTCCAAAAGGGTACGGTCCCGCAGCACCAAAAAGCCCGACAGCACGTCGTTGTGCCCGCACAAATATTTCGTGCCGCTGTAGATGACCACGTCGGCCCCGTATTCGAACGGCTTTTGGAAGTACATGGTGAGGAAGGTGTTATCGACCGCCAGATATGCGCCGCGGGCGTGCGCAGCCTCGGCGACGGCCGCGATGTCGGCCACCTTCATGGTCGGGTTCGTCGGCGTTTCCAGAAACACCAGCTTGGTGTTGGGCTTGAAGGCCGTCGCGAGCACGTCCGCATCGGCCAGATCCACGTAGTCGAATTCAATCCCATACTGCGTGTAAACGCCGCTGAACAGGCGATACGTTCCACCATACAGATCGTCGCTGACCAGCACGTGGTCGCCTGAACGCAGCACCTTCAACAGCGTGGTGATGGCCGCCATGCCGCTCGAGAACGCGAGCGCCTTCAGGCCACCTTCCAGCAGCGCGATGGTATTCTCCAGCTCCAAGCGCGTCGGATTGCCGCAGCGCGCATAACAGTAGCCGGTCGATTCGCCCCATGCCGGGTGTGCGAACGTCGCCGACTGATACAGCGGATAGCTGATGGACCCGGTTTTCTCATCGATGCCCTCGTAGCCGCGCACCGCGATGGAATCAGGGTGCCAGCCTGCATGTTTTCCCTGGTCGATGCCAAGCAGGCCCTCAATCTCGCCCGCCATCGCCTCGAAACTGGAGTCGTTCATGTACGCCGCCACGCCTTTCAGTCCGTTCCTTAAAAATTGCCGAAAGACAGTCTACGCGAAAACGGGGAAGGCAACCTACCAAGCATATAACGCAGATATACGTTTTTCCGAATACCTGTTATCAGTCGAAATCGAAGGTCGCCGGGCATTTGTTCTACAATCGTGGAGAAACTTACGACGCAAGGAGCAAACCATGGCAGTCATCGACGCGCACGCGCACATCTACTCGCACAAAATAGCCGCACGGGCGGTCGAGGCCATCGGGGATTTCTACAACATCGAGATGTTCGGCGACGGCACGCCCGAAGGGCTGCTCGCGGCGAAGGATCGCTGCCCCGTCACGCACTTCATCGTGCATTCGGTGGCGACCACGCCGCATTCGGCGCCGACCATCAACAACTTCATCGCCGAGGAATGCGCGAAACACCCCGAGTTCATCGGGTTCGGCACCATCCATCAGGACTTCAAAAACCCCTCCGATGAGCTGGGGCGCTTCGCCGAGCTGGGCCTGCATGGCCTGAAGCTGCACCCCGACACGCAGCACGTGGACATGGACGATGCGCGCTTGATGGAGGTCTACGCCATCTGCGAAGAGCTGGGGCTGCCCGTGGTCATCCATACCGGCGACTATCGCTACGACTACTCGCACCCGCGTCGGCTGGTGAACATCCTGCGCACCTTCCCCGACTTGGTGGTGGACGCCGCGCATTTCGGCTGCTGGTCGCGCTACGAGGTCGGCTACGACGTGCTGCATGAAGTGGCCATGAACGAGCGCGTCTTCCTCGACGAATCCAGCTCGCAGTACTTCCTAGGACAGCGCCGTACGGTGGAGCTTGCGCGCCTGTGGGGAACGGACCGCATCATGTTCGGCAGCGATTTCCCCATGTGGGACCCCGCACGCGAATACGAGCAGCTGGTGGGCGCGGGATTCACGGAAGACGAGCTGGAGAACATCCTGTGGCACAACGCCGAGCGGTTCGCCGGCGTGAAGGTGAGCTAGACTTCAGCCGGCTGGGGCTTGCGAACCAGCGTCAGCTTGACCTTCGCGATGCGATGGCGATCCATTTCCGTGACCACGAGCTTCGCCTCGCACTCCTTGCCCGTAAACGACAGCTCGTCGCCCTCGGAGGGGATGCGGTCGAGCGCGTCCATGATCAGGCCGCCGAGCGTTTCGTTGTCCTGCGCGTCTTCGGGCTTGAAGCCGATGAGCTCCTCGAAATCGTCGATGGCCATGCCGCCGTCGACGATCATCACGTCGTCGGTGAGCTTCTTCACGGAGTCGTTGTCGGAGTGGCGATACTCGTCCTCGACGCGCCCCACGATCTGCTCCATGATGTCGGACATGGTGACGATGCCCGCCGTGCCGCCATGTTCATCGACGACGACGGCGATCTTCGTGTTGCCCTCCTGCAGCACCTGCAAAAGGCGCGCCACCGGAATGCCCTCGGGCACGGCCGCGATGGTGCGCACGGGCAGGTCTTCGACGGTCGCGTCCTTCGGCAGCAGGTACAGGTCCTTGACGTGCACGAAACCGACGATGCGGTCCTTCGTCTCGCGGCACACGGGGTAGCGCGTGTACTTGTAGCGCAGCGCCAGCGCCATGTTCTCTTCCAGCGAATCCTCGAGGTCGATGCACACCAGGTCGGTTCGCGGCGTCATGATGGCCTCGGCGTCCTTGTCGCCCAAGTCGAAGATGTTGTCCACGAAGGCGTTCTGATCGGGGTCGATCAGGCCGCTTTCGGTCGATTCGTCGATGAGCAGCTTGATCTCGTCGCCGGTGTAGACCTCGTGCTCGTCGGCCGGGTCATGGCCGGCCAGGCGCACAACCCAGTTGGTGATGCCATTGAACAGCACCATGATGGGGTAAGTGACCTTATAGAAAGCCATGAGCGGGCCGGCCGTGAACAGCGCGTAGCGTTCAGTGGCGAAAATGGCGAACGACTTGGGGATAAGCTCGCCCACCACCACGTGCAGCGTGGTCATGATGAAGTAGCCGATGGCGACCGCGACCACTTCCAGCAGCGCCTCGGGCAGGCCCAGCAAGACGAACAACGGGCGGATGAGGGCGGCGAACGCGGGCTCTCCCAGCCAGCCGAGCGCGAGCGAGGCGAGCGTGATGCCGAGCTGGCAGGCGGAGAGGTACTTGTTGACGTTCTCGGCAATGACCATGGCGCTCTTTGCGCCGGGCTTTCCCTCCTCGACCGCAAGCTCGAGCTGCGATTTGCGCACACGCACGAGCGCGAATTCCGCGATGACGAAGAAGGCGTTCATCAGCAGGAACAGAACGACGAAAAACAGGCTTATGCCAAGTTGCATGTAAGCGGGGCTCCTTTAATCTCCTTTAATTGGTGCTTTATCTGCGGAACTCGATTGCGCCCGTTGCGGGGTCCATCGACTCCACGATGGCCAGCGACTCCAGGTGATACCCGCGCCGGCGCAGGTCGTCGCCGCCGGGCTGGAAGCCCTTCTCCACGGCGATGCCGATGCCCTCGACGGTTGCCCCGGCCTTCTCCACCAAATCGATCAGGCCGTTGAGCGCACAACCGTTGGCCAGGAAGTCGTCGATGAGCAGCACGTGGTCGTCAGCGTTCAGGAATTTCTTCGACACGATCACGTTGTAGATACGCTGGTGCGTGAACGACTGAACCTTGGTGTTGAACATCTCGCCGTCAAGGTTGATGGACTCTGACTTCTTGGCGAACACGACCGGCACGCCGAAATGCTGGGCGGCAATGGCCGCGATGCCGATTCCCGATGCTTCGATGGTAAGCACCTTGGTGATGGACACGTCGGCGAACAGCCGCTTCCATTCCTTGCCCATCTCGTTGAACAATTCGATGTCCATCTGGTGATTCAGGAAGCTGTCAACCTTCAAGACACCTTCCGACTTCACCACGCCGTCTTGGCGAATGCGCTCCTCAAGCAGTTCCACAATGCGTCCGTCCTATCCAAACTCAACGCGGACGGCGCGACCGCCCGCGGTTTCACCACGTTGCGCGGTCCTCTACATTCCCGCCTGGCCCGTCGCCAAAAGCACGACCGACACCACCGCCGCGATGACGATGACCGCCGCGACCACGCGATCGACCGTGTTGTCGAGAAACGCCTGGCCACGTTCCTTCTTGCCCTTGATATACACGAATATGCCCGGCAAGTACAGAAGCGACATGAGCGTCAGGCCCAGCGTTCCGCTCGCCCAGGCCAGAAACACGCTGTAGACCATGCCGAGCACGGCAAACACGCGCCACAGCGCCAGGCTGCCGCCGAGCTTGCCTTTGAATGCCTCGGGCTCGGTGAAGGCCACCTTCGCAAAGTAGGCGGCCGAGAGCAAATACGGCAGCAGAATCATGCCAGCCGACAGCGCATAGAAGAATTGGTACGTCTGGTCGGAGAACAACATGAGGATGAGGAACGCCTCGATGATGCAGTTCGTCACAATGAGCGTGACAATAGGCGCGCCCTTCTTGTTCGTCTTCGCGAAAGCTTTGATGAACGACCCCTGCGCGGCCGCCTCGTAGGGAGACTCGGCCGACAGCACGGTGTAGCCGAGCATGGCGCCGACCAGCGACAACACCACGCCGGCGTTGATGAGCGTGGCGCCCCA
This sequence comes from Butyrivibrio sp. CAG:318, assembly GCA_963627055.1. Lineage (GTDB taxonomy): Bacteria > Actinomycetota > Coriobacteriia > Coriobacteriales > Eggerthellaceae > Senegalimassilia. Next base: position 15,656 of record CAVGAF010000016.1, on the reverse strand, counting down.
GCTGCCCACCGCGCGCTCCATGACGCCGGCAAGCGCGGGATTGGAAAGCTCGGCCAGCTCGGACAGCGGCATGACGCCCATGGACAGCGTGGACACCATCAAATAGATGGCCAGCACGCAGCAGAACGCGATGATGGTGGCCTTGCCCACGTCCTTGTCTTTCTTGGCGCGCCCGGAAATGGCGACCGCGCCCTCGATGCCGAGGAACACCCAGATGGTCACCGTCATGGTGCCGCCCACCTGGTCGAAGAACGGCAAGCCCTCGACGGCGCCCTGCGAGAGGTTCGCCATGAAGATGGCCGGGTCGAACTTCTGAAGGAAAATGATGGCGGTGATGGCCACGAAGATGGGCACGAACTTGCTGATCGTGATGACCACGTTGATGCCCGTGGCCTCCTTCACGCCGCGGCTGACCAGGAAGGTGTAGAACCAGATGAGGCAGCTCGCGCCGATGATGGAAGGCAGGTTGTTGCCCGCGCCGAAAATGGGGAAGAAGTACGACAGCGCGCCGAACAGAAGCGCCGAGAAGCTCACCGTGCATAAAAGCGCGCTGATCCAGTAACCCCAGGCGCTGTTGAAGCCCAAAAAGTCGCCGAAACCGGCGGTCGCGTAGCTGTAGATGCCGCCTTTGAGGTGCGGCTTGATGCGCGAGAGCGCGAAGAACGTCATGACCAGGCACAGCACGCCGACCGCGGAGATTCCCCACGCCGTGAGGATGGCCGCGCCGCATGCACCGCCGGCAGCGGCCTGGTCGCCGGAGAGCGTGAAGACGCCCGCGCCGATAATGAGCGTGATAACCGACGTGACGAGGCGGAAAATGCCCAGGTTACCGTGCGTTTGCGGATTTTCGGGAAGCATGCCGGACCCGGTAATCACCATGTCCTGCGCGCCGGATGCTGCACTAGAAGAAGCGGCGCCGCTCGCGGCGGCCCCGGTTGATTGACCCATCGAATCCCCGATCGTTAGTAAAAACAGTTGATTGCCATCATACCCCAGCAACCCGCCGGTGTTTTGCATACCCGTAACATTTCTGTATCAGCCGCATTGCGGTTGCGGCGGATGCGCTTGCGACCCGCGGCCAGCCCGGCGCTTGCGAGCCGCGGCTGGCCCGGCCCCCTTGCGCCCGCGAGGGGCCCGGCCGACGACCCCGGCTGAATCGCCCGCGGCACCCTACGCCTCGAAGCTCGCCTGGTCCACCAGCACGCGCGCCAAGGCGGCGCGGTCCAGGTCGCACCCCAGCCCAAACTCATGCCCGCGACGGGCGAGCGTCACGCGCCCGCGCTCCACCGTGTAGGGCGGGTCGGTCAGTTCCGCGTCGAAATACCGCGCAGTCGCCGAAATATCTCCCGCGTCGCGCACCCAGGGCAGCGTGCCGAACGCCGCATGCATGCGCCGCGAAATGCCGGTGTCGTACATGCCGCCCATCCAAACACGAATGCCGCGCTGCTCGGCCATGCGCAGAAACTGCAGGGAGGGCTGGATGCCGCCGAACTTGCCGATCTTCATGACGTAGCACGCAAGCTCCGGATGCTTGAGCGCGCGCTTTAAGTCGGAGACGTTGCGGATCGATTCGTCCAGGCATATCGGCGTCCTCATCTGGCGCTGCAGCGTTTCGAGGCGCGCGAACAAATCGCGCGGGCCGGCGGCCGGGGCACGGGCCGGGTCATAGGGCTCCTCGATCCACTCGAGGCCCAGATCGTCCAAATTGCGCAGCTCGTCGGCCCCCCGCTCCGTGAAGCTTTGGTTCGCATCGAGGGAAATGGCCAGGTGGGGAAATGCATCGCGCACCGCTTTCGTGCAGATGTAGGCCGTGCCCGGCGTCACCTTCAGCTTCACGCGCGCGTATCCCGCCGCAACCGCCCGCTCGGCCGCGGCGACGGTCTCCGAGGCCGACCCCACCGGGATGGCCGCCGCCGCAGGCACGGAAGCGAGCGCCCCGCCGCTCGAGCGGCCGCCGATAAGCTCCCAGAGGGGCTTTTCCACTATCTTGCCGTACAAATCCCACAGCGCAGGCTCCAGCGCACCGCGCGCCATGGGCAGCGAACGCGCGGTCGGGCAGGCGGCGAACAGCTCGTCGGCCTCGCCGGGATGCAGCAGTACCGACCCCAACAGCGCGGGGATAAGCTCGCCGGAAAGCGCGGCTGTGTCCTGGTCGAGCGTTTCGGGCAGGTACCAGTCGGTCGTGAAGGCCACGCATTCGCCCAGGCCGACCCTCCCCTTCCAATCGATGACCTCGACCAGCACCGATTCGCGATACGAAAGCGTGCCCTTGGCGGTGGCGAACGGCTTGCGGAACGGCAGGCGCACGCGATACAAATTCACGCGCTTGATTTCCAGACGCTGCTCGTACAGGTCGCGAAGCGCCGCGCGGTCGACTTTGCCGATTCCGGTGCGCGGGAAGCGCTCGAGTGCAAACAGGTGCTTGGGCTGGTAGATTTTGGAAAGTTGCGGCTTGAGCGCCGCGGAAACCGATGCCGCGAACGCGAAATCGCTCTCGCCCGCCGCGTGCCCGCCGGCATCTGCGCCTGCCACCTGCCCGCCGGCGCGCTCGATAAAGCCCACCGGGCGGCGGCCCCACGCGTCGTCGGCGGCACCGAACACGTAGGCATCGGCGACGCCGGGCACGCCGAGCAGCTTCTGGCGAATTTCGGCCGGATAGACGTTCTCGCCGCCGGAAATGAACATGTCATCGGTGCGTTCCTTCACGAACAGCAGGCCGTTTTCGTCGAGCGCCGCCGTGTCGCCGGTCAGGAAAAAGCCATCGGCGGTGTAGGCCGCCCGCGCGTTCAGGTAGCCGCCAAACAGCCCCGGCCCGCGCACGGCCAAGCGCCCGAACCCGTCGGGCCCCGCATCGACGATGCGGGCAACATAGCCGCTCATCAGGCGCATTCCGCCGGAAAAGCCCGGCTCGACCAGGGTGTTGGCTATCTGGCTGGCGGTTTCGGTCATGCCGTAGCTGGCGAACACCCGCGCATGCGCTTCCAGCGCGCGCCCGAGCGTGCGGGCGTTCAGGGGCCCGCCGCCGAGCAGGATGCACGAATAGCGGCGAAGCTGCGCCGCGTGCGGGGAGTCGAGCATGTCCTGCAGCATCTTGTCCACCACGGAAATGTGCGTGGCGCCCCTCTTCGCGGCATCGGCAAGCACGCGATCGGCGTTGAAGCGACGGTAGAGCACGAAGGAGCCGGCGTTCATGATGGAACGCACCACCATCTGCAGGCCGCCCACGTGGTACAGCGGCAGGCACACCTGCCACACGTCCGCGCCGCGCCGGCCGAGCGCCGTATTGGCAACCTCGGCCGACCCGCAAAGGTTATCCCAGGTCAGCGGCACCGCCTTCGCACGACCTGTCGTGCCGGACGTGAACATGATGACCGCAGTGGCGCCGCTGTCGAACACGTGCGCGCCCCGCTCGGCAAGGTGGATGACCGACTCGATGGCGTCCTGGCGGGCCATGTCCTCGCGCCGGCGCGCCGAGGTGCGCCCGTCGGCACGGCCGAGCGCATGGGCCGAGCGCGCCTCGGCGTTGGCCACAAGGGCGCGTTCCGAAAACGTGGTGCGCGACACCTTGCCACGCGCGACGCGCCCCTCGCCCACCATCTTGGCCCGGGCGGCATCCATCAAGCCGGCGGCATTTGCCTCGTCGATCGACAACGCGATGTCAACCGACGGGCTTCGGCGCAAATCAAGCAGACGCGCCCGCTTTTCCGCCGCGGTCAAGCGGTTGTTGAGCGTGATCAGGGAAAACCCGCCGTAAGCAGCAGCCAGCAGCAGCAAGACGAACAGCGGGACGTTGGGAAGATCGACCGCAACCGAGCTTCCCGGGCGCGCGCCGCGCCGCGAAAGCTCGCCGGCAAGGGCCGCCGCCAGCATGCGCGCCTCGCGAAACGACAGCGCCTCGACCTTGCCGCCCTCGTCAACGTACGTGAAGAACGTGCGCTGCGGGTTCTGCCGCACCATGCTCTCGAATACGCCGATCATGCCACCATCACGCCTTACGCCTGCCTCAAATCTTAAAACGGACTCGACCTTGCCGGCCGGGACCATCCGGCTCGATGCTCCGGCTTCGCCGGAGTGCGCGCTCTTTCGAACGCGCCTACGAAAAAACCAACCATGGGCACCAAACCCACGAACGAGCCCCGCTACCCCTTACGGGAACTTCGGGTACTTGGAGAAATCGGGCTTGCGCTTTTCCTTGAACGCGTCGCGGCCTTCCTTGGCCTCGTCGGTGGTGTAATACAGAAGCGTCGCGTCGCCGGCGAACTGCTGCAGGCCGGCCAGGCCGTCGGTGGCGGCGTTGAACGACGCCTTCATGAAGCGCAGGGCCGTGGGGCTGAACTGCAACATCTCGCGCGCCCACTGCACCGTTTCCTCTTCAAGCTGCTCGAAAGGCACCACCTTGTTGACCATGCCCATCTCAAGCGCCTCGGCAGCCGTATATTGACGGCACAGATACCAAATCTCGCGCGCCTTCTTCTGACCGACCATGGCCGCCAAATACCCTGCACCGTAGCCGGCGTCGAAGCTGCCCACCTTCGGACCGGTCTGCCCGAATTTGGCCGTCTCGGCCGCAATGGAAAGGTCGCACAGGATATGCAGCACGTGCCCGCCGCCGATGGCGTAGCCGTTGACCATGGCGATGACCGGCTTGGGGACCACGCGGATAAGCCGCTGCAGGTCGAGCACGTTCAGGCGCGGGATGTTGTCCTCGCCCACGTAGCCGCCGTTGCCGCGGATCTTCTGGTCGCCGCCCGAGCAGAACGCCTCGTCCTCGTGGCGGCCGCCGTGGTTGGCGCCCGTCAGGATGATGACGCCCACCGACGCGTCGTCGCGCGCGACGGTGAACGCGTCATACAGTTCATTGACCGTCAACGGCGTGAACGCGTTGCGGCGCTCGGGGCGGTTGATGGTGATCTTGGCGATGCCTTCGCAGGTTTCATACACGATTTCGCGGTACTGCTTGCCCGCTTGCCATTCGATGCTCATGCTTGCCTTTCCGATGCGCGAGCGAACCCTTACCGCGCGTCTGTAACATGTTCGAAACAATAATAGCGCGTCCGCCACGAAAGAAGGCGGCGGACGCGCAATGCAACTTTATGATGACCCGGCTAGCCGAGCGCGACAACCCGCAAGGCGCCGATGCTACAGGAATTCCCGCAGCGCCTCGACCGTGCGCTTGTACTCGGTTTCCACCTTCTCAAACATGGCTTGGGTTCCCTCGAGAGAGCCGGCGCGCAGGGTTTCGGTGATCTCGATAACCGAGTCGAACATGTTGGAGAATCCCAGGTTCTGCACAACGCCCTTAAGCGAATGCGCCGCCATGAAGGCTTCCTTGGCATCTCCGGCGGCAAGCGCGCCGCGCAGCTTCTCGAAGCTCTCCTCCTCCAGGAATTTCGTGGCGAAACGGCTGACCAGGGAGTCGTTCATCAGGCGACGCAGCACATCGTCGTAATCGGCTCCCAGCTTATCGTATGCGTCTTTGATCGGCATGGTAACTCGTCCTTCTTCGCTTCCTTATTCTTTCAGCTCACGGCCTATAAATGGGGGGGGGTACTTTCCGCATCGTCCAGCTCGGCTCGAATGCGTCCCTCGACATCGACCAGGCATTCCAGCAACAGCGGGTTGAAGGTGCCGCACTCGCCGTTCAGAATCATGCTGATCGCCTTTTCGTGCGTGAAGGCCTTCTTGTACACGCGGTCGCTCGTCAGGGCGTCGTACACGTCGGCCACCGAAACCACCTGCGCCGAAATGGGAATATCGTCGCCAACAAGGCCGTCGGGATAGCCGTGGCCGTCGTAGCGCTCATGATGCCAGCGGGCAATGTCGCGCGCCGTCTGCACCAGCGCGCTGTCGGCGTATTGGTCCAGCTGCTCAAGCATGTCGGCGCCCACCGTGGTATGCGTCTTCATGACGGCGAATTCCTCGTCGGTCAGGCGACCCGGCTTGTTGAGGATCTTGTCGTCAATGGCAAGCTTGCCGATATCGTGCAGCGTCGAGGCCATCGCGATGACGATGCGCTCAGCCGCATTCAGCTTGTACTTGTCGGTTTTGCGCACCAACCGCTCCAGCAGGATTTCCGTGAGCGTGCGCACATGATGGACATGCGGGCCGCTTTCGCCATTGCGCAGCTCCATGGCGCCGCCCATGATATCGACCAGCATGCGGCTGTCGCGCTCGCGCTCGTGGAACTGCTGCGAGAGCAGCTGGGTGAGCCGACGCTGCTTGGTGTACAGGCGCATGATGTTGCTCACGCGCTGACGCACGATGCGGGCGTCGAAGGGGCGGCTGATGTAGTCGGATGCGCCCAACTCGTAAGCACGCAGCACGATTTCGTCGGAATCTTCCGAGGAGATCATGATGACGGGGATGTCCGAGATCCACTCACGGCGCGTCATGGTCGCAAGCACGTCGAAACCGCTCTGACCAGGCATGACGATATCGAGCAGCACCAGGGATATCTCGGTGCCGTGCTTTTCAATCTGCGCGATGCCGCCCTGGCCGTCGGCGGCCTCTATGATGTCGTAGTCGTCCTTGAGCATCTCGCTTAGAATCTCGCGATTCATAAAGGAGTCGTCGATGATCAGCAGAAGCGGCTTGCCGGGCTCGCCGTCGGCCTCCCCTTTCGCAACATCGAGTTCGGTGACGACCGAATCCTTGCCCTGCTTTGCGCGATACATCAGCTTGTCGGCGGCGCGGACTGCCTCGTCAACGGTGCGACCGGCCGCAAGAACGCCGCCGACGCTGGCGGTGATGCCGATATGGCTGTAACCGGGAAGCGACACGTGCGACAGCGCATCGGCGATAACCCGCAGCTTGCGCGAGAAATTGTCGGCCGGAATGCCGGGCAGCACGACGACGAACTCGTCGCCGCCGTAGCGCACCACCACATCCGACTCGCGCACGCAGGAACGAAGGGTCTTGCCGACTTCCTTGATGGCCATGTCGCCGGCATGGTGGCCGAGCGTGTCGTTGATCAGCTTGAAGTCGTCCAGGTCGATGACGGCGACGCCGGCATACAGGCGCTGATGATGCAGGTTGTCCTCGTAGAAACGGCGGTTGTATACGCCGGAAAGCGCGTCGCGGTACAGAAGTTCAGAGCTGAGCGCGGCGTCGGCCATGGTAATGGGCGTGGCCGTCAGCAGCACGCGCGCCTCGCCGTCCACCTCCACATAGCGCGCCGTGGCCTGATGGCGGTTGTCGTCCATGCGCAGCGTCTTGGTGTCCTCGCCATGGCTTTCGAACACGTCCAAGCACACCTGGCGCATGCAGGGGCAGTCCTGCCCGCACAGAAGGCAATGGCGCTCGGTCTTCACCTGCTCTTCGGTAAGCAGGCTCACCACCGGATACAGCAGGCGAAGGCGAACGAGCTCCTCTTCGAACTCCGCATGCGTCATGCGCTGAGGAACGGCGAGTTCCCGCCCCGCCGCATCCGTGCTCTGTGCTTTCCGCGTATCCATGCAGTTCCTCATTCTCCCCGCAGCCCTCAAGGCGGCGAACTATATGCTAATTGCTCCCCGTATGCCTTTTACAGCAACCAAGGCGTAGCAGGCCTCCCATCGTCACTGCTTATTCCTTCGGAAATAGGGGGGGGGCAGATCCGTCCGTGCAAAACCGCGACAGGAGGTTCAGCAGCCTGTCCACTTCAAACGGCTTGGTCACATGCGCGACCATGCCGGCCTCGCGCGCAAGGCGCCTGTCCTCGGCAAAGGCGTTGGCCGTCATGGCGATGACGGGCACGGCCGCCGCGTCGGGGTGGTCGAGCGCCTTGATTTGCCTGGTAGCCTCGTAACCATCCATCACCGGCATCATCAAGTCCATCAGCACGACGTCGAACGTCCCCGGCTCGGAGTTGCGGAAGGTATCGACCGCCTCCTGGCCGTCCACGGCGCGCGTCACCTTTACTCCGGCATCGGCGAGCAAGAACTCGGCGATCTCGGCATTCAGGTCGTTATCCTCGACCAGCAGGATATGCAGGCCCTCCAGCGAAACTTTGCCGGCGGCGGCGGAACCCTCCACGAGCTCGTTTACCGGGGCGTCGCACACCTTAAAGGGCAGCGTGATCACGTACGTGGTCCCAACACCCAGCTCGCTTTCGAAGGTCAGCGACCCTCCCATGACCTCGACCAGGCTTTTTGCAATGGGCATGCCCAAACCGGTGCCGCCGGCCGAGACGCCGTTCTGATATTCCTGGGCAAAGGGGTCGAACAGGCGCTTCTGGAATTCCTCGCTCATGCCGATGCCGGTATCGGCGCACGTGAACCGATACGTGGCCTGCATGTCGTCGAAGGAGACCTCCTCGAAGGTGAAGTCGATGCTGCCGCCGTCCTTGTTGTACTTCACGGCGTTGCTCAGGATATTCATGAGCAAACGCTGCAGGTGGGACACGCTTGCCAGCACCCACGGATGCTCGACGGAGACGGACTTCGTGATGATCGAGATATCGCGCACCGCGGCCTGATGGCCGACGACGTCGTTGAGTTCGTCCACCATTTCGTTGAGGTTGACGGGCTGCTCGTCGAGCAGGATTTCCCCGCTTTCCAGCTTTGACATGTCTAGGACCTCGTTGACCAGGCCAAGCAGCAAGTTGGACGAGCTTTCGATCTTGTTCAGGCATTCCCTCTGGCGCTCGGGGTCGTCAGGGCAGCACTCGGCCACCTGCACCATGCCCAGGATGCCGTTGATGGGCGTGCGGATGTCGTGGCTCATGCGCTGGAGGAATTCCGTCTTGGCGGTATTGGCGTCCTCGGCACGCTGCGCGGCCTGCGCCAGGCCCTCGTTGTATTCCCGCTCACGGCGCACTTGTTCGGCCATGCATGCATGCTCCTCGCGTCGGTGCATCATGCGGACGAGCACGACCACGGCGGCGCAGACGCACAGCACGACGATACCCACGCCGACGGTCATGCCGATGATTTGGTCGAGCGTAATGTAAATGTAGACGTAATTGTCGCGCGCCTTGCCCATCGTGGCCAGGTAGGGGCCGGCATCGGTGAACACGATCGAGGCTTCCTTCGCGCGCAGCTTGCCCTTGAGCTGATCAACGATGCCCTTGTCGCCCGTCGACTCATCGTCAAGGTTGGTGCCGATAATGGAATCATCGTTCGAGGCGACGACCAACCCGCCATTCTCCACGACGATGGTGCCGCTGTCGGACATGTCATAGCCGTCGAGCAAACTTTGCACGGTCAACTCGTAACGGTGTGCGAATTCCTTGGCCGTATGGTAGTAGGCCACGACCACGCCCGCCTGGTCGGTGCGCATGGCGGACGAAGCGTCCACGTAGGAGGTGTCCGAAAGAACGACGCGGCGGGCATGGACCTTCTCCGCATGATTCGCCACGTCCAGGAAGGCATCACTTTGAATGGCCTCCGCGATGTCGGCCGAGGAAACCTCGTCGGTGGAGTATTCGGAAAGCACCTCGCCCTGCGCGCTCATGACGATCACGCCGGTCAGGCGCAACTCGCTTGCGTACTGGGCCAGCTTGCCCGCGGAGATGTCGCCGTCGCCCTGCTCGATGTCGCGCGCAAGCTGGGAAGCGTTTTCGAGGGCCCGCAAGGAGCTTTTCGTCTTGCTTGACGAGTTGTAGGCCTCGTAGGTGATGGTTTGCTGTTGCACGTAGTCGATCGTGTTATAGGCACGTTCCGAAGCCTGATGCACCGTGTAGTTGAACACGATGTAGCAGCAAGCAGCCACGGCCGCGATCGTGATCACGACGGACACGATCCAGAAGCGGAATCCCTTAAGCATCGTGCGCGTCCACCCCCAGGCATTTCGTGGGGTCATCCAGGTATTTCCCAATGATGCGCTCAAGCGACCCGTCGGCATGCATCTCCGAGAGCATGTCGTCGAGATCGCGGTCGATGCCGCGCTCGTCGCCCTTGTAGAAGGCGGCGCCCAGACCGACGTCGAGCAGGCTTTCCTCAAGGATACGGTACGTCATGCCGTAATCCTTCTCATACTGCTGGATGGAAACCTCGTGCGCGGCGATGGCGTCCACGTAGCCCTTGGAAAGGGCCGGGAAGAGCTCCGCGCGGTCATCGATGCAAAAGAGCGATTTGAGCTGCGGGATACGGGAATCGTCCTTGTTCAGCAAAAGGGTTTCGGGGCGCGTGGTGGACTGCACGGCCACCACCTTGTCCGCAAGGTCGCCCAGCGTGTAGATGTCGCTTTCGGGGGAGACGGCCACCACCTGGCGGCTTTGCATGTACGGGCCGGCCCAACGATACAGATCTTCGCGGCCCGTCATGGAAAACGAGCCCACGGCGAGGTCGATGCTTCCGGACGCGAGCAGGTTATCCTTGTCCTCCCAGTTCATGTAGATGAATTCGACGTTGTAGCCCAAGCGGTTGAGCGCCTCGGTGAAGATGTCGACGTCGATGCCGGTCGGATTGCCGTTTTCGTCAAGATAGTTGTAGGGGGGATAGTTGTCGGAGCCCACAACAAGCGTGGGGCGGGAATCGTCGGTTGACGTGGAGTTGTCGGATGCGCACGCGCAAAGGCAGCACGCCATGCATGCAAGTGCGACAAATAGTGCGGCTACCCTTCGGAATCTCAAACGACGGCCCTTTCGCTTTCACGCCGACCAAAGTCCAATCAGCATGCTTCCCCAAGTACAGTAACTATCGAAGAATACCAGCAGCAACCGCAAAAAGAGTGGAAATTCGTCAGCTTAATAAACCTTTCAGACCATTTCCAAAGAGCGTACCCCCCCCCGAACAGGCTCTTTCGGAACGAACGAAGCCAGAGACGGAACGAACGCCGCCCGGCCGGATCGTCTTGCCGACGGGCGGCGCCCCTAGGGCATGCCGTGGATGCAGGCGGCGAAGGCCTTCGGATCCTCGAGGTGCACGTTGTGGCCGGCCTTCGGCACGACGCGCACCTGCGCCAGGCCCGCGGCGTGCACGCCGTTTGCGAGGGCCGCGTACTTCGCATCCTTCGCACCCGCCAAATACAGCACGGAAAAACCGCGATCCCCCAGGTCACGCAAGGCGCGCTCGACTTCATGGCGCGACGGCATGCGATGCTGCCCGGCGCATTCGACGCTGCGTGCCAGCGCCTCGGGATCGTTCGCCAGACGCCCGGCGCGCACCAGGCGGCGCGTCTTTTTGGGCAGCTGCTTCTGCGTGTCGAACAGCGGAAGGTTCTCCCAGTAGGTCATGAAATCGTCCAGGCTCGTCTCGCGCAGGCGGCGCACCGTCGCCGCATCGCGCTCGGTGGCGGCGGCGCGGTCGGCTTCGGTGGCCAGACCTAGCCCCGCACTTTCCAGGACCAGGCCGCGACATTTGCGCGCAAACGCCGCCGGGCCTGCCGCAAGCAGCGCGGAAAGCGCCACGCGTCCACCCATGGAATAACCCACGACCAGCGGTTTTCGCGGCATTTCGTCGATGAAGCGCAGCAGCGACTCGCCCTGCGCGCCCAAGGCGAACGGACCGGGGCCTGCGGGAACCGACGAGCCGCCATGCCCGACCAGGTCGATGGCGAACAGCTCGCGCTCCTGAGACAGAAGTTCGCCCACCGAAAGCCACGTGGTCGCCGACTGCGCGAAGCCGTGCACGAGCAGCAGGGGGGCACGACGACGCGACGACGTCTCACTCGGCACATGCAGTACCCGATGGCGCACGCCAAAGGCATCGAAGCTGAAGGTCTCCGCTTTCATGGCCGCCCCTACCAGTAGGTCCCGTAGCGCTCTTTCACGCCCGAAAGCGGCACGGGCACCTCGACAAGCGAGATGCCAGAGGCGTCGAGCGAGGCGCGATATGCCCGGTCAAACGCCTCAAGCGTGGTCGCCTTCGCATACGGGACGCCAAACGCGGCGGCCGCGGCGGCAAAATCGACGTCCTGGGGCGTGAGGAACAGGCGCTCGAAGTAGCTATCGGCGGATTTCTGCGGCAGCATGTCGAAGATGGCGCCGCCGTTGTTGTTGAGCAGCACGATGGTGATGCCGCGGGCGGGCGCGGACGTTTCGACGGCATGCAATTCGTCAGCGGACGCGGCGGCACGCGCCCGGGCGGCCGCCTGCACGCGTAGCTCGCGCTGCAAAGCGAGCGCGTTCAGGTCGTGCAGCATGGTGAGGTCACCGGCGATCAGCGTCGTGCGGCGGAAGCGCTGCGCCGCGCCGATGGCGGTGGACACCGTGCCGTCGATTCCGTTCAACCCGCGGTTCGAAAGCACGCACAGACGCTTGTCTTGCCTGGTCATGAACGTGTCGATGGCACGCACGCTCATGGAAGCGGCCGAGAACAGGCACGACCCCGCAGGCGCCAGATCCAGCACGCGGCGCACGTAGGCGCCTTCGAAGGAGTCTGCGTCGGGGGAAGAACCGACCGAGGCGATGCGCGTGCAAGCGGCGGCATCGGCGGCGCGCCATCGGGCAAGCAGCGCAGCCTGCTCAGGCGACGGCTCTTCCTTTCCCGCCTCGCAGGCGGCCATGGCCCGCGCGAAATCGACGGGCATCATGCGCACGAACAGCGACGTCGCCGCATTCGTGTCGCGCGTCTCGTACGGGTCGACCACCACTTGAGAGGCCCCCGCCCGCGCGCAACGTGCGGCCCACTGGGTTGCCTTCTTGGAAATCGGGTATCTGCCGAAACGGACGATGACCTGCGGATTCAGCAAGTCATCCGGCGTGGCGCCGCCTGAGCCCAGCACGCTGTCGTAGTTCGCGACGACCAGCGGGTCGTCGAAGCAGCGCAGACCGGAGAGCGGGTCGGCAAGCACCGGCAGCGCATGGACGCGCGCGAAGCGCAGCACGCCGCGCGCCTCGGCCGGCGTCGCGCACGAGCCTTCGCCGGCCAGCAGCACCGCGCCGCGCGACAAAAGATCAGTCAGCCGTGCACGCGCCGCAGCGTCGAGCGCCCCCGTCGCACGCGCCGCGCCGGCAACCTCGCACGGCAGCGGCGAACGACCGCCGTCGAACAGATCGTCAAGGTCGACTTCAGGCTTCAGGGGTTCGTCGAACGGGAAGTTCAGATGCACCGGCCCACCGAAGCAGGCGCCGGCGATGCGGGCGGAAGCGTCGTCGGCTTCCGAAAGCCCCCGGTCATCGCAGTTGCCACGCGCAGCTTCCGCATCCAGCTGCCCCGCCGCCGGCATGCCTGCATCCGCCAACGCTTCCGCACCTGCGCCCAATGCGCAAATGCACGCCTCGCGCGCGGCCTGGCGCGCGAACGCCAACGAGGGCTCGTCGTCGGCCGGCAGGGGCATCGCCCGAAACGCCCGCACGTGGCTTCCGTACGCATGCAGCTGATCGCAGGTTTGCGGCGCGCCCAGTCCCTGCAGCTGGGGCGGGCGATCGCCCGTGAGCACCACCAACGGCACGCGCGACGATTCCGCTTCCATGACGGCGGGGTAGTAGTTCGCCACCGCGCTGCCCGACGTGCACACAACAGCCACCGGACGCCCGGATGCCTTCGCCATGCCCAGCGCCAAAAACGCCGCGCCGCGCTCGTCCACGTCCACGAACAGGCGCATCCGCTGTGGCGCACGCCGCGAAAGCTCGTAGGCGACCATGGAAAGCGGCGTGGAGCGCGACCCGGGGCTTACCACCACGTCGCGCACGCCCCAACGGGAAAGCTCGTCGAAGAACGCGCCCAGAAAACGCGCCGTCGCGCGCGGATTGGCGATTGTCATATGCATGCTCCTGTCGATAACCCGGCGCGATGGCGCGGGGATGAGGCCCGGCCCGGGCAGCGAGCCCAACGCGGCCCGCGCGGCCAGCCCGATGCGGCCCGCCGGGCCGGCCGCGGCCCCCAAGCCCGCTACAGCGTGAAGGACCGCGAGGTTTTCACCTCGGGCAGGCCCATATCGTCACGCGCCGAGGGCGTGCTTTGCCCGTCGAAGGCCGAAAGCGCCGTCTGCAGCTTCAGGCCTATCTCGTCGTACTCGCTCGCGGCGTCGCTGCCCGAGACAATGCCGCAGCCGGCGTACACCCAGCCGATTTCCCCGTCGAACACGCCCGTGCGCAGCGCGACGGAAAACTCGCCGTCGCCGGCGCCGTCAATGTAGCCGCACGCGCCCGCGAAGAAGCCCCGATTGTACGCTTCTATCTGCCTGATCAGCATCTTTGCCTCGCCGACCGGCGTGCCGGACACCGCGGGCGTGGGATGCAGGTCGCGCATCATCGACTCAAGCGGCACGCCCTCGAGCAGGCGCGCATGCGCGGGCGTCATCAAATGCTGGATGCGCGTGAGGGGCAGGATTTGCGGGGTGCGCGGGACGTCCACGTCATAGCAGGTGCGCCCGAGCACGTCGCGAATGAAGCGCACCACGTAGTCATGTTCGGCGCGATTCTTCTCGTCGGCCATCAAGTCGCGCGCCAGCAGCTCGTTCTCCACGGGATCGGGCGAGGCGGGGCAGGTGCCCGCCAGACACATGCTGTCGAGCGCGTCGCCGCGTTTGCGCACCAAAAGCTCGGGGGTGCAGCCGCAGAAGAACACGTCGGCGTAGCGGTAGAGCAAAACCGTGCCGTGCGCCGTGCCGTCTATGAGGTTGACCAGCAAATCCTTCGACGAGAAGGGGGAGTCGGCCACCACTTTCAGGCGCCGCGACAGCACCACCTTCTCCACGCGGCCGGCATCGATGGCGGAAAGGCCTGCAGCTACAGAGGTTTCCCATGCTTTACGTGAGTCGAGCTCAAGCGTGTAGCCTATGGTGCGACGCTCTCGCGCGGGCGCACCCACCGCCAGGCGCTCGAAGCGCGCCACGCGGCCCGCATACACCGGGCCCAGCGAGTTGATCTGCAGAAACGTTCCCCGCTCGTTCTCCAGCAGCACCACTTCGGGCAGCAGCAGACGTAAGTTGGGAAACGACTGGAACAACTCGTCGGCGGGGGCGGGGTTGTGCTCGTCGAAGCGGTTGAACGAGAAGAACACCGGCTGCTGGCCGACCGGGCCGGCGAGGGTGCACTCCGCGTCCTCGAGCCCCGGTAGGGCAACGCAGCGCCCAAGCCCCATGAAGCGCACGGGCGCATCTTTGCGGTAGTAGACGAATTGGTCGGTGAAGCCTTTCTGCAGCACGCAGAAGGCATCGACGATGTCCGCATCAAGCGATTGCGTATACGAGAATATCCTGGTCATACGCTCGCGCGGCTTACAGCTTGTACATGAACTGGAAAACGTCCTCGCGCTGGATGGTGATCTGCACGCCCAGGTCGGCGCCGACCGCTTCCAGCTTCTCCTGCACGGCGTTGAAGTCGGCCACGGAATCATCGATCGTGGTCAGCATGGTCATGGAGAACATCTCGCCCAGGATAGTCTGGCTGATGTCGTCGATGTTCGCGCCGCATTCCGCCAACGCCACCGCCACCGCGGCGACGATCCCGCTGCGGTCCTTGCCCAAAACGCTGATTACGCACTTCATGTCGGCCCCTTTCGCCACCTTGCGCTTGCGCGCACCTAATTTGCTCCATAGTACCCGATAGCGCCGGCCCGCCCGGCGCCGATTGCCGTTTTTCACCGAACGGCGGCGAATGCACGCAGGCCACGGAGCGGAGATGCGCTGGCGATGTTGGTTGACCCGCGGCGAGACCGGGCGCGGCAGCGGAAGACAGACGCGCGGCGGTGGCGGCGGGGGCGATGCATGCGGCGGGCAAAAGGCGCACGATTCGCCCTTCGTAACTGGCCGTTTACGTTCCCTTTACAAAGATTTAGGGGGGGGGGCGA
>CAVGAF010000015.1:29379-34423 GCA_963627055.1 Butyrivibrio sp. CAG:318 | reverse complement strand
CAGGGCCTGAAGGAAGCCAAGGAGACCGTCGAGGGCGCTCCGACCACCATCCAGGAGGGTGTCGCCAAGGACAAGGCCGAGGAAATGAAGAAGGCCCTGGAAGAGGCTGGCGCTGCTGTCTCCCTGAAGTAAATCCTCTCTCTTTATTAGAGAAAGCGTTTTACGGGACCCGCTGCATCAAGGTGCGGCGGGTCCTTTTCTGTTCGGGAAGGGCGCCCGGCGTCGGCGCTTGGCCGAGGCGCTAGCCGCCCTCGGTCGGTTGCGGCCGTCCGCCATCGATACCCCGTCGGCATTCGCTGCCTAGGCGTTTCCCCAGCCGAAAACGGCTTGGCAACGGATGCGGTTTTGACGGCGTGCGGCGTGTAAGGTTCGAAGGAAAGCGGCAAACGGCAAGGGAAGGAGCGCGCGTGGAAGCCGGATACTTCAAGACGTGCTGGAATGACATCAAGGAAACGCCGGGTTGGTTGGCGAAGATCTTGCTGCTTTCGTTGGTGTTCCTGATTCCCATCTTCGGGCAAATCGTGGTCCTCGGCTATGTGTATGGCTGGGCGCGAGAGATTGCCTGGGGCATGAAGACGCCCATGCCGGCGCGCATTTTCGCCAACGAGGACGGGCGCCTGTACAGTCGCGGCTTCTTCGTGCTCGTCATCGCCTTCGTGTGCGCCCTTATCCCCAACGTCGTCGAGTTGGCGTGGGATGCCATGGCCGGGCGCGGCTTGGAAGCGGCGTCGGACATGGTGCTCGGGTCGGGCATGCACGGCGTGCTTCCCGATTTGCTGATGTACCTGCTGTTCCTTGCGTTGAGCATCATCACCATGCTGTTCGCGCAGGTTGGATCCATGCGCTCCACCGTGTACTGCCGCCTGGCCCCGGGTTTCCAGGTCACGCGCGTATGGGCCATGATGCGTCACGATTCGCGGGGCGTCGGCCGCATCTTTTTGATGACCATCATCATGACGGTAGTCATGTACGCCGTTATCCTGCTCGTCGTGCTGCTGGTGGGCGCGCTCTTCGGCGGCGTCTTCTTCGGCGCGCTCTTGGCGGGGGCGGGAATTCCCTCGACAATCGGCTCGGCGGACCCCATCTTCGCGGCTGTGGCCATTCTCTCCCTCGTCGCGTTCGCCGCGGTCCTCTCCTATGTGGTTAGCTGCATGGCCGTGTTTTCGCTCGTGGTGCAGGTGCGCGCATGGGGGTATTGGACGCGCCAGTTCGACGTGCCGGCGTGGGGTGGGCAAGACGACCCGATGCCGTTTGAGCGCTTCGGGAATTCGCAGGGGTAGATCACGGTGGCGAATAATGAATCAAAGCGCCCGCAGGGCCGCAAGAAATCCGCCCGCCCGCCCCGTCCCCCGCGCAGCGCGTTTCTGCCGGTAAGTCGCGCGGACATGGAAGAGCGTGGCTGGGATCAGTGCGACTTCGTGTTCGTGTGCGGCGATGCGTACGTGGACCACCCGTCGTTCGGCATGGCCATCATCACGCGCATCCTGGAGGCGAACCACTACAAGGTGGGCGTCATCTGCCAGCCTGACTGGCATGACCCCGCCAGCATCACCGTGCTCGGGCGCCCGCGCCTGGGCTTCCTCGTTTCCTCGGGCAACATGGATTCCATGGTGAACCACTACACGGTGGCGAAGAAGCGCCGCAGCTCAGACGCGTTCGCGCCGGGCGGCAAGATGGGCCTGCGCCCCGACCATGCGACCGTCGTTTACGGCAACCTCATTCGCCGCACCTACAAGGACGTCCCCATCATCCTCGGCGGCATCGAGGCGAGCCTTCGCCGCCTTGCCCATTACGACTACTGGTCCGACAAGCTCAAGCGCTCCATACTGCTCGATTCAGGCGCCGACCTGCTTAGCTATGGCATGGGGGAGCACTCCATCGTGGAGGTGGCCGACGCGCTTGCCGCGGGCCTTTCCATCCACGACATCACGTTCATCGACGGAACGGTGGTGCGGGCGAAGTCGCTCGAGCATGTCTACGACTACGAGCTGCTGCCCAGCTTCGACGCCATGCGCGACGACAACCTCAACTACGCGAAAAGCTTCGACGTGCAGTACCGCAACAGCGATCCGTTCACGGGCAAGCGCCTGGTGGAGCCCTATTCCGACCACGAATTCGTGGTGCAGAACCCGCCGTCGAAGCCCTTGACCACTTCCGAGATGGACGCGGTGTATCGCCTGCCGTACGCGCGCACCTACCACCCGATGTACGACGAGGCCGGCGGCGTGCCCGCCATCCGCGAGGTGAAGTTCAGCCTGACCAGCAACCGCGGGTGCTTCGGCGAATGCTCGTTTTGCGCGCTGACGTTCCATCAGGGGCGCATCGTGCAGGTGCGCAGCCACGAGTCCATCATCGAAGAGGCGAAGCAGATGATCGCCGACCCCGAATTCAAGGGGTATATCCACGACGTGGGCGGGCCGACGGCCGATTATCGCGCCCCGGCGTGCGAGGCGCAGCTGCGTCGCGGGGCATGCCGCAACAAGCATTGCCTCTCGCCCGCGCCGTGCCGCAAGCTCAACGCCGATCATTCGGATTACCTGTCGCTGTTGCGCAAGCTGCGCGAATTGCCGGGCGTGAAGAAGGTGTTCGTCCGATCGGGCATCCGGTTCGACTTCGCGCTGGCCGACAAGGACGGCGGGCGCGCCTTCGTGCGCGAGCTGTGCGCGCATCACGTGAGCGGGCAGCTGCGCGTGGCGCCCGAGCATGTTTCCAACGCGGTGCTCGGCGTGATGGGCAAGCCGCAGCACGCGGTCTACGAGCGCTTCGTGAAGCTGTTCGAGGAAGCGAACGCCGCGTGCGGCCTGAAGCAGTTCGTGGTGCCCTACTTGATGTCCTCGCATCCCGGCAGCACGCTCGACGAGGCAATTGAGCTGGCGGAATACGTGCGCGACATGGGTTTCAACCCCGAACAGGTGCAGGATTTCTACCCGACGCCGTCCACCATTTCGACTGTCATGTACTTCACGGGGGTCGACCCGCGCACCATGGAGCGGGTGTACGTGCCGAAGAAGCCGCACGACAAGGAGCTGCAGCGCGCGCTCATTCAGTATCGCGACCCGAAGAACCGCGACCTCGTCTTCGAGGCGCTGCGTCGGGCGGGCCGCATGGACCTGGTGGGCTACGACAAGAAGTGCCTCATCCGCCCGCGCAAGAACGGCAAGCCGCCCGCAGCGGGCAAGGGGCAGAAGGGCGCTGCGGGTGCGTCGAAGCGCGGCGGAAAAGCCGGAGGTCGCGGCGCTTCTGCTACCGCTCATCGGTCAGGCGGGCACGGCAAAGCACATTCACCGCGCAAAGCCGCTAAATCCTAGGGGATTCAAGGGTATAATAGGTTAACAATGGTTTCCGGCGGTTTGGCCGGGGGCCGAGTACCTTGCGACCGAGGCGCGTGAAAGGCGGCGATGCGCGCAATGAAAATCTCGACGAAAGGCCTCTATGCGGTGCGGCTCATGCTCTACCTGGCCGAGCATGACGGCGGCGGCCCCGTTTCGCTCAAAGAGGTTTCGGAATCCCTGGGTATTTCCAAGAAGTACCTCGAGCAGATCGTTTCCAACGTCGTTACCGCGAAGCTCGTGCGATCGGTGCGCGGCGCGGCCGGCGGCTATCAGCTGTCGAAGCCGGCGAGCGTCATCACCGTGCTCGACGTGCTGCGCGTGACCGAAGGATCGCTCGCACCGGCGTCGTGCCTGGAAAACGACACGTTCGAGTGCGACATGGAGACGCCGTGCATGGAACTGGGGGTATGGCGGGGGCTGTACCGGGTGATCAACGAGTACCTGGGAAGCATCACGCTGCAAAGCGTCATCGACCAGAACTCAGCCGTCGCGGCGGACAGCTATTCGATCTAAGGGAGGGACGTAGGCATTGCGCCTGCGTCCTTTTTGCTGGTGTGCAGTAAGCGTCATCCCAGTTCAGGTAAGGGAGTGCTCGCTAATACCCCATATACCGCTAGGCAATGCGGGAAATTTTTTCGAGAATAATATTGACAATGCCTACAGACATAGTAGGATACGGGTCATACCAAAGCAGTTGCGTCCGACAAGCGGCCGGATGCTGGATGACGAGAGGACATCTCATGGCAATTCACAAGAGCGTTTCCGAACTGATCGGCAAGACCCCGCTGGTGGAGCTGACCAACTACGAGAAGAACCACAACCTCGAGGCCACCATCGTCGGCAAGGTCGAGCTGTTCAACCCCGCCGGTTCGGTGAAGGACCGCATCGCCAAGGCCATGCTCGACAAGGCCGAGGCCGCCGGCAAGCTGAATTCCGAGACGGTCATCATCGAGCCCACGTCCGGCAACACCGGCATCGGCCTGTCCGCCATCGCGGCGGCCCGCGGCAACCGCATCATCATCACCATGCCGGAGACCATGTCCATCGAGCGCCGCAATCTCATGAAGGCCTACGGTGCCGAACTGGTGCTCACCGACGGCAGCAAGGGCATGAAGGGCGCCATCGCCCGCGCCCAGGAGCTGTCCGAGGAAATCCCGAACTCGTTTATCCCCAGCCAGTTCACGAACCCGGCGAACCCGGAAGTGCACGAGGCCACCACGGGCCCCGAGATTTGGGCCGACACCGAGGGCAAGATCGACATCTTCGTCGCCGGCGTGGGCACGGGCGGCACGCTTTCGGGCACCGGCAAGTTCCTGAAGTCGAAGAACCCCGACATCAAGGTCGTCGCGGTCGAGCCGGCCGGCTCCCCGGTGCTCTCCGAGGGTCATGGCGGCGCCCATAAGATCCAGGGCATCGGCGCCGGTTTCGTGCCGGACACGCTGAACACGGAAATTTACGACGAGGTGCTGCCCATCACCGACGAAGAGGCTTTCGAGGCCGGTCGCGAGCTGGCGGGCAAGGACGGCCTGCTGGTGGGCATTTCTTCCGGCGCCGCCGTCGCCGCCGCCACGAAGCTGGCGCAGCGTCCCGAGAACAAGGGCAAGGTCATCGTCGCCGTCCTCCCCGACACCGGCGAGCGTTACCTGTCCACCGCAATGTTCAACTTCTAAGATAGATATCGCGCCTGACGGCGCTCTCCAGCAAGGGCCGAT
>CAVGAF010000015.1:25306-28955 GCA_963627055.1 Butyrivibrio sp. CAG:318 | reverse complement strand
TCGACGCGCTACACTGTTGCTTGCGAAAAACGACGGCGCGCGGAAGGCGGTATGGCATGGAAAATCATTCGAACGGTTGCGGGGGATGGAGCTTGGGCGCTCCCGAAAGCCATCAGCAAGCAAGCAGTGCCCAGGCCATGCTCGATTTCGTCGAATCCTGCCCGAGCGCCTTCCATACGACGGCGACGCTGCGGGCGCGTCTGGACGCGGCGGGTTTCACGTACCTGCCCGAAAGCGAACCCTGGAACATCGAACGCGGCGGCCGCTACTACACGGTGCGCAACAATTCCAGCGTCATCGCCTTCAAGGTTGGCTCCGCGCTCGACAACTACCATTTCCAGCTGACGGCATCGCATTCCGACTCGCCCACCTACAAGGTGAAGGCCCGCCCGGAAATCTCGGGCCCTGCCGGCTATCTGCGCCTGAATGTCGAAGCGTACGGCGGTGTCATGGACCATACCTGGTTCGACAAGCCTCTGTCGGTGGCCGGCCGCGTCATGGTGCGCGCGAACGGCCGCATCGAAAGCCGCCTGTTCGCGCCCGCCTCCGACCTGCTCATCATCCCCCGTGTCCCCATTCACTTGGATCGCGAGGCTAATTCCGGCTTCACGCCGAACCGCGCCGTCGATCTGTGCCCGCTTTTCTCGGCGGGCGAGCTTGCGCCAGGCGCTTTCGACGAAATGGTTGCTGCGGGCGTGGGCGTCGCGCCCGAAGACGTGCTGGCGCGCGATTTGTTCCTAGTGAACCGCGAGCGCCCGCGCGTATGGGGTCTGCGCGACGAATTCGTCTCCGCGCCCCGCCTCGACGACCTGGCCTGCGCCTACATTTCCCTCGAGGCGTTCCTCGCAATCGAAAACGACCACGACGTCTCGGTGTTCTGCTGCTTCGACAACGAGGAAGTCGGCTCGAACACCAAGCAGGGCGCGATGTCCACCTTCCTGCGCGACTCCCTCGAGCGTATCAATGCGCGCCTAGGCCTCACGCCCGACGACTTGCGCTGCGCGTTGGCGAAAAGCATGCTCGTGAGCTGCGACAACGCCCATGCCGTGCATCCGAATCATCCCGAGCGCTACGATGGCGAAAACCAGGTGCGCCTCAACGCCGGTCTGGTGGTGAAGGAAGCCGCGAACCAGAAGTACTGCACGGACGCGTTCAGCCGCGCCGTGTTTTGCGCGGTGTGCGAGGATGCCGGCGTGCCGCTGCAGGCGTATGCGAACCGCAGCGACATGCCGGGCGGCTCCACCCTGGGCAATCTGTCGAACATCCAGGTGAGCATGCATGGCGTCGATGTGGGCCTGCCGCAGCTGGCCATGCATTCCAGCTACGAGACGGCCGGCGCGCGCGACGTTGACCTCGGCATCGCGGCGCTTTCGGCCTTCTACGCCGCCGACCTGCACATAGCCGATGCCGACGGCGCGACGATCGCCTAAAAGGTTCCGCAGAGCGCTGGCGCCATCCGCCGCGCCGGCGTTAACTGCTACCGGTTGTCCACCGCTTCCGGATGCAGGTCGTGGTTCGCCAGGCGGTCCCAGGCGACCTGCTCCCAGCGCGTGTTTGGCTTGCCGTAGTTGCAGTACGGGTCGATGGAAATGCCTCCGCGCGGCAGGAACTTGCCCCATACCTCGATGTACTTCGGGTCCATGAGTGCGATGAGGTCCTTCATGATGATGTTGACGCAGTCCTCATGGAAGTCGCCGTGATTGCGGAAGCTGAACAGGTACAGCTTCAGGCTCTTGCTCTCCACCATGCGCTCGCCCGGCACGTAGCTGATGTAGATGGTGGCGAAGTCGGGCTGCCCGGTGATGGGGCAGAGGCTGGTGAATTCGGGGCAGTTGAACTTCACGAAGTAGTCGTTGCCGGGGTGCTTGTTGATGAACGTCTCCAGCACGCCGGGGTCGTAGGTTTGCGGATAGCGCACGCCCTGGTTGCCGAGCAGCGTGACGTCGTCGGTTCCTTCGCGGCGAGGCCCGGCGGGCGCGGGGGCGGGCGTTTCGGTAGCAGCGGTTGTTTCGCTCATGGGGTTCTCCTTGCTGGCCGGCGGGGGTGGTCGCCTTCGCAATCGCCCCCGCCGGTGTCGAATGGTGTGTCGGATGATGCTCGGGCGTGCGGCCTACTGCGCCGCGGCCTGCGCGTCAAGCCGGTCGAGCAGCGGGTCGCGCATGCCGGCGAGCTCAAAGGCGCGGTTGCGGTCGATGCAGGTGCCGCACTTGCCGCAGGGGTAGTCGCCGCCCTCGTAGCAGCTCCAGGTAAGCTCGTACGGAACGCCCAGCTCAAGACCGCGTTTGACGATATCGGCCTTCGACCAGGCGACGAAGGGGGCTTCCAGGCGCAGCTCTTTGCCGCTACCCTGCACAATGGCCTGGTTCATGGCTTCGACGAACTCGATCGAGCAGTCGGGGTAGGCGTTGCCCGCCCAGTCGTCGTGGTGCGCGCCGTAGAACAGCACCGAGCAGCCAAGCGACAGCGCCATCGACGCCGCCGACGACAGGAACAGCCCGTTGCGGAACGGCACGTAGGTGCTCACCGGCGCGCCGGCGGCCTCTTCCAGCTGATCTGCGTAGCTTTCCTCGGGAACGGCCTGGTCGGAATGGGAAAGCAGGCTGCAATTGCTGTCGGCGAAGATGGCGGCAAGGTCTAGGAAGCGCTGGCTCACTCCGTAGTGCGCGGCGACGGCCTTCGCGCTCTCGATCTCCTTCTCGTGGCGCTGCCCGTAAGCGATGGACAGCGCGAATACGTTTTCCGCGCCGAACCGCTCCACGGCCATGGCAAGCAGCGTGGTGGAATCGACGCCGCCGCTGCACAGCACGAGCGCCTTCTCATTGCGCGCGTCGCCGAGGGTAGTGCTGCCGGGGGTGCAGGCTGCGCTGGCGGCAGCGGTTGCTTCGACCGCCGCCGCCGCGCCAAGCTGGTTGGTGGTTTCCGTCATGGTTAGACGCCCTTCTCTACGTTTGGCCAGATGATCTTGTGCAGCTGCAGCTGCATGGTCGCCCAGCGCATGTCGTTTCGTTGCATGAAGCGGACAATGGCGGCCGGCTCGATGCTCCCGAACACGGGGCTTAGATAGACCGCCACGCGTCCCGGCAGGTCAAGCTCCCGTGCCACTTCGAGCGCACGGGAAAGGTCGCCCTCGCCGCCGCAGACGAACTTCACGGTGTCGCGCGCGTCTATCAGCGTGAAGTTGCCGGCGATCATGCGCTGCTCCATGCCGCTTGCGGGCAGCTTCCAATCGACGGTGAGCGAAAGTTCTCCGCGTGCCGTGCTGGACAGGCGCTCGCGCACGGCGACCAGGGGCGAAAGGTCGGCTGCCCCGTTCGTCTCCACTTCTATGGCAAGGCCGCGCCCGTCGGGGCCGGCCTGCGCGAGCAAGGCTGCAACCAAGTCGGGAAGCAGCGGCTGCAGTGCGGGCTCCCCGCCGGTGAGCGTGACGTGGCAGACGCGGGTTTCGCGCACCCATGCGACCAGGTCATCGACGCTAACCGCCTCGGCCGCCCCCGCCGCGCCGGGTTCGTTCGCCCACATCGTGTCGCAGTAGGAGCAGCGCAGGTTGCAGCCCGTGAAGCGGATGAACGCCGCCAGCTTGCCGGCCGAGCGTCCTTCGCCGTTGATGCTGACGAACCGCTCGGCGACGGGCATGGTTGATGCTCGGACG
>CAVGAF010000015.1:23831-25205 GCA_963627055.1 Butyrivibrio sp. CAG:318 | reverse complement strand
CGCCGTGCCAAATTCCTTACGCACGGTAGATCGCGCAGTTGTTCGGCGTCTCGTATACGTCCACCTGCGACACGGGGAAGCCCGCGCCGGACAGCTTGTCGAAGAAGTAGCGCGCCAGGTTCTCCGCGGTGGTGCGGAACGGCAGCATGGACAGCGTGAAGCCCTCTTCTTCCAGGCAGGCGATGGTTTTCGGCATAAGCGAGCCCTCCTCGACCACGAACGAGTGGTCGAGCTCCTCGGTCAGATCGCGCAGCGCGCCCTTGAAGTCGGCGAAGTCGATGACCATGTCTTTGTGCGTGCCCGCCTCTTGCAGGCCCTCCTGCGCCAGGTAGGCGACGACGCGCCAACGATGCCCGTGCAGGTTCTCGCATTTTCCGTGGTAGTCGGTGAGGAAGTGAGCGGCGTCGAAGCTGCTCTCGGTTTTAAGCCCGTACATGGTCAGGCCCCCTTCTCGAATCGGCGAAAACGCAGTCGACGAGGGCCCGGCGCAGGGCGCGCGAAGGCGCGAGCACGCGCAATCAGCCCGCAAGCCGCGGGCGAGGGCACCTAGTTTTGTTTATCGACAGGAGGTTTTCGAACTGTCTATCGGTTGTGGCAAGAGCTTAGCACGCGAGAGCCTGCCGCGACGGGGCGGGCTCTCGCGTCCATCGAACCAGCGCAGCGCCAACTAGCGCAGCGCCAGGATGCCGCGCACCAAATCGTCCCAGCTTGCAGCTATGAAGGTCGGCGATTCGCCGGCCAGGCGCTCCTCGTCGAACATGCCCCAGGTCACCGCCGCCGTCGCGCACCCGGCGGCCCTGCCCGCCTGCAGGTCGAAGGGCGCATCGCCCACGTAGATGCACTCCGCCGGCGCCACCTGCAGCATTTCGCAGCCCACCTCAACCGGCTGCGGGTCGGGCTTGGGGCGCTCGATGTCGTCCCAGCCCACCAGGCAGTCGCAGTAATCCCACAGTCCCGTGATCTGAAGGCCGCGCACCGCCGTTTCGTGACGCTTCGAGGTGACCACGCCCACGGCAAGCCCCGCACGCGTCAACTGTGCGAGCGCATGCGAGGTTCCGGGGAACGCCTTGATCATCTCGTCGTGCACCGTCTTGTTGTGCGCGCGGTACACGTCGCAAAAGCGCTGCTGCAAAGCTGGGTCGTCGGTGAAGTCCTTCACCTGCACGTTTAAAGGTTGCCCCACCTTCTGCATGTATTCTGCGTCCGAAAGCTGCCGCCCGAGCACCGCCGGCCCGGCGTGGTGGAAGCTCGCCAGAATAAGGTCGTGGGAATCCACCAGGGTTCCGTCGTTGTCGAAAAGAACGGCCCTCAAGCCTGCCATGGGACACCTCCGCATCGTCGTTTTCGCAAGGGCAAGTTTCCCACGAACGGCGG
>CAVGAF010000015.1:11412-23595 GCA_963627055.1 Butyrivibrio sp. CAG:318 | reverse complement strand
CTCCATGCGTGATCGCGTGATTCTCGTCGTGACCCCTATCGTCGTCTGCGCGCTCATCGTTTGCGGGTTCGTCGCGTACCAAAGCGTCATCAGGGACAAGATCTTCCAGGAAAGCACCGAGCATCTCCTTGCCACGTACGAGCAGGTTGACAAGACCTTCTCCTTGTTCTCGGAGGGTAATTGGAGTGTCCTTACCGACTGGGACGAGGCGCTTTCCAATGCACAGGGGCAGGACGCCGCCGACATCGTTAAGTACTGGAAGGATAGTGACCAGAACAAGGAATCCTGGCACCAGAGCGACTTCTACCTCTTCAACGAAGAAAACGATTACATAACGGCGGCGGGCCGGCAGGGGCGGGCCGACAGCATCGCGGGCGTCTTCGACGAGCTGTACCGGGAAGGCAAGCCGATCATTTCCAGCTATATTTCCAGCGACGGCAAGCGCAAGATCGTGTTTGCCACGCGATCTTCTGCGCCTATTGAAATAGACGGAATCACCTACACCGGCTTGGCGGTGAGTTACGAGAACGAGGTTGTCGAGGGCTTGATTACGAGCAACGTGTTCGATGGGGCGAGCGACTGCTACGTGATCAAGGGAGACGGCGATGTCGTGCTGTCGCTGGCGCCGAAGACCGAATTCACCGAGTATATCGCCAACATATTCACTTTCCTTGGCGACAGCGTGTCTTTCGAGCGCGGCAGCGTCGAAGACATGCGCAGTGACGTTGAGGCGGACCAGCCCGGCAGCGCCCTGTGCGATTACTCCGGCAATAGCGACATCATCGTATGGCGGGCTTCCTCCACGCAGGACTGGACGATCGTCGGCGTCGTCCATGACAAGGCGGTCAATTCCGGCATGAGGGACATCCAGTCGGTCACGCTCGTCGTGGTGATGGGGCTGTTTTTGTGCACGATGGTGCTCGTGATAGGCGGCGTCGTCCTATCGTCGCGCCGCCGCCTGCATCGCAAGGAGCAGGAGCGGGCGGAACTGGAGCACCAGAAGAAGCTGTCCGACGAGCTGTTCGAGGGCGTCACCAAGATAGTCGATCGCATTGCCATATGCGACTTGGAAAACGATGCCTACGAATACCGCGAGCGTGAATTCGACGAGCCGCTTTACCCGGAAAGCGGGCGCTATCAGGACTTCGTCGAGGCGCTTTCCAAGCGCTACGTCGTAACGTCGGATCCCGATAACGTCAAAATGGGGACCCAGCTCTCACCCGACCGTCTGCGCGAGGTTTTACGCAGAGACAGCGATATCGCGCGCTTCGAATATGCCGGGCGCGGCGGGGACGTGTACAAGGTGATGAGCCTGGTGCCGGTGGAGTGGGGAGAATCCGGCGAACTGAAGAAAGTGCTGCTGTGCTGCCAAGACATCGGGCGGCGCGTGGAGCTGGAGAACATCACCCGCACCGACGGCCTCACCGGCCTGTTCAACGAGCGCTGTTTTTCCGAGGTGCTGCACAAGCGTCAGACGGCCAAACAGCCCTTCACGCTGCTCTACCTTGACCTGGACCGCTTCAAGCCGGTCAACGACACCTACGGCCACGATGCGGGCGATCTGCTGCTCAAAGAGGTGGCGCATCGCATTCAAGGATGCATCCGCGACGAGGATTTCGCATTCCGTATCGGCGGCGACGAGTTCGCCATCGTTTTGGCGACGCAGCTCGGCGACGACCAGCTGAGGGAGAAGGTGCGCAAGCTCAAGGAAGTCATTTGCGAGCCCATCGAGGTGGACGGGCACGTGGTCACCGTGGGCACTAGCTGCGGCTGGGCACGCCTGCCCTTCGACAGCGACAACGCCTCCACCGTGCGCAAGCTCGCCGACAAGCGCATGTACGAGGACAAGGAACGCAACCACGCCGGCAGGTAGGCTGCGTGCTGTTCGGCGCACCGTCGCAGTTCGGCTTCGGTGCGGTTTGGTATATCTATTTTGCGAATATACCCAATCCGGTATTTTAGTCCGAATCAGAGATATTCTCGATTGACTAGCATAATGGATTCACCTACCATGACAGGGACTTGAGAGGGCCCGTGCACAGGCTTTACTCGTTTTAAGGGGTAATTGCATATCCAAGGAAGGGAAATCCGCATGAAGAAGCAACTTCGCGTCGTGATCGCCGCCGTGTGCGCGTTCGCGATGGTCGGCTCCTTCGCTCTGACTGGCTGCTCCAGCAGCTCTTCGGATTCGAAGTCCACCGACACCAAGCAGGAGCAGAAGGCCGAGGAGACCAAGGACGCGGTCGAGCTGCAGGTCTTCGCCGCCAACTCGCTGTCCAAGGCCATGGAAGAGGTCCAGGCCGCCTATATCGCCGACGGCCACTCCAACGTGTCCTTCGCCGACACCCAGTACAAGGCTTCCGGCGAGCTGAACGAGATGCTCGGCGCCGGCTCCTACGCCGACTTGCTGATCAGCGCTTCGAAGGGCTCCATGGACACCGCCGTGTCCAAGGGCTACGTCGATGAGGGCACCCGCGTCGACATGTTCAAGAACGACCTGGTCATGGTCTCCAAGGAGGGCTCCGACCTGAAGGACGTCACGTTGCAGGACATCGCTGACGGCAAGTACACGTTCTGCGTCGGCGACGAGTCCGTGCCGGCCGGCAACTACGCCTGCCAGTCGCTGTCCACCGTGGGCGTGTACGTCCCGGCTGGCGACGAGGCCGGCAAGACCGGTAAGGACATCTCCGGCAAGGGCGGTTCGTTCGCCGAGGGCTACAGCCCGGTTCTCGACACCTCCGTGGGCAACGTGTGCAAGCATGCCCAGTCCGGCGACGTGGACGTCGCGTTCGTGTACACCTCCGACGTGTACCGCTTCGGCGGCGTGCAGATCGTCGGCACGGTGCCGGCCAACACGCACAAGAACATCGTGTACCCCGGCGCCATCACCAAGGAGTGCAAGAACGTCGAGGCCACCCAGGAATTCCTGAATTGGTGCCTGAGCAGCGAGAAGGCCCAGGAAATCTGGCAGAAGTGGGGCTTCGAGCTGGCCTAGCGCCACTCGCGGCGCCCATGGTGCCATAATTGAACTGTGCACATGAGGGGATGGGTCGGCAAGGACCCATCCCCTCAACGTATCGCAAGGGGTCCTACAAGATGCGAGGGGATAGATGAGAAACGCGAAACGGTTTATCGCAAGCCTGGCCATGGCGGCGGCGCTTGCGCTCGCCTGCTCTTCGGCGGCTTTCGCCGACGAGGCGCTCGGCGACGTGGATGTGCCCAACGCGCCGGCGAAGACGTCGGCGGCGGGCGCGCAAACATCCGGCGAGTCTTCGGCGTCCGGGGACGCGCAGGCTTCCTCGGAAGGCGTCGATGCGTCCGGCGTGCGGGTGTCCAAGGACAACGACGCGGCCACCCTCGAGGGCGGCAGTTTTGCGATAGACGAGTTTTCGCGTGCCCAGAAGGGCTCGAACCGAAGCATCGACGGAACCTACTACGGCTACGCCTACCTGATAAGCCAAGGGGCGGGCCAGGTCGCCCAGCTGGTGGCCGTCGACGACTACGCGGTCGCCTACGTGCCTGCGCAGGTCGTATCCGAGCAGGGGCTCGACCTTTCCGACGCGGGGGTGCAACGCAGCCTCAAGCAGCTCTTCTGCGGGCTCGACGAGGGGCAAAGCTCCGGCTCCACGCCGCTTTCCTCGCTTTCCACCTGGTATTTCACTTCGCAGAAAACCTATGACGTGGGTGCGGTGCGCTTTTTGTTCGATCAGGAAGTGTCCGGCAAGGCCTACGTATTCGTCATCGGCGCGGACGGCTCGGACATAACCGACTCCGACAACGCCGTCTATGCCAAGCCGAGCTTCGCCGATTTCGGGCGCATCGTGCCTGCCGACGCGGTGACCATCGTGGAGAAGGCGACCGGCCTGGCGGCATTCGGCGAGTTCATGGCCAACCTCGACTGGAGCCCTTTGTGGGTGAGCCTGCGCACCACGGGCATCGCCATCGTGTTCATCGTCATCCTGGGCCTTTTGGCGGCCTATTTCTGCCTGGGGCTTTCCCCGCGCGTGAAAAGCATCTTCGACGCCATCTTCACCATCCCGATGGTGCTGCCGCCCACCGTGTGCGGCTTCATCCTGCTGTATGCCTGCGGGTCGAACACGGCGTTCGGCCGCTTCTGGATCGAAACCGGGTTCCCGCTCATCTTCAGCCCCACGGCGTGCGTCATCGCGGCCGTGGTGGTGGCCTTCCCGCTCATGTACCGCAATGCCTTAGGCGCGTTTGAAAGCCTCGACCGCAACATGCTCGACGCGGCGCGCACCTTGGGGTGGAGCAACGCGAAGATTTTCGTGCGCCTGATGCTGCCGCTGTCGTGGAGCTCCATCGCGGCCGGCATGGTGCTTGCGTTCGCCCGCGCGCTCGGCGAATTCGGCGCGACGCTGTTCATGGCCGGCAACTACGTGGGCATCACGCGCACCATCCCGATCGCCATCTACTTCGAGTGGATGAACGGCAATTCCGACGTGGCGTGGTTCTGGACGGCCGTGATCATCGCGTTCAGCCTGGTGGTCATCGTGTTCATCAACCTGTGGTCGAACCACAACACCAAGTTTCGCAAGCGCGAGAGCAACTAGGGGAGGTTTTCCATGAGCTTGGAAGTCGATATCGAGAAAACCTTCAAGGGGTTCCATCTTGAGCAGCGCTTCGCCGCGGGCGATGAGACGCTGGGGCTGCTCGGCGCGTCGGGCTGTGGGAAAAGCCTGACCATGCGTTCGATCGCGGGCATCGAGCGGCCCGACGCGGGCAAGATCGTCGTGAACGGCACGGTGTTCTTCGACCGCGCGCGCGGCCGCAAGGCGAAGGTGGACCTCACGCCGCAGCAGCGCAAGACCGCGCTTTTGTTCCAAAGCTACATGCTGTTCCCGAACCTGACCGTGGCGCAGAACGTGGCGGCGGGCATCGGCCGGGACGTGTCGCCGGCCGACCGGGACGCGCTGGTGCAGGCCGAGCTCAAGCGCTTCGGTCTCACTGGGTTCGACAAACGCTTTCCCGCGCAGCTTTCCGGCGGGCAGCAGCAGCGCGTGGCCTTGGCGCGCATGTTGGCGGCGCGGCCGGGCATCCTGATGCTCGACGAGCCGTTTTCCGCGCTCGACGCGCACTTGAAGGGCGTGTTGGAGCAGAACCTGGTGAGCCTGTTCGAGGCGTTTGAGGGCACTATTTTATACGTGAGCCACGACATCGACGAGGCGCTGCGCTTCTGCGACCGCATTGCGGTGGTGGAGGCCGGGCACATCATGGAGATGGGCACGGGCGAGGACGTGGTGAATCGTCCGCAAAGCCAGGCGGGCATCAAGCTTTCCGGCTGCAAGAACGCCACGCCGGCCGTCCGTCGTGGGCCGCGCACGGTGTGGCTGCCGAAGTGGGGAGTCGAGCTTGAGACGGCCGACGAAGTTCCCGAGGGCGTGAAGTGCCTGGGGGTGCGTGCGTTCTACTTGGAGAGGGCCCAAGGTGCGGGGCGCAACTGCTTCCGCGTGCGAGTGGACCGCGTGAGCGACTCGCGTTTCGAGCGCACGGTGCTGCTCGGGTTCCTCGACCGTTCCAGCGAGGCCGACGCCGCCGTCGAGCGCACTGACGATGAGATGCGCTATCTGCATCAGCATCTGTTCTGGCGTGTGGACAAGCTGAAGGTGCCGGCGGGGCAGCTGCCGCACGAGGGCGAGGAGCTGTGGATTCGCATTCCCGAGGACAAGCTGTACCTGGTGGAGAAATAGCGCTGCGACGGGGCGCTCCGGCCGCGAGCGGCCGCGCGGGTGGCGGGCGAGGCGTGGTCGGCCTGCGCTGACGCGCGGGGATGTATGTGTTCCGGTCGGGGGCGTGGGGACAACTGTTACCTTGGCGGTTGCATTCCCCGCGGTCGTGGTACACTTGTCGTTCGATGAGAGGGGAGTTCATGAAGGACGGACAC
Source organism: Butyrivibrio sp. CAG:318 (assembly GCA_963627055.1). Classification (GTDB taxonomy): domain Bacteria; phylum Actinomycetota; class Coriobacteriia; order Coriobacteriales; family Eggerthellaceae; genus Senegalimassilia. The sequence continues at coordinate 17,693 of CAVGAF010000015.1, read as the reverse complement.
GGCCGCACCATCGACTATCTGCGCATTTCGCTGACCGATCGGTGCAATTACCGTTGCATTTACTGCATGCCTGAAGAGGGCGTCAAATCGCTTTGCCACGAGGACATTCTGCGCATCGAGGAGATTGCGCACGTGGTGCGCGTGCTTGCCGGACTGGGGATCCGCAGCGTGCGCCTGACCGGCGGCGAGCCGCTGGTGCGCAAGGGCGTGGTTGACTTGGTGCGCGATATCCGCGCCACGCCCGGCATCGAGAACATTTCGCTGACCACCAACGGCGTGCTGCTGCCGAAGATGGCCGATGACCTGCGCGAAGCCGGGCTTTCGCGCGTGAACCTCTCGCTCGACACGCTCGACGCGGACCAGTTCGCCGCTATCACGCGCCGCGGGCAGCTGTGTGAGGCGAAGGCCGGCATCGACGCCGCGCTGGCCGCCGGCTTCAACCCGGTGAAGATCAACGCGGTCGCCGTGCGCCAGCTTCATCAGGACTACCTCGCCTTCGCGAAGCTTTCGATCGACCGCCCGCTGCATGTGCGCTTCATCGAGTACATGCCGGTGGGGGAAAGCTCCGGGTCGGACGGGTGCGGCTGGGGCCCCGACGACGTCATCAGCTGCGAGGAGTTGTTTGACCGTATCAACGAGGCGGCCGCCGCCGAAGGGCTGCCGCAATTGGTGCCGGCAGACGCGAAGCAGCCGCTCGGCTGGGGTCCCGCGAAGTATTTCACGTTCCCCGGCGCATTGGGCACGGTAGGTTTCATCAGCCCGATGAGCAGGCATTTCTGCGGCGACTGCAACCGTATGCGCCTAACGGCCGACGGCAAGCTGCGCCCGTGTTTGTTCTCCGATAACGAATATGACATTCGCGACGTCCTGCGCAGCGGCAAACCGGAGGCCGAGGTCGATCGGGACCTGCGCGAGGTGTTCGCCCGCGCTCTCGGCGCCAAGCCCGACGACCATGACGACGACATCACCGGCACCGAGCGCCGCATGAGCCAAATCGGCGGCTAAGTTGGTATCCCAGGTGTTTTCCCTTAGGAGGATGACTATGACTGATCAGCAGCTCACGCATATCGACGAAAAAGGCGACGTCCGCATGGTGGACGTCGGTGACAAGGACATCACGAAGCGCACGGCGGTGGCCGAGGGCTTCATCAGCATGCATCCCGACACGCTGGCGCTTATCGTGGAAGGCAAGGCGGCGAAGGGCGACGTGCTCGCCTGCGCGCGCGTGGCCGGCGTGATGGCGGCGAAGCAGACCAGCTCGCTGATCCCCATGTGCCATCCGCTCAACATCACGAAGGCGAAGGTGGAGTGCGCCCCGGTGCGCGCGGGCGAGCGCGCCGACGGCCGCGTGGGCATTCACGTGACCACCACCACGGGCGTCACCGGCAAGACGGGCATCGAAATGGAGGCGCTCACCGCGGCCAGCGTGGCATGCCTGACCATTTACGACATGTGCAAGGCGGTTGATCGCGGCATGGAAATCATGGATGTGCGACTGTTGCTCAAAGACGGCGGCAAAACCGGCCTCTGGACCCGCGAAGAGAACGCCTAAGCGCCAGGACGCTCGTTGCGGGCGTTCTGTCCGTGGCATGTTGTTTTCCGCGTGCCGCGTGAAAAAATGTGTCGGGCCTAAAGGCCCTCTCTATGTAGGGTTGAGCTTTCGCTCAACCCTACGAAAATCCCAGGTCAAAATTGGTTTCCAACCGAAATCCCATCGGGGGGGGGTGGTTCCTTTGCTGCTGGGCGCCGCTTTGCGGCGCGAGGTCGCTCTTGCGAACGACTCTACGATTTTTTGCCGTCGGGTTTCCGCTCCCGTCAGGTATTCGGGGATGTGAATTATGAAAACGCCAGGTCAAAGGTTGATTTTCAACCAAAATCGTAGGCGCGAGCGACACCGCGCAGTATAAAGGAGCGCGCAGCGCGACACTTATTTGCCGTTATCGCTCTTCGCGGCGCTTCCGTGTGGCCTTCAGCACGAAGTAGCAGATCAGCGCACCGATGGCTGCCGCCACGGTGTCGACCGCCCAATCGACGGGGTCGCAGCTGCGCCCGGGGGTGAAAATCTGGTGGAACTCGTCGGTGACGCCGTAAACGCTCGAAAGCGCGCAGGCCATGGCGGGCGCCCACTTCGACAGCGCATCGACGGGTTTCGCCACCAAGGCGGCCCCGGCCGCGCCCTCGGGCTTCAAATGGAAGCGCAGCGCGTTGGTGAGCGCCGCGCCGAGCACCAGGTATTCGCAGAAATGCCCGATGGGGCTGACGTCCACCTCGTGCCCGGTCATGGCGAGGGCCTGTGCGGCGAGCCACTGCTTGATGGCGGAGAAGATGCCCGAGGCGTTGTCTATCTGGTAGCCGTCCCGGCTGGACATCGCGAAGATGAAGCCGAGCACGAAGGCCACGACGACCCAGGACGCGACAACGGCCGCCGTCTTGGGGCCCTTTTGCGTCGTTACGTTGCGTTCTCCCTGTTCAACTGCCGGTTGTTGGGCTGTATGGATGTTCTCATCGTTGGTCATAGTGTCGTAAGTGTAGCAAAACGCCCCCGTAGGCAGTTGTACGACGGGGGCGTTGCACGAATTCTTGACTCTCTTGACTTCGATGAAGCCGCCGCGCGACCGCGCCCCTACAGCTGGCGCAGGACGTTCGCCATCTCGATGGCGCCGACGCCGCACTCGAAGCCCTTGTTGCCGGCCTTGGTGCCCGCACGCTCGATGGCCTGCTCGATGGTGTCGACGGTCAGCACGCCCATCATCACCGGCACGCCGGTGGCCAGCTGAATCTGTGCGATGCCCTTCGACACCTCGTTGCACACCACGTCGTAGTGCGAGGTGGCGCCGCGGATGACCGCGCCCAGGCAGATGACGGCGTCGAACTTGCCGCTGTCGGCCATCTTCTTCGCCACCACGGGAATCTCGAACGCGCCGGGCACCCAGGCCACGGTGACGTCCTCTTCGGGAACGTTGTGGCGGCGCAGCGCGTCGGTGGCCCCGCCGAGCAGCTTCGTGGTGATGAACTCGTTGAAGCGGGCGCACACGATGCCCACCTTCATGCCCTCGTTGACGACCTTGCCCTCGATAATGTTGATAGCCATGGTGAAATCCTTTCTTCGGCGCCGGCTTTCCCGGCGGGTTTACCTTCTTGTTCGTTTTGCCCGGCTTCCGCGTCCGGTCGGGCGGTTCATTTCGCCAGCCAGTCGGCGTGAGCGCTTCCTGCCGCGCTGTCCAAGCCGCCGGCCGTCATCCGCGCCTAGTCGTCCAAATGCTCCAGCAGATGCCCCATGCGGTGCGCCTTGGTTTGCAGGTAGCGGCGGTCGTGCTCCTGCGGCGCCACCTCGATCGGCACGCGCTCGGAGATTTCCAGGTTGAACCCGGAAAGCCCGTAGACCTTCTCGGGGTTGTTCGTCAGAAGGCGCAGCGACTTGCAGCCCAGATTGCGCAGAATCTGCGCACCGCTCCAGTATTCGCGCAGGTCGGGGGCGAACCCCAGCGCCTCGTTCGCCTCGACGGTGTCCATGCCCTGCTCCTGCAGCTCGTAGGCGCGCAGCTTGTTCATCAGCCCGATGCCGCGGCCTTCCTGGCGCATGTACAAAAGCACGCCGCGCCCCTCGGCCTCGATGGCCGCCAGCGCCGCATGCAGCTGCTCGCCGCAGTCGCAGCGCATCGACCCGAACACGTCGCCGGTCAGGCATTCGGAATGCACGCGGCACAGCACGTCGCGCCCGTCGCCGATCTCGCCCTTGACCAGCGCCACATGCTCCTCGCCGGTGATGTCGTTGACGAAGCCGTGCGCCACGAACGTGCCGAAGGCCGTGGGCAGCTGCACGCAGGCCTGCTCATGCATGTGGTTGTCGTGCATGCGGCACCAGTCCTGCAGCTGCTTGATGGACACGATGACCAGGTTGCGCTCGCGGGCCAGCTCCATAAGCTCGCTCGTGCGCATCATGGTGCCGTCTTCGCGCATGATCTCGCAGCACAGGCCGCACTGCTTCATGCCCGCGTGGCGCATCAAATCGACGGTCGCCTCGGTGTGCCCGTTGCGCTCGAGCACGCCGCCTGATTTCGCCACCAGCGGGAACATGTGGCCCGGGCGGCGGAAATCGGCGGGCTTGGCATCCGCATCGACACACTTCATGGCGGTGATGGAGCGCTCGGCGGCGCTGATGCCGGTGGTGGTGGAGACGTGGTCGATGCTGACGGTGAAGGCGGTCTCGTGGTTGTCGGTGTTCTCTGAAACCATCTGCTCCAGGTGCAGCTTGTGGGCAATCTCGCTGCTCATCGGCATGCAGATGAGGCCTTTCGCCACCGACGCCATCAAGTTGACGTTGGCCTGCGTGGCGAACTCGGCGGCGCAGATGAGGTCGCCCTCGTTCTCGCGGTCGGGGTCGTCGACGACGATGATGACGTGCCCGGCGCGCAGCTCGTCGAGCGCCTCGGGGATGGTGTTCATGCTCATGGGAAGTCCTTTCGGATAGGTGTTAGTTGGGGAGTGCGGGAAAGCAGGGAAGGGGTTGCGCGGCTGGCGGCTTGCTTGCAGCCGGCGGCTCGCTTGTGGCTGGGCCGCGTTAGAACCCGTTTGCGGCGAGGAATTCAAGCGAGAGCCCCTTGGCTTCACGGCCTGAATCCCGCGTGTCGGTCGCATCGCCGCCAGGCGGGCCGGCAGCACCCGTCTCCAGCAGGCGCCGCACGTATTTCCCCACGACGTCGTTTTCCAGGTTCACGGCATCGCCGGGCTTGCGCGCCCCGAGCGTGGTCTCGGCGAAGGTGTGCGGGATGATGGAAACCTCGAACGCGTTCGCCAGCAGCTTCGACACCGTCAGCGATATGCCGTCGATGGTGATCGAGCCCTGCGGTACCACGAGCGCGAGGATATCGCGCGGCGCCTCAACGGTGATGCGCACGGCGTTCTGGTCGCGCTCAAGCCGGCGGATGCGCCCGGTGCCGTCGATGTGCCCGGAAACGATGTGCCCGCCGAAACGCCCGTCGGCCGCCATGGCGCGCTCCAGGTTCACGGGGCTTCCGGCGCGCAGGCCTCCCAGGCTCGATTGCGAAAGCGTCTGCGGCATGACGTCGGCACAAAAGCCGGTGGGCGAAAGGTCGGTGACGGTGAGACACACGCCCATCACGGCGATGCTGTCGCCGAGTTGCGTGCCGCCGAGCACGCGGTTGGCGCGGATGCGCAGGCTCCCGGCGCGCCCCGGCGCGGGCACCTGCTCGACGCGGCCGACTTCCTCTACGATTCCGGTGAACATGCGCCGCCCCCTTCCTGCCCGCTTGGCGCGCTTGCGGTCTGTTCGGCCACGCCCGGACGGCCATCGCGCGTGAACACCAGTTTGACGTCGGGGGGAAGAAGGCTCACGTGCGCTTGCCCCAAGGCCGCGGCCTGCGACATGCGCTCGGCTCCGATACCGCCGACCGGCGTCGGGGCGTCGGCGCCGCCGATGACCTTCGGCGCCAGGTAGATGACCGCCTCGTTGACCAGCCCTTCGGCGAAAAACGACGCATGCACGCCGCTTCCGCCCTCCACGAGCACGGAGTCGATCCCGCGCTCGCCCAGGGCATGCAGGAGCGGCCGCAAGGCGACGCGCCCCGCATCGTCGGCGGGCAGCTGCCACACTTCCGCGCCCGCCGCTTCAAGCGCGGCAGCCTTTTCCGGCGCGGTGGTACAGGTGGCGACGATCAGCGGAGCCTCGCCCGCCGCGGCGCTTTTCACGATGCGGCTGTCTGCGGGGGTGCGCAGCTGCGAGTCGAGCACGACGCGCGCAGGCTGGTGGGAAGGGGCCGCATCGTCGCGGCGGCAGGTGAGCAGCGGGTCGTCGGCGAGCACGGTGTTGATGCCCACCAGGATGGCCGCCAGCCGATGGCGCAGCTCGTGGCCGTCGGCACGGGCGGCCGGGCCGCTTACCCAGCGGGCGTCGCCCGACGCGCAGGCGATCTTGCCGTCGGCGCTCATGGCCCATTTCGCCACTACGTAGGGCATGCCGGAAGTGATGTAGTGGAAGAACACGCCGTTGAGCGCGTCGCACTCCTTTCGCAGGACGTCTTCGTCCACGCGGATGCCTGCGGCGCGCAGCTGAGTCGCTCCCTTGCCGGCGACGAGCGGGTTGGGGTCGCGGCTGCCCACGACCACGCGCGCAATCCCTGCGGCGATGAGCGCCTCGGTGCAGGGCGGCTGCTTGCCGGTGTGACAGCACGGTTCGAGCGTGACGTAGGCGGTCGCGCCGGTTGCTGCGCCGTGCGCGGGGTCGGCGGCGTCGCTTGCGACCGCGCCGGCGTCCGGCGTTT
>CAVGAF010000015.1:0-11119 GCA_963627055.1 Butyrivibrio sp. CAG:318 | reverse complement strand
GCGCCTGCGCCGCCTGCGCCCGTCAGCTCCTCGTTTCGTTTCGTTATGCCTGCCATCGGTTGCCCTTTCTCTTGGAACAACCCTGCCGGCGCCAGGCATGAAAAACGCCCGCAGGGAATCTGCGGGCGTGTTCGGCAAATGATGATGGCCGCAACCTCCGCCAAGGAGACGCTGCCGATGTCGCGAAATGCTGCGACGGTGCGCGGGGCATGAGACCTCGCGTGTATGTTTGCCCTGTTCTTCCATCCGGACTGTAACCGTTGGTCCTGGAATTTCACCAGGTCGGCCCTGCGTGCTACGAAGTTCCCGCGCGCTGCGCGACAAGCTTCCCAACCTGCATAAGGCTCGCGGACTTCGGAGCGTTGCGGCGATGCCGCCGCTTCCGTTACCGCCAGTGAGGATTTTCACCTCGCCCTGAACAGATATCTTGGTTGGGCAGTATAGGGCCGCTTTCCCCCAAGCGCAAGAAAAAGTTTGCCGGCGGTTGCAAGCCTCAACGCGCCGGCGGGAGGTCGCACGCGAAAGCGACCCGGAACGGGAAGCCCGCCGAAGCGCTGAAGTGTCACGGTAAAACCACCCGCAATTTCCCAAAAAGTGCGGAATATAGCGAATCCTATTTCCGGAAAAATGCGGAATACGCCCAATCCTATTTGCCAATTCGTGCAATAACCGCTGGTTAATTGCTTATTTTGTTTTACGGGCTCGCTGGGCTGTCGAGAATGCGAAAAGAAAGCAAGTTTCACGTTCCGCAAAAATCCTGGGCAAAGGTTGGCCTTCCGCAAAAAGGCACCCGCCCGAACGCGAAATGTGGAAGCGGACCATCATTTTCCCGATTTTGCCCGTCGCAGCTGTTGCTACCGCTCAAACGGCTATGATGGTCATTCACCGATTTTCGACGTTTGGATGTATGGAGGACAACTTGCTTTCCGAACGATTTCTGACGAACTTGGTCAAGGGGATGACCAAGAAGCACCTTGATTTGAAGCCGACGGATGAGAAATTCTTCCCGGCGCCAAAACCCGGCATGAAGTACATGCTCTACCTGCATGTGCCCTTCTGCCAGGTACTTTGCCCCTACTGCAGCTTCAATCGCTACGTGTTCCGCGAGGACATCGCGCGCCCGTACTTCAAGAACCTGCGCCGCGAGATGATGATGCTCAAGGAACGCGGCTGGGATTTCGAGACGCTGTACTTCGGCGGCGGCACCCCGACCATCCTGCTCGACGAGCTGTGCGAGACCATCGACCTTGCCCGCGACAACTTCCATATCAAGGAAGTGGGCGTCGAAACCAACCCGAACCACCTGGTCGAGCCTTATCTTTCCGAGCTTAAGGGCCGCGTGCAGCGCCTGAGCGTGGGCGTGCAGAGCTTCAACAACGACCTGCTCAAGCAGATGGATCGCTACAAGAAGTACGGCAGCGGTGAGGAGATTTTCGAACGCATCGGGCTGGCTGCGCCGTATTTCGACTCCATCAACGTGGACATGATCTTCAACTTCCCGAGCCAAACCGAGGACATCCTTTTCAACGACCTGGAGAAGATCGTCACGTGCGGGGCGCGCCAGACCACGTTCAGCCCGCTGTACGTGTCCAACGCCACTACGCGCAAGATGGAGAAGTCGCTCGGCGACATGGACTACGACCGGGAGTTCCGCTACTACCGCATTCTCGACGAGGTGCTCACCGGCGGCGACAAGCCCTTCTTTAGCCGCGACACTATCTGGACCTTTAACCGCTTAAACGGCGAAGGCGCGCACGATCATGACCTGTACGCCGAAGAGCTGCAGGTGGCCTACAACGAATACCCTGCCATCGGGTCGGGGTCGATCACGCACCTGAACGGCGCGCTGTATGTGAACACGTTCAGCCTGGCCGAGTATAACGAGGCCATCGAGGCTGGGCACATGTCCATCATGGGCAAGTGCGTCATGTCGCAACGCGACCTGGCGCGGTACTACTTCCTGCTGCATCTGTACCAGCTGCATCTGGACAAGCGCGACTTCGAGAAGCAGTTCGGCTGCAGCGTGGAACGCCTGCTGCCGGCCGAGATGGCCTACTATCGCGCGCACGGCGCCTTCGAGGTGGACAACGACCGCGAGCTGACGCTGACCTGCATGGGGCGCTACCTGACGCTGGTACTGTACCGCCAATTCCTTTCCGGCATGAACAACCTGCGCGACCAGGCGCGCGATGCGCTCGACGGCGTGGAGCACGACCTGCTGTTCGGCGACGAAACGAACTGCGCCGCGTGTTTGTAGGGGGGGGGATGCCGCCGGCTCGCCGGCTGGCGGTCTTCCTGGTTTCGTCCTCGTTGCCAAATACGGTATGATGGTGCTTCCGTGAATTCTTATGTGGGTAAGCACCAACGCGCAAGGTGACAAGGCCCATTCCCGGCGAATCCGATCAGCCCGTCGCGCACGCGGGCCGGCGCCATCACGGTTTCGGTCCACTATCGCGAAAAGGGGAAAGAATGGACTTCAACACGTGGCTCATCGAGCTTACCGGCGAGATCGACACCTTCATGTACACCTACATCCTGCTGATTTTGCTGGTCGCGGTGGGCATCTACTTCACCATCCGCACGCGCGGCGTGCAAATCCGCTTCATTGGCGACATGTTCAAGCAGCTCACCGAAAAGAAGCACGTCGAGGGCGAGCGCTCCATCTCGTCGTTCCAGGCGCTGATGGTTTCCACCGCCTCCCGCGTGGGCACGGGCAACATCGCCGGCGTGGCGACGGCCATCGCCACCGGCGGCCCGGGCGCGGTGTTCTGGATGTGGCTCATGTCCATCATCGGCGCGGCGTCGGCCTTTATCGAATCCACGCTCGCGCAGATCTGGAAGGTGCGCGGCGCCGACGGCGAGTTCCGCGGCGGCCCGGCCTACTACATCCACCAGGCGCTCGGCAGCCGCAAGCTCGGCGTGCTGTTCAGCGTGCTGCTCATCCTGTGCTTCGCGTTCGGCTTCAACGGCTTGCAGGCCTTCAACGCCTGCAGCGCGCTTGAGTACTACATTCCCGACTACCAGACCAACGGCGTTGCCATTGCGGCCGGCTTGGGCTTGGTCGTGTTCACCGCCGGCGTCATCTTCGGTGGATCGAAGCGCATCAGCGTCATCACATCGATCATCGTGCCGGTGATGGCCCTTGCCTACATCGCCATCGCGCTGTGGACCACGCTGAGCAACATCACGTGGCTGCCCGCTGTGTTCGGCCTCGTATTCCAGAGCGCGTTCGACATCGATTCCATCTTCGGCGGGTTCGCCGGCTCGGTCGTTATGCTGGGCATCAAGCGCGGCCTGTATTCCAACGAGGCCGGCATGGGCTCGGCGCCGAACGCCGCCGCCACCGCCAGCGTGTCGCATCCGTGCAAGCAGGGCCTGGTGCAGAGCCTGTCCGTCTACATCGACACGCTGCTCATCTGCACGTGCTCGGCCATGATGGTGCTCGTGTTCTACGTGCAGGACCCCGTCACCGCCGAGACGCTCAACGGCATGCCGCTCGTGCAGATGGCCGTGAACAACTCGGTCGGTCCCATTGGCATCCACTTCATCACGTTCGCCATCTTCATGTTCGCCTACTCCAGCCTCATCGGCAACTACTTCTACGCCGAGAGCAACTTCCGCTTCATCAAGAACGACAGCAAGGCCGCGCTTATCGTGTTCCGCCTGGTGTGCCTGGTGGTCATCTTCTTCGGTGCGGTGAACAGCTTCGATTTGGCGTGGAACCTCGCCGACATCTTCATGGGCCTGATGGCGCTCATGAACCTCATCGCCATCCTGCTTTTGGGCAAGTGGGCCCTCGCGGCGCTGAAGGATTACTCCGAGCAGCGCGCCGCCGGCAAGGACCCGGTGTTCGTGGCCGAAAGCATCCCGGGGCTGCCCGCAACCGACTGCTGGCACGTTGACGAAGTGCAGACCTTCGGCACGGGCCCGGTGAAGGAATACTTCGAGGAAGCCATAGACGCCGAAGTGAACGACCCGGCAAGGTAGGTCTACCTTCGCATGGCAATCAGCCTGCTGCCCCGTCTGCGCTAAATATGTGTCGCGCCAAGGCGCTCTCTAATCAGGGCTGAGCTGTCGCTCAGCCCTACGTAACTTTGCTGTTTATCAACGACTTACGGGGCCGTCTCCCATACTTGGGGGGCCTCTTCCTGTTCCATGCTCGCAGGGCAGAGGGAACGGTGAATTGTCGCACCAGGAACTCGCGGTGCCTCTTCCTGTTCCATGCTCGCCGGCCGTTTCCTCCACCTATGTTCGCGGGTCGCATTCTCCGCCCATACTCGCGGTGCCGCTTCCTCCTCCCCATATTTCGTAGGGGCGATCGAAAGATCGCCCAGGCCGCCGGCGACGCGGGGATGGGGCCATCTTGCCGGCCGGCGGTTGATCTGATGGTTCTCGTTTGCGGCTTTCGCGTTGTGCGCTTAGTATGCTCTGGGAGAAAGCGGGTTGCTTTATCACTCTACTGTGCTAAAGTGACAACCATCGAAACGAACTTTACGCGAAAGGCGGGATGAGAAGCATGAATTACGTGACGCCGTCGGGATTCCGCGACGTGCTGACCGACGAGGCGGTGCTGCGCGAGCAGGCCGCCGGCGCGGTGCTGGCGAACATGGCGGGGAAGGGCTACCTGCCCGTCGAGACGCCCACGCTCGAGGTGATGGACGTCATGGCTGCCGGCGGCCGCCTGCCGGGCATGCCGTTCAAGTTCTTCGACGCCCGCGGCGACCTTCTGACCATGCGCCCCGACGTCACGCTGCAGATCGCCCGCATGTGCGCCACGCGCCTGGCCGGCCAGCCCGGGCCGTTCCGCTTCCGTTACCTGCAACGCGTGTTTCGCGAGGTGGAAGGCCAGACGCAGGCCGAGCCGCGTGAAACCACTCAGATGGGCGTGGAGCTGATTGGCGACGCCACCGCCGCGGCCGATGCCGAGGTCGTGGGGCTTCTGGCCGAATCGCTGCAGCTCGCGGGTGTGCGCACGTTCAAGATCGCGCTCGCCTCGGTGGGCGTGCTGCGTGCGCTTCTGGCCGCAAGCGGGGCGGCGCCTCAGTGGCGCCAGGCCGTGCGCGACGCGTATCACGCTTCCAACTTCGTCACGCTCGACGAGCTGACCTCCCCTGAGGGCTCGCAGGGCGTGCCGCCGGTGTTCGCGCAGGCCATCGGCCGTTTGGCACGCATCCGCGGCGGTCGCGCGGCCATCGACGAGGTGCGCGCGCTCGTGGCGCCGCTCGGCTGCGAAGATGGCCTGGACAGCCTCACGCAGGCGTGCGACCTGCTGGCCGACCAGGGGCTGGCCGACTGCATCCAGATCGACTTCTCGGTCATGAGCTCGTTCGACTACTACACCGGCATCGTGTTCGAGGCCTACGCGCCGGGCATGGGCGCGCCGCTGGGGTCGGGCGGCCGCTACGACAACACCATCGGCGCCTATGGCGAAGACCGCCCGGCCGCCGGCTTCGCGTTCTTCTTGGAGCGCGCCATGGCCGCCGCCGCGCTGTGCGACGAACGCGCCGCGCGTGCCGAGGCCGACGAGACCGACGACCGCCCGTTGCGCATCGCGGTGCCCAAGGGCTCGCTCAACGCCGACGCCATCGCGTGCCTTGCCGCGTGCGGCTTAGACGTCACGGGGCTTGCGAACCCCGGCCGCCAGCTCATCATCCGCAACCCCGGCGTCGAATACATCATCGTGCGTCCCTCCGACGCCCCCGCGTTCGTGGAACTGGGTGCTGCCGACTGCGGCATCTGCGGCGAGGATTCGCTGCTTGAGGCGCAACCCGACGTGGTGGAGCTTGCCGACTTGAAGTTCGGCGCCTGCCGCTTCATCGTGGCCGAGCCCGCCGGCGCCGCCGAGGCGACCGCCGAGCATTATCGCCGCTTAGGCTCCATCCGCATCGCCACGAAGTACCCCAATATCACGCGTGCTCATTATGCGAAGACGGGCACCCAGGTCGAGATCGTGAAACTTCACGGCAACATCGAGCTGGCACCATTGACGGGATTGGCCGAGCGCATCGTCGACATCACGGCCACCGGCACCACGCTTCGCGAGAACAACCTGGTCATCGTCGAGGACGTGCTTTCGTCGACGGCCCGCTTCTTCGCGAATTCCTGCTCGCTTGCAACCGACGGGCGCGTGGTCGCGCTGGCCGAGCGCATGCGCGCCGGCGCTGCGGCGGGCAAGTGGGAGGCCACGGTCATTGCCGGCGGGGTGCAAACGGCGCCGGCCGCCGACGATCCGGCGGGTGAGCAGTAACCGCCCCAGCGCGTGGTAAACTTGCGAAATCGCAGGTGAAACAAATGATTCGGCGTCGCTCGCCGCTAAGCGGGCGCGCCTGCGCTAAACGATACGAAGTCAAAAACGGACACGGCAATCAGGAAAGAAGGAATCATGCGTCGCGTCATCCTGAACAAAGACGAGCAATTCTCCAACAAGCACCTCAAGCGCACGGGCGCGTTCAACGCGAAGGCGATGGCCGCCGCGACGAGCATCATCGAGCAGGTGCGCGAACAGGGCGACGCGGCTCTGCGCGAGCTGACCGCGAAGTTCGACGGCGTGGAAATCGACGACTTCCGCGTGCCGGCGGAGGCCATCGCCGCCGCGGAGGAGCAGGTCGACGCCGCCACCGAGGCGGCGCTGGTGAAGGCCGCCAAGCAGATTCGCGAATTCCACGAGCGCCAGGTCAAGCAGTCCTGGTTCAGCGTGCGCGAGGACGGCGCGCTCGTCGGCGCGAAGGTCACCCCGCTCGAAAGCGTCGGCATCTACGTGCCGGGCGGCCGCGCGCTGTATCCCTCGACGGTGCTGATGAACGCCCTGCCGGCGGCCGTCGCCGGCGTCGAGCGCATCGTGTGCGTCACCCCGCCCACCAAAGACGGCACCATCGACCCGGTCGTTCTCGAGGCTTGCCGCCTGGCCGGCGTCACGGAAATCTACACCGTCGGCGGCGCGCAGGCCGTGGCCGCGCTCGCCTACGGCACCGAGTCCATCGACCCGGTCGCCAAGATCACCGGCCCGGGCAACGCGTTCGTCGCTGCTGCGAAGAAGATCGTCTCCGGCGACGTGGGCATCGACATGATCGCCGGCCCCTCCGAGGTGTGCGTCGTTGCCGACGAGACGGCCGACCCGGCCATGGTCGCCATCGACCTCATGGCGCAGGCCGAGCACGACCCGCTGGCAAGCTGCTACCTGGTCACGTTCGACGCGGCCTACGCAGACGCGGTGGAGGCGGCCATCGAAGGCCACATGAAGCAGTCCACGCGTGCGGAAATTACCACGGCTTCCCTGGCTGACCAGGGCCTCGTCGTCATCTGCGACTCCATGGCCCAGGCCATTCAGTCCGTCAACGTCATCGCGCCCGAGCACCTCGAGCTGCACTTCGACGGCGCCATGGAGCAGCTCGGCGCCATCCGCAACGCCGGCGCCATTTTCGTGGGCGAGTGGACCCCCGAGGCCATCGGCGACTATGTTGCCGGCCCGAACCACACGCTGCCCACCGGCGGCACTGCGCGCTACGCCAGCCCGCTTTCCACCGACGAATTCATCAAGCACTCCAGCGTCATCCAGTACTCGGCGGCTTCTCTTGCCAACGACGCCGACGCGGTGATCGCCATCGCCCGCCACGAGGGCCTGTGGGCGCACGCCCGCAGCGTCGAGTTGCGCAAGAATCTGGTGGAGACCGGCAACATCTACGGCTTGGAGGGCGCGGATGAATAGCGTTCGCGCATCGGCCCCGCAGCTGGCCGACATCACGCCCTACGACCCGAAGTACCTGCCGGCCGAGGCGTATCTTTCGGCGAACGAGAACCCTTCCGACATCGCGGCGGAAATTCGCCAGGAAGTGAAGCGCGAGCTGAACAAGGTCGCCTTCAACCGCTATCCCGACCCTTTGGCAAACGAGCTGCGCGACATGATCGCCGCAGCCAACGGGCTCGACCGCGACCAGGTGCTTTTGGGTAACGGCGGCGACGAGCTGCTGTTCAACATTGCTCTGGCCTACGGCGGTCCGGGGCGCAAGTTCCTCAACATGCCGCCGACGTTTTCGGTGTACGAGAACAACGCTCAGCTGACGAACACCGAGGTCGTGAACGTGCCGCGTCGAGCCGACTATTCCATCGACGAGGAGGCGGTGCTTGCGCGCGTGGCGCAGGGCGACATCGATTACGTGATCGTCACCAGCCCGAACAACCCCACGGGCGACTTGGCCGACGACCGCTTCGTCTTGAAGCTGCTCGACGCCACCGACGCGCTCGTCATGGTTGACGAGGCCTACTTCGAGTTCTCGCGCGGCACCATGCGCCCGTATCTGGCGCAGCACAAGAACCTCATCATCCTGCGGACGTTCTCCAAGGCGTTTTCCCTAGCGGGCGTGCGCATGGGATACCTGCTGGGAAACGCCGAGGTCATCCGCGAGTTCATCAAGGTGCGTCAGCCGTATTCGGTCGATGCCGTCTCGCAGGCCATCGCGCGCGTGGTGTATCGCAACCGCGCGAAGTTCGAGCACAGCATCATGCAGATCATCGACGAGCGCACGCGCGTGTTCGAGGAGCTGCAGAAGATCGAGGGCGTCACCGCGTACCCGTCGCACGCGAACTACATCCTGTTCCGCATGGATGGCGCCGACGTGGCGTGGCAGAAGCTCTACGACCGGGGCATCCTCGTGCGCGACTTCAGCCATGCGCCGCAGCTGGAAATGTGTTTGCGCGTGTCCATCGGCAGCCCCGAGGAGAACGACCGCTTCCTGGGCGCCCTGCTCGAAATCGCGGCCGAATAGGGGCATTTGCCGGAAAGGACCGCCCCGCCCCCGGTGGGGGCCGTACCGGCCAGGGCCGCCTCTGGCAGGGGCTGCCCCGGCTAGGGTGTGCCAGCCAGGGCGCGCCGCCGCGAAGGCGGCGTGGCGGCATTCGCGAGAAAGGTGAACTTGTATGAGCGAACGCGTTGCGCGCATCTGCCGCACGACGAAGGAAACCGACATCGACTTGTCGCTCGATCTCGACGGCGCCGGCACCACCGACGTCGAGACGGGCATCGGGTTCTTCGACCATATGCTGACGGCGTTCGGGCGCCACGGCTTGTTCGATCTTTCGGTCACCGCCAAGGGCGACCTTGAGGTGGACGGCCACCACACCGTCGAGGACGTGGGCATCGTCATGGGCCAGGCGTTCGCGCAGGCCTTGGGCGACAAGCGCGGCATCAGGCGTTTCGGCGACATCGCGCTGCCCATGGACGAGGCGCTCATCCAGGCGGCCGTGGACATTTCCGGGCGCGGGGCGCTGTTCTGGGACGCGCAGGTGCCGCCGGTGATGGTGGGCGCCTTCGACGCGACGCTGGCCAAGGAGTTCTTCATCGCCTTCGCCGCCAACGCGGGCGTGACGCTGCATATCCGCCAGCTTGCGGGCGAGAACACGCATCACGTCATCGAGGGCCTGTTCAAGGCCACGGCCCGCGCGATGCGTCAGGCGTGCGAGCCCGACCCGCGCGCGGGTGACGCGCTGCCCTCGACGAAGGGGCTGCTGTAGGAAGGTTTTGGCCTGGTTTCCCGATTCTCGATTATTGGAAAGGCTCTTATGATCGCTGTCGTTGACTACAAGAAGGGCAACCTGCTCTCCGTCGAGCGCGGTCTGCGCGCCGTCGGGGGCGACGCCCGCATAACCGACGATGCCGCCGAGATCGCGGCTGCGGACGCCATCGTGCTGCCCGGCGTCGGGGCCTTCGCGGATGCCGTCGTCACCATGAATGAACTGGGCCAGATGGAGGCCATCCGCTCCCGTATTGCCGCCGGCGTGCCGTTTTTGGGCATCTGCCTGGGGTTGCATCTGCTGTTCGCGGAAGGCACCGAGGGCGCTTTGGCATCCGGAAGCCCGCGCGGCTTGGGCATCCTCGACGGCTGCGTCGATCGCATGCCGGCTGTCGATGCGGAAGGCCGTGCCTTCAAGGTGCCGCACGTCGGCTGGAACACGGTCGAGTTTGCGGCTGCCGGGGGCGATACGGCAAGCGAGGATGGCGATGCCGTTGCGTCCGCCGGGGCCGCATCCGCCGAGCCGTGCCCGTTGTTCGAGGGCATTCCTTCCGGCACCTATTTCTACTTCACGCACAGCTACATAGCGCCGGCAACCGACGCCGCCGTGGCCACGACCACGCACAGCGTCACATTCCCGTGCGCCGTGCAGCGCGACAACGTGTTCGGCCTGCAGTTCCATCCCGAGAAAAGCTCGGACGCCGGGGCGCAGGTGCTGCGCAATTTCGTCGAATTCGCGGAGGCGGCCAGCCCGTCCGCAGGAAACTAGGAGGGGCGCCATGTATCTGCTTCCGGCAATCGACATCCTGGGCGGCAAGGCCGTTCGCCTGGCGAAGGGCGACTATGCCCAGGTCACCGTCTACAATGACGACCCCGTTGCGCAGGCACGCGTCTTCGAGGAGGCCGGCGCTTCCTGGGTGCACGTGGTCGACTTGGATGGCGCGCGTACGGGCGATCCCGCCAACATCGCCATCGTCGAGCGCATCGTGCGCGAAACGTCGCTATCGGTGGAAATCGGCGGCGGCATCCGCAGCTTGGAGACGCTCAAGCGCCTGGCCGACGTGGGCGCGGCCCGCATGGTGCTGGGAACCGCGCTCGTGAACGACCCCGACCTGGCCCGCGCCGCGGTCGCCGCGGTGGGCGGCGACCGCCTGACCGCCGGCATCGATGCCAAGGGCGGGGAAGTGGCCGTTTCGGGTTGGATCGAGGGCTCCGGCGTGGCCGCCACCGACCTGGCCCGCGCGATGGGGCAGGCCGGTTTTGAACACGTGGTGTACACCGACATCGCCCGCGACGGCATGCAGACCGGCGTCGATCCCGCGGCCTACGTGGCCATGGCCGAGGCGTTCGGGCATCCCGTCATCGCCTCGGGCGGTGTGGCCAGCGTGGCCGACATCAAGAACTTGGCCCAGGTGGCACACGCCATCGAGGGCGTCATCACCGGACGCGCCGTGTACGAGGGCACGCTGGACGTTGCCGAGGGCGTCGCGGCCTGCAAGGAGGCTTCGAATGCTTGCTAAACGCGTTATCCCCTGCATGGACGTCAAGGACGGCCGCGTGGTCAAGGGCGTCAACTTCGTGAACCTGCGCGATGCGGGCGATCCCATCGAGCT
>CAVGAF010000014.1:0-34890 GCA_963627055.1 Butyrivibrio sp. CAG:318 | reverse complement strand
ACGACCTCGAGCGCATCTGCGACGAACTGCTGGACGCCAAGGCGGCATTCGGCGTGAAAGACCTAGCCATAAGCGGAAAAGATGTCATTGCGCTCGGCGTCAAGCAGGGGCCGGAAGTGGGAGCGATGCTCGAAAGCCTTCTCAACTCCGTGATCGAGGAGACCGCCGAGAATACCCGTGAGGCCCTTATTGCGGAAGCTCGCCGATTGCTGGCCAGCTGACGGCCATCCAGCGGCTGAGATAACTGCTGGCAAAAGAAATTTCAAAAAAGTTCAAAATAGGTGTTGACGAATAGATGAACGATGCGTAATATACATTCTCGCGCTTGCACCTGAAGCGAAAGTAACAGGAAGCGCAGAAGATTGCCACTGGGGTGTCGTCTAATGGTAGGACACCGGTTTCTGGTACCGCATGTGAGGGTTCGACTCCTTCCACCCCAGCCAATTTTTTGCAAAGCGTCATGGCTCCGTCGTCTAGCGGTTTAGGACGTCGCCCTCTCAAGGCGAAGGTCGCCGGTTCGAATCCGGTCGGAGCTACCAAGTTTTCATTGGCCGGGAGTGCCCGGCCTTTTTATGTGGCTCCGTCGTCTAGCGGTTTAGGACGTCGCCCTCTCAAGGCGAAGGTCGCCGGTTCGAATCCGGTCGGAGCTACCAAGTTTTCATTGGCCGGGAGTGCCCGGCCTTTTTATGTGGCTCCGTCGTCTAGCGGTTTAGGACGTCGCCCTCTCAAGGCGAAGGTCGCCGGTTCGAATCCGGTCGGAGCTACCAAGTTTTCATTGGCCGGGAGTGCCCGGCCTTTTTATGTGGCTCCGTCGTCTAGCGGTTTAGGACGTCGCCCTCTCAAGGCGAAGGTCGCCGGTTCGAATCCGGTCGGAGCTACCAACGGCATTACAGGCTGGGGATTACCCCGGCCTTTTCTGCATATAAAGCGCCAAGCGCATGGTGTGCTCGGCGCAAAGGCATCGAGGGCAAAAGGGGCCCGTGGTGCCTGAACGGACAATGGCTTTGGGAGGAGCTGTCGATTGCAGCGTTTCGGGGGTTAGCTGCATGAGCACTACGAAAGGGACGAAGATGAGCGACCAGACGATCGCGCAAGAGACCGAAACTGTAAACGAGGAATCCTGGGGGCTGCCCATTCCCGTAAGACAAGGCCTGTACCTCGTGCAGGTGCCACTGCCCCACAGCCCACTGAAAGTTCTGAACTCCTATATCATCCTCGGCGAGAACGAGACGACCGTGATCGACGTCGGCTTCAACGACCCGGCATGCGAGGAAGCGCTCAACAGGGCCCTGAAGGCGCTTGGCCGCAGCTGGGACAGCGTTCGCATCGTCCTCACCCATTCCCATCCCGACCATGCCGGGAACCTTGACCGCGTATACCGGGACGGCATGCAGGTGTTTGCCGGTCTGCATTCCTTCATAGAGGCGAAGACGCTGCAGAAAATGGAAGACCATGTTGCGCTTCCACTCGTTAGACGCGCCGCAACTCCCAAGCAGCTTGTCGCGCTCGACGCCGGCAAGGTCCGTATTTCCGCCGACGCACTGCCGCTGACATGCTCGCCGCATATCCAATGCCTGCGCGAAGGGGATTGCATCGAAGCCGGGCCATATTCCTTCAAAGTCATTGAGACGCCGGGGCATAGCCTGTGGCATATTTGCCTCTATGACGAGCAGCAACGCCTCATGATTATGGGCGACCATGTCCTTGAGCGCATCACGCCGGCGGTTCTTTCCTGGTTCCCCTCCTACAATGCGCTCAAGCGCTACCACGAAAGCCTTGAGAAGGTTCGCAGCTACGATGTCGATTTGGTTCTTCCCGGCCACGGCACGCCCTACTCCAATCCCAACGCCCGCATCGACGCCATCATCGCGCACGATACCGAGCGTCTGCAGGAGATTTACGAGCTTGTGGCCGCTGGACATTCGGACATCATCGATATATCCTCTCATGCCAAATGGCGTTATGCGAACTGGGATCAATGGCCCATCGATCAGAAGTTCTATAGCATCGGCGAGACGATGGCGCATTTGATTTACCTGGTGAGCGAAGGAAAGGTAAAGCAGATCATCTGCGGAGACGACTACCGTTTCGAGCTTCCGTAAGGCATTGTCGAAGCGATCGGGCGCCTTCCGCAGGAGGGGAAGCCATGGCGCACGTCGACACCATTATCCACAGCACCCGCGTTTTCACCGGCATCGAGGATGCCGCGAAACCGGGTGCTATTTGCATTTCCGGAGAGCGGATAGCCTTCGTCGGCTCGCTTGACGACGCTCGCTTATATGCCGAACAGTGCAACCGAGGCTTGGCTGCCGCCGACGAATATGACTGCGGCGATGCCCTTATCACGCCCGGGTTCCATGATTCTCATGTCCATTTCTTCCATTCGGCCATCTACTCCTCTCCCCTGGCGACGAACTTCCTTGGAGAGAGCGAGGCCGATTGCGTTTCCCGTATGGTTGATTTCGCCCAGAGGCGTCCGGAAGGCTGGCTTTTGGCGCAAGGCTGGCGCGAATATCGCTGGAAAGTGCCGCTGCTCCCGTCGAAACGATCTCTCGATGAGGCGTTTCCCCATAGGCCGGTTGCCCTGTATTCAGGCGATGCGCATACCCTTTGGCTGAACAGCCGTGCGCTTGAGGAGCTTGGCATCGCCGCAGACAGCATTGCGCCGCAGGGTGGAAGCTACGACAGGGACGATGCTGGCGAGCTCACCGGCATCGTCCGGGAAGCCGCAGCCATGGAGTTGATGCCGCGCATTATGGGGTCGTTCAGCGACGACGAGATAGCGGACGCCTACCGGGGATTCCTCACGCGATTGGCGAGCGCGGGCATTACGAGCGTATGCGACATGTCGCTCATGGCGATGCCCGGCCTCGACTTCATTCGCGACGACATTCACAGCCGACTTTTGGATAACGGCGAGTTGACCTGCCGCATTAATCTCTTCCCCACCCTTCTTGAGGATATGGGCAGATTTGAGGAGATGCGGCGGCGCTATACGGGATATGTGCTTCGTTGCGGCGGATTCAAGCAGTTCTTCGACGGCGTATCGAGCCAGCATACCGCTTGGCTGACCGATCCGTACGAAAACGCGACCACACCCGGTGATTGCGGACGCCCCACCGTCGATCCCCGGGCCATGCGGGGCATGGTCCTTGCCGCCGCACGCAAGGGCTATCCCGTGCGCATCCATACCATCGGCGATGCGGCTATCCACTGCGCGCTCGACATCTTCGAGGAGGCTCGCCAAGTCTATGGACCTCTTCCGGGGAATGCAAGGAACTGCTTGGAGCATCTGGAGAACTTCCTTCCGGGGGATATCGAGCGCATGGCGCAGCTTAAAGTTGTCGCGGCGGTGCAACCGGAACACATGACGCTTGACCCGGGCGGTCCCGAGCGTGACTTGGGAGAGCAACGCGTCAACCTCATGTGGCCCTTCAAGAGCATATTGAATGCAGGGGGCACGCTTGCCTTCGGAACCGACTCTCCGGTGGTCGACGTCGATTCGCTGGGCGTTATCTACGCCGCAGTTGCCAGACGAGACCCGGCGACGCGCCTTCCCGAAGGCGGATGGCTCCCCGCTCAAAAAATCACGCGCGCGCAGGCGCTACGCGCCTACACGTACGGGAGTTCCCTAGCTGCCGGCATGAGTACCGAAGTCGGCCTCTTGAAACCCGGTATGCTCGCCGATATCACCGTGTGCGACACCGACCTCCTCACCTGCGAGGAGGAGGAAATACTGGACGCCAGCATACTTGCGACGTGGATGGGAGGGCGTTGCGTATATTCCCGCTGAAACGGCGTCAGCTGACGGGCAAATGGGGCTTGCCGTGGCACCACATGTGATCGAGCGGGCCTGACCCCTGTCCAAGGTCAAGACCCGTGGACATCGCGCCGCGCACGAAGCCCTTTGCGCGGCGGACAGAGCGCTCGATGCCGTCGCCTTGCGCCAGGCCGCAGGCGATGGCGCTCGAAAGCGTGCAGCCCGTCCCGTGCGCATTGCGTGTGTCTATGCGATCGGCGCGCAGCCAAATGGCATCGCCTGTACCCGTTACCAAAAGATCGTCGGCAGCATCGGCGCGGTGTCCGCCTTTTACCAATACAGATCCATCGATATCCGAAGCTATAGCACGCGCAGCGCGCTCGGCGCCTTGATCGTCTTCGACGGAAAAGCCGCAAAGCACCTCTGCCTCGGGGATGTTCGGGGTAACGATTGCGGCAAGCGGCAGGAGTTCCTTGCGCAGGGCGGTAACGGCATCGGCGGCGATGAGACGCGCGCCGCTGGTGGCCACCATCACGGGATCGAGCACGATATTGCGCGCATTCCAAAAAGAAAGGCGCTGCGCAATGACGGCGATGATGTGCGCCGAAGACACCATGCCGATCTTTACGGCATCAGGCCGGATGTCCTCGAACACGGCGTCGATCTGAGCGGCGACCACGGCGGCGTCGATATCCTGGACCGCCATCACTCCGCAGGTGTTCTGCGCAGTGATGGCGGTGATGGCGGATGTGGCGAACAAACCATAGGATTCAATCGTCTTTATGTCGGCCTGAATACCCGCTCCCCCACTCGAGTCGGACCCGGCGATGGTCAACACGCTTTTCAAAGCGCACCCCTTTCCACGCAAACGCCCCGACACGAAAGCCGGGGCGCTTCATCGTTTTCACTTGCCGCAAGACGCTATTCGTTATCGAGGTCGATAACCAGCCCGTCCATGATGGTGTTCACCGTGCGGACGGCGCACATTTTTCCGCACATAGTGCACGTGCCCTCCACCTCGGGCGGGGCGCTCTCAAAGACTTTGCGCGGACGGACGGGGTCGATGGCGAGGCTGAACTGCTCATCCCAATCCATGCGCCGACGTGCATCGCTCATGCGATTGTCACGCTCGCGCGCGCCGGGGATTCCCTTGGCGATGTCGGCGGCATGGGCGGCAATTTTCGTCGCCACCAAACCGTCGCGTACGTCCTGGGCATCGGGCAGGCGCAAATGCTCGGCCGGGGTGACGTAGCACAGGAAATCAGCGCCGCTTGAAGCCGCAATGGCGCCACCGATGGCCGCCGTGATGTGATCGTAGCCCGGAGCGATGTCGGTGACGAGCGGGCCGAGCACATAGAACGGCGCATTATGGCACAAGCGTTTCTCGAGGCGCATGTTGGCCTCAATCTCGTTGATGGCCATATGCCCCGGGCCTTCCACCATTACCTGCACGCCCGCGTCCCATGCGCGCTTCGTCAATTTACCGATTTCGATAAGCTCCGAAATCTGCCCGGCATCGGTTGCGTCGTAGTTGCAGCCGGGCCGCATGGCATCTCCGATGGATATGGTGACGTCGTGCTCGTGCAGAATCTCGAGAACCTCGTCGTAGTGCTCGTAGAAGGGATTCTCGTTTCCCGTCGCCTCCATCCAGGCGAAAATGAGCGAACCGCCGCGGCTCACGATATTCATCAGGCGCCCGGTCTCCTTGAAGGATTCGATCGTGCGTCGATTCATGCCGGCATGGATGGTCACGAAGTCGACGCCGTCTTCAGCGTGACGGCGCACCACCTCGAGGAAATCCTCGGCCTTGATGGCGATAAGGGCCTTCTCCAGATAGCCGATCGCGTCGTACATGGGGACGGTGCCGATCATCGCGGGGGATTTCTCGATGAGCTTCGTGCGGAACGCCTGCGTCTTGCCGCTATTGGAAAGGTCCATGATGGCCTCGGCGCCCAACTCCAGAGCAGTCTGGACCTTGCGCCACTCTTCCGGCTCGTCGGCAAGGTCACCGGAAATGCCCAGGTTAACGTTGACCTTTGTGCGAAGCCCTTCGCCAACGCCTTCCGGGGACAGCGAGGTGTGGTGAATGTTGGCGGGAATGGCGATGCGCCCGGCCGCCACACCTTCCCGAATGAATTCAGGGCTGCGGCCCTCTTTTTCGGCGACGACGCGCATGGCCGGCGTGATTTGCCCGGCGCGGGCGAAATCGATTTGCGTGACGAGCGAAGACGGCGTTTCCGTCATAGAGACTCCCTTCGTTGGCATTACCCATACAGGTTCGGCGGGTCGAGACGCCACGGCGCCTCCTCTCAGCCTGCCCGGCGCAAACGCGCTTGCAAGCTCCCCGATGCGCCCTTACGGCGCACCGCACGATTATACGCTGCGGGCTTCAACCTCGGCGTTTGGCAAGGGATAAAAGACATAAAGGGTGCCTGACTCGACGGCGATGGTCGCTTCCTGGCCGATCAGTTCATTGGAAAGACCCCGGCTCGTGCGATTGGTAAGCGGTTCGTCGTCAAGCGAGTACTCCATCCCCCGCTCAATGACTCCCTCACAGCGATCGTTGGCGGAGAACACCGAAACGCATCCCGCATTGACGCCATCGGGAATAGTGAAGGCGTCCGGCCCCGTGACCATGCGGATGGCGAATCCTTCGGCAATCGCCGTGACGATGGCACCTCGCTCGGAAAACCGCGAGAAGAGCTGCAGGTTCGCCAGGGTATGATCGAGCCTGCCGCCAATGCCGCCATATACGAAGAGGGTGTCATGAGAATAGTTGAGCGCCTTTTCCATGGCCAGTTCCATATCCGACTGGTCTTTATGCACAGGGTGGCGGGAAACACGCTTCGCCCGCGGCACGTAGCCCAGGGAGTCGAAATCGCCCACCGCCATGTCAGGAGCAACCCCGCAGGCCTCAAGCGGGGCGAAACCGCCATCGACGGCAATCACGAAATCGAACGCGCCGGATTGATAGCGGGCCATGAAATCGGATTCGTTGAAATAGGTTGCGCCGACGAGTGCACAGGTTGTCATGATGCTCCTTGTTCCGCAGGTTCGGTATGGTAGAATACCACACGCGAGCGGGCCAGACGATCGCGCGTCGCTTTGACGTGAGGAAAGTCCGGGCTCCAAAGGGCAAGGTGCCAGCTAACGGCTGGGCGGGGCAACCCGACGGAAAGTGCCACAGAAAAGGAAACTCCCCCGCACTCTGAACTGGCCTGAGCCATGTTCGCGGGAGAAAAGCTGAAACGGTGCGGTAAGAGCGCACCAGCGTGTTGGTAACAACATGGCTTGGAAAACCCCATCTGGAGCAAGCGCAAATAGGAACGCGATACGGCTGCCCTTCCGTGCGTTCGGGTTGCGTGCTTGAGACGTGCGGCGACGCACGTTCGAGATAAATGGTCGTCCAACGACAGAACCCGGCTTATCGACCCGCTCGCGTTCTTTGCCTACGCAAAAGGCCCCTGTCGGGGCCTTTTTTAAATGCCTTACGCTCTGATGGCGAAAGACCGGCGGAAAGCCGGTCTTTCATGAGGCTGTTTAGTCCAGATCGTCGATATCGAAGGCATCGGCGGCGTCACCGAAACCGGAGAAATCCTTCTCGACCTTAGCGGCAACCGGGGACGTGATCGCCGGGGATGCCGGAGCAGCCGCAGAGGCGCTATAGGCATCGGAGCCGTCGATGGTGGCAGGAGTGTCGAAGCCGATAAGCGTAGGCGCGCCGTCGGCTTTCTTCTCCTCGGCGATCTTCGCGTGGCTGTGAGCACCGGTGGCGACGATAGACGAGGTCCTCGGCGCCTTTTCGCCGATTTCCGCGAGCTTGCGCGTGGCGTCGGTGATGTAGTCCGTCAACAGGTCGCGATACTCATCGCGTGCGTCCTCGCGATCATCCTCGAGCTTCTTGATGGCGTCGATAACCTTCTGACGGTCGTTTTCGGCCTTGTCGAGAATGCGCTCGGCCTCGTCCTCGGCGTCCTTGATGGTGGCGGCTGCGTCGGCCTTGGCATTGGCGAGGATTTCGTCAGCGGAGCGTTGGGCGATGATGAGGGCCTGGGAGATGGCGTTGTCGTCGGCCTTCTTGGCCTCGAGCTGAGCCTCGAGCTCGGCGATGCGGGCATCCTTTTCGGCAAGGATGGATTCATCGATTGCGGCCACCGGTTCCGCAGGCTGCTCCTGCTCGGGCTCGACAACCTTTTCCTCGACGGGGGCGGCCGGCGTGTCGAAACCGGCGAAGGATTCTTCGCCAAGCTGTGCATTCAGGGAGTCGATCCGTTGATTCAGGCCGTCGATCTCATCGGCGACATGCTCGAGGAAGACATCGACCTCGTCGACGTCGTAACCCTTGCGGTCGATGGAGAAGCTTTGGTTGTGAATTTCAGCTGACGTGATAGCCATGTTCTATCCCTTCATAATGCAGTAAGGTGCGCGGCGCGCATTTACAGCAAGTTTATCAGTAAACGTACTCCGAATTGTAGTACAAGCAGGGCAATAATCGGCGTTACGTCCACCATACCTCCAATAGGGGGCAATAGGCGCTTGAACAGGTTCAAGTACGGATCACATACCTTTGCGAGCACATTGTTGATATCCGCCAGCAAACCGCGATCGGTCGGAAACCACGACATGAGCACATAGACGAATATGAGCATGCAGTACGCGTCCGAGAGGGATACGATAAGGTATTTCAAGGTGAGCATTCCGAAAACTCCTTGTCGAGCCCCCGCCTTGCGGGCCTAAGCCTAAAGCCCAAAAGATGAAGCAGGGTCAGCCTATGGATGGTTAGGTTGATTACAGGATGCCCTGATTGCGCAGGCTCGCGCGCTCGGTATCGGTGAGGCCTGCACCGCGGGCAATAACGAACACCTTGTCGGCAATGCAGTCGACGTTGGCATCGAGAGCGCTCGAGACGCCGAAGGAGAAGTCGAGCACGCGCTTCGCGAGCGCATCCGGAGTCGACTTCAGCGCCAGCACGACCGCATCGCCGGCCTTAAGCGCCTTGGCGACCTTTTCGCACTCGCCGTAGCTTGTCGGCTTGACGACGGTAACCGAGCGGGTGGGGCTATGCGTACCCGAAGCGGTTCCCTCGTAGGCCTTGTACGGGTCGAACGACGAGGATGCCGCCTGGGGACGCGCGATCTTCTGCGTGGGGGCCTCTGCGGCCTTGGAAGCCGCATCGGAGGAGCCAGCGGCCTCTGCTGTGCTCGTGAACAAGGCGTTCAGGCTTTCCGAACGTTCCTTGCCTGCCGCTGCCGCAGCACGCCCGTTCGGCGTGTTGGCGGCTGCGGGCTGCGTCGCGTCGACCATGGTGCGGTTGCCGAAGCTTGCCGTGGTGACCTTGCGGGGCGGGAGCGGATCGCGGTTGAGGCTATCCGGCACGGTGGTATGGGCACGCACGTCGTCGATGGAGACGAGCTTTGCCGGGCGGTAGGACGAGCTATGGGAGGCGGAACTCACGCGCGCATGGTTTCCGCGTGCCGGGCGCGTGGTGACCGGCGAGTACGGATCGTAGTTCGAGGAGGGAGCGTCGTCGGCGTCGTCGTAATCGTCATCGTAGTCACCCTCGTCATAGTCATCGTAATCGTCGTAGTCGTCTTTACGGGAACGGCCGCGATAGCTTCCGTAGCCGGAATCATCGGGGAAACCGAGCTTGGACTTGATGTTGTCGAGCATACCGCCTTCGCCGGTGTTGAATTTCGGAAATGCCATACCGTTCTCCTGCTTCGTTTCTTTAATGAGGCGCGCCGCGCCCCTGCGTTTCGGTATTGCGAAAGACCTGTTCGCGATTAACTTATGCGCTGAACGTGTCGCTGAAGAGCGCTCGGCCTATCCGCACCATGGTAGCCCCTGCCGCAACGGCTTCGCGCCAGTCCTCGCTCATGCCCATAGAAAGTTCACTGAATGACGCGGCCCTCTCGGCTGGCAGGGCGACGCGAAGCTCGTCAGCGAGAGCCGCGAGAGTGACGAAGCAGTCCCTGGCGACGGCGAGGTCTCCTTGCGGCGCCATCGTCATGAGCCCGCGTACGCGAAGATGCTCGCAAGCGCCGGCGGCGGCGAGCATATCGGCGACATCGGCAGGCGCGAGCCCGGACTTGCTCTGCTCGCCGGAGACGTTGACCTCGAGAAGGACGTCTTGGATTTTGCCCGCCTGTGCACTGGCGGCTTCAAACTTCGCCAAGTGGCTTTCCTGGTACAGCGAGTGAACGACAGAGGCATGCGCAACGATTTCGGGGATTTTGCGCGACTGGATGTTCCCAATGAAGTGCCAGCATTCATTCGATAGATGCTCGGCCTTTTCCGCAAGCATATCGGGGCGGTTCTCGCCGAAGTCGTGGGCGCCAGCCGCTCGGGCTTCGGCGATCGCATCGAGGCCGACCGTCTTCGACACGGCGATGACCTTCACTTCGCGCGGATCGCGCCCGCAAGCCGCGCAGACGCGGGCAAGCTCTTCCTTGGTTGCTTCGTAGCGAGTGGAAAACGACATGGTATCAGCTCTTTCTGAATGCTATAGCGCCATGACGGCCGCAAGTCCCGCCCGACGCCCGGTAGGAATAATACGTATCGGCATGGCAGACCGTGCACATGCAGGCATCTACGATGCGCTCAGGAACTACGCCTGAACGGCAAAGCGATACGCGCAGCGCCTGCGCCATGCTGACATGGCGCTCATCGACGACGCAGGAATCGCCGAACGCGCAGACGAACGCCTGCACGACTTCCGGCCCGACCTCGAAGCACTCGCCGGCGATGTGCGGCCCGATGTAGACATTGCACCGAGAAGCCGCCTCGCGCGCATCTGCGCCATCGAGTGCGGCGAGCTGCTCGAGCGCGGCGGGCACCACGCCCGCGACCACGCCGCGCCAACCCGCATGACAGACGGCAAAGCGCCCGGAGGGGGAAACGATGACGACGGGCGTGCAGTCCGCAAAGCACAGAAGGGCGGCGACGTTATCCACCCCCACGACGAGCGCGTCAGAGCCGGCCTGCGCACGCTGCTGGCATTCGACGAGATAGGCGGCCGACGAGTCGTCCACGTTCACCACCGTCGAGCCGTGCACCTGGTTCGGGATGAGGACGGGCAGGTCGGGCGCGCCGAGCGCTTCCATGAGCAGGCGCCTGTTGCGCATGACGGCGTCAAGGTCGTCCCCGACATGCGCCCCGAGGTTCAGCGAGGCATACGGGACCTCGCTTACTCCCCCCGCCTTCGAGGTGAACGCGACGCGAACGCCGACGGATGCGGAGAGGGAGTCATCGGTGAGCACCGAAATGCGACGCGCGCCCATATGGCGCGCGTCGAGACATGGAAGCGGTAAATTGTGCGGTGCGCTAGCCACGCTTGGGCCTTTAGCGCTGACGCTTCAGGAAATCGGGGATGTAATCCTCGTCGGCGAAGCGGCCGGACGTGCCGGTGAGCGTGGAGTACGTGGACTGCTGCACCGGAGCGGAAGGCGCCGAGGAAGCCTCGGAGGAAGTGGACGCAAAGAGGTCCTTACGGCCGAAATCCATCGAGGACTGCTGGGGTGCGTTGACTTTAAACCCCGTTGCGATGACCGTGATGCGGACGCTGTCGCCCATGCCCTCGTCGATAATTTGACCATAGATGATGTTCGCGTTCTCGTCGGCGCATGCCTCGACGGTGCGGGCGGCCTCGTCGACCTCGGTAAGCGTGAGGTCCGGACCGCCGGCGATGGAGAACAGGACGCGGGAGGCGCCGGCGATGGAAGCCTCGAGCAGCGCGGAATTGGTGGCCTGCTGAGCGGCGTCGAGAGCACGGTTTTCGCCGGAGGAGATGCCGATGCCCATCATGGCGGTGCCGGCGTCCTTCATGACGGTGCGGATATCGGCGAAGTCGAGGTTGATCAGGCCCGGGATGGTGATGAGGTCCGTCACGCCCTGGATGCCCTGGCGAAGCGTGTCGTCGGCGATGCGGAACGCGTCGAGCATGCTCGTCTTCTTGTCAACGATTTCAAGCAGGCGGTCGTTGGGGATGACGATGAGCGTGTCGACCTTCTGGGACAAGAGGTCGATGCCCTGCTCGGCCTGGTTGCGGCGCGTACGGCCCTCGAAGGAGAAGGGCTTCGTCACGATGCCGACGGTCAGCGCCCCGATTTCCTCGCGGGCGATTTCCGCGATGATGGGGGCTGCGCCGGTGCCGGTGCCGCCGCCCTCGCCTGCAGTCACGAAGACCATGTCGGCTTCCGAGAGCGCCTCGCGGATTTCCGCGCGGGACTCCTCGGCAGCCTGGCAGCCGACCTCGGGATTCGCGCCGGCGCCCAGGCCGCGCGTAAGCTCTTCGCCGATGTGGATGGTTTTATCCGCATCCGACATCAACAGGGCCTGATGGTCGGTGTTCACGGCGATGAACTCAACGCCCTTCACGCCGGCTTCAACCATACGGTTGACGGCATTCGTTCCGCCGCCGCCAACGCCCACGACCTTGATGACTGCCAGATGCTCACCTGAAATATTTGGCATCGTATCCTCCACACCTGCTCCGTTTATGAGCTCCGGTTTTGCTCGTACTAGACAAAAATACCTGGATTATTGTACACGACGGCCTGCGCAATGCAACCGTGCTCGCACAATGTTCACCGCCCGCTGGCCGAGGGGCGGCGCGCCTGGCCTGCCACAACCCTACACCGACCGCCATGTCGGGCGATCTGGCGAGCGTACGTTGATGTAGGTCACCCCGTCGGGATGCTCCTTCATGATCTCGAGGCACACGCGTTCCTTCTCGCGGATGTTTTCCGCCGTGCCGAAGACGATGTCCGGCCCGTTGGTGATGGTCAGCGTGGTCGATTCGGTTTCGGTCGCCTTCACTGACGCTATGCGGTCGGCGAGCTCGGTGGTCATCCCGGCGACGATGGCGAGCGCGTTGTTGACGTTCGCATCGGAGCAATACGAGCCGACCTGGGGCTTCGTACCGTAAGGCACGTCGGTGATATGGAGAACCGACTCGGCATCCTCATAGACTTTCGAGCTGGTGCGGCGCCCGGCCTCGGAATCCCTGTCGGGGATGGGCATAAGCCACATGCCGTCTGAAGCGATCGCCCACGAAGTCGAGGTCTTCGCGTTTTCGGAGGGCACCTCCACCACAGCCGCGATGGTTCGCTCGGTGACGACGATTTCCAGCGTGGAGGGGAACACGCGGTTGACCTTCACGTCGGCCACCCAGGCGTCTTTCTTCAGGTTTTCCTTAATGGAAGCGGCGTCCACGCGCAGCAAGGTGGTGCCCGAATCGACCCCGGCGAGCTCCTGCATGTCGGAGGCCGTCAAATGCTCCACGCCCTTGACGGAAACGCTTTCGATGGTGAAAGCCGAGGAGTTGTAGACGATGAGAGCCGAGATGGCCAGCGCGACTAAGATGCCGGCGACGATGCCGAGCCTCACGAGATAACGCTGATAGGTCTGCTGGACGCGATACGCGCGCGTTGCCTGGGAGATATCGCCGACGCGCACCGAGGTAAGCCGCGAGGACCCGGCGTTTGCGGGACGGGCGGCGCGGGGAGCGCGCGGCGGCCTTGCGGCGGGCCGCCTAGGCGAACCCGAGGAAGCGGACTTCCGGTTGTAATTCGATGCCATACGCCTCGTACACCTTCGACCTTGCAAGATTGATGAGGGCGACCACGTCATGCGCCGTGGCGTTGCCCGTGTTCACGATGAAGTTCGCATGCACCTCGGAGATTTGAGCGCCGCCCGCCCGTGTGCCCTTCAGGCCCACCGCCTCGATGAGTTGGCCGGCCGAAGCCCCCTCGGGGTTGCGGAACACGCTGCCGCACGAGGGAAGCGTGAGCGGCTGCGTCTTTTTCCGGCGGGTATGCGATGCCTCCATCTTACCGCGCAGCAGATAGGGATCGGCGGGCTCGACCGAAAGCTCGCACTCCACAACCACCTCATCAAAAGCGAACGAGGAGCAGCGGTACCCCCAGGAAATGGCGGATCCGTCCTGGCGCCTCAATCCCACACCCGGGCGCAACGTGGTCACCGACGCAACCCGCGAGCCGATGCCCACCTCGCGCGTGCCCGCATTCATGCGCACGGCGCCGCCGACCGTGCCGGGCGTCCCCACCGCGAATTCAAGCCCCGAGAGCGAACGGCGGAACGCCTCCTGAACAACCGAGGAAAGCGGCACGCCGGCACCGACGCAGAACCGCGACGTCTCCTCGTCGAATCGCATGGCGCGGAAATCGCGTCCAAGCGAGATGACCACGCCGTCGAAGCCTTCATCGGCCACGAGCAGATTGCTCCCCCGCCCCGACGCGACCCACGCCACGTCCGAGGCGACGCAGGCATCCACGAGGCGCTTGAGCGCCCCGACCGTGGCGACCTTCACATAGAAGCGCGCGGGGCCGCCGATGCGATACATCGTGTGGCGGTTCATGGGCTCGTCGGGATACACGTCGGCATCGAAGGTTCTATCGACGAGCAGCGCCTCGAGGGCACAGGTTGCATGACGGGCGGCCATCGGCGACCGTGCTTTACGCCCTGCGCGCGAGCAGCGCGTCGATGATTTGCGGACCCATGGCGGTGACGTCGCCGGCGCCCATGGTGATGACCATGTCGCCGCTTTGAAGCTTGCTCATGAGATGCGGGACGACGTCCACGCGATGGGGGACGAAGTCGGCTTGCGGATGGCCCTCGTGCTCGAGCACGACGTTGAGGAAGGTTTTGCCCGACACGCCCGGCACCGGAGCCTCGCCGGCGGGATAGACGTCCATGAAGGTGACGGAATCGGCCGCATCGAACGCTTCGGCGAATTCGTCATGCAGCACGTCCGTGAACAGCTTCGCCCGCGAATAGCGATGCGGCTGGAACAGGACGTGGACGCGACGATAGCCCAGGCTCGCCGCGGCCTTGATGGTGGCGGCGATCTCCGTCGGATGGTGGGCGTAGTCGTCGACCACGGTCACGCCATCCACCTCGCCGACCAGGTCGAAGCGGCGGCGCACACCGGCGAACTCGGCGAGCACGTCGGCCACCTTCTGCGGATCGTAACCGAGCGACCACAGAAGCGCTATGACGCCCGCCGCGTTCAAAACGTTATGACGGCCCGGGTTCTGTTTCACGCCGGCCTCGATGGTGCGCCCGTCGGGCAGCTGCACGGAAAAGCGGCTTCCGACGCCATGCGGCGCAAAGGAGACGATCCGCACGTCGAAGGAGTCGCCGAAGCCGTAGGTGACCAGACGTCTTCCCGCATTGCGGGCAAGCTCGAGAAGCTTGGCGTCCTCGCCGCAGGCGACGATCGAGCCGTCCTTAGGGACGAGGGCCATGAAGTCCGCGAACTTATCGTAAATTTCCGCGAGGTCTTTATAATGGTCGAGATGGTCCGCCTCGATATTGGTGATGAGCACCGCCTTCGGCGAGAGATACGTGAAGGACTTGTCGGATTCGTCGGCCTCCACCACGTAATACCGCCCAGTGCCGGAATGCGCGTTCGTGCCGTAGGCGCGCACGATCCCGCCGATCAGAAACGTCGGGTCCTCGCCGATGCCGTCGAGAACGCTTGCGAGCATGGAAGACGTGGTGGTCTTGCCATGCGTGCCGGCGACCGCGAGCGTGTCGAGCCCGATGCCGAGATGCGCGAGCATCTTGGCGCGATGCCAGATTTCAAGCCCGCGACGCTTGGCCTCGATAAGCTCGGGATTGTTCTCGAGAATGGCGGTGGATACGACGATGACGGGATCGCCCTCGGGGAGGTTGGCGGCACCTTGACCGATATGGACGGTGATGCCCGCCTCGCGCAGCTGCTTGGTATAGCGGCTATCCTTGATGTCGGAACCGGAAACCTCCATACCCTGATCGAACGCGACGCGCGCGATGCCGCTCATGCCGACTCCGCCGACGCCGATGAAATGCACCTTCTTGATGCGCTCTTCCGTCATATTGCAAGCCCCCTGGACCTCTTCGATACCGCATGCCGGCAACCGCATGCCGGCAACCGCCGCGCACGCCTGCGCGCGCGGCAAACCGTTTCAGTGTACCTCAAACCCCTGCCGCGCGGCCCGCTGCCGCAATGACTACATCTGCGAGCAGCCCCGCGGCGTCGCGCGTCTTCTGGGCCGCCGCCGCGGCCGCCATCGATTCGCGCACCGTCGCATCCTCGATGAGCGTCCGCAGGTAGTCGGTGAACTGCTCGCCCTCGACATCGGCGTCGGCGACGAGGAACGCAGCCCCCGCCTCGACGCATGCCCGGGCGTTCATCGTCTGGTGGTCTTCGGTGGCGAAGGGGAACGGCACGAGCAGGGCCGGTATATGGCGCGCCGATATCTCCGCAAGCGAAGTTGCCCCGGCGCGGCTGACGATGGCATCGGTGGCGGCCATGGCCAGGCCCATCTGGTCGGTATAGCCGAACAGGTGCCACCTTTGCCGCTCGGCGGGCGTAAGCGCCAGCTGCTCGGTGACGGCGTCGAGCTCTTTCGGGCCGGTAACGTGCACGATGTGCAGGTCGGGATAGCCGAGCAGCATCTCCTTGCGCGCGGCAATGGCGGCATTGAGATGACGCGCGCCGAGGCTTCCGCCGGTAACCAGCAGCATGCGCGCTTCGGCGGGGATACCGAACGCCGCCCGCCCTTCCTCGCGCGTAGCCTCAAACACGCTCGAGCGAACGGGATTGCCCGTCACCACGATGCCGTCCTTGCGCGAAAGCGCCTCGCCGGCATGCGCATAGGTCAGGCATACGGCATGGGCCCGGCGCGCGAGGTATTTGTTCGCCATGCCCATGACGGAATTCTGCTCATGGACCACCACCGGGATATGGCGCTGCTCGGCGGCGCGGGCGACGGGGATGCAGACATAGCCGCCGAAGCCGACGACGCAGTCGGGCTTGATTTCGTCAAACCACTCACGCGCAAGCTTGGTGGAGCGTTGGATCTTCATGATGGCCTTCGGCAGTGTGGCCGGATGGTTGCGGTTGAAACCGGCGGCCTCGAAGGCCGTGAACGGAATGCCCGCCTGCGCGACCAGCCGCGCCTCCACGCCCGTCGGCGTACCGGCGTAGAGGACCTCGTGACCGCGCTTCTGGAGCACCTCGGCGAGCGCGAGCGCCGGATTGATATGCCCGGCGGTACCCCCGCCGGAAAGGACGATGCGCATGAATGCTACCTCCTTGATGATTGCGTTGCGCGGCCTTGATGCGATGAGTAGCCCTCGCGAGCAGGATTCCTACGATCCCGCGGGGCGCGACGAGGCGCCGCGTCGCGCCTGTCCGCGCCCCAGTCGTCTTCGTCGACCGCACGCACGACCCGCAAATCCGCGCGGCGACGCTCGTACACGTCGCCGACGTCGGCATGCTTGGCGACCGACATGATGAGCCCGACCATGATGAGCGTGGCGATAAGCGACGAGCCGCCCGAGGACACGAACGGCAAGGGCTTGCCCGTCGTGGGAACCAGACCGATGACGCAGCCGATATTCAGAAATGCCTGGAATACGATCATGACGGTCAAGCTGCCGGCAATGGTTGCCGAAAGCGGGGTTGCGGCATGGCGTGCGACGATGAGACCGCAGACCAGGATGACGACGAACAGCGCGACGACGACGAGCGCGCCGATCATGCCGAGCTCCTCGCCGATGATGGAGAACACGAAGTCGGTCTCCGCTTCGGGAAGATAGTCGAACTTCTCGCGGGAGTTTCCCAAGCCCACGCCGAATATGCCGCCCTGCGCGAACGCATAGAAGGAATGAATGGTCTGATAGCCGTCTCCGTAGCCGCCGTCGCCGTCGTTCCAGGGGTTGTAGACCACCAAACGGTCGGTGCGGTACCCGGTGCCGAATATGGCGATGAGGGCAAACACGGCCAATGCCGCCACGATGATGCCGATAATCTTGCCCGGCACGCCGCCGAGCCACATAACTGCCAAACAGCCGATGAGGATAATAGCGGTGGTACCCAGGTCGGACTGGGTTTTATAGAGAAAAGCCAGCGGAACCAAAATGACCAGAATGGAGACGACGAGCTGCCTAAAGTCGAGCATGCCGTCCTTGCAGTCGTCGAGAATGCGCGCCGCCAGCAACACGAAGGCGATTTTGGCGAGTTCGGATGGCTGCAGGGAAACAAAACCCAAGTTCAGCCATCGCTGCGCGCCAAGCGCGGACGTTCCCGCGACGGCCGTCATGACCAGGAGCAGCAAGGCGAGGCCGTATACGAGCCACACCAGCCAGCCTTTCCAGATTTCAGGCGACAGGAATTTCCAAACGCAAAACGCCGCTATCACGCCGATGACGCAATATTTAACCTGATCGAGCAGGTATGCGGCAGCGTTGGCGCTGTCGAGCTCGCCGGCGGAGGCGGCATCGGAGAGGATGGAGACCTGCGAGGACGAGTAGATCATGACGAACCCGATGAAGGTCAGCGCGGCGCAGGCGAGAACAAGCACGACCTGGACCCATTGCAGCGTTGACGCCTCGCGGGAGGCGTTTGAAGAGGAGCGGGACATGGACGAGCGCCCTATGCGCCGAGCTTCGCGACGCGATCGGCCACGAGCTGCTTGAACACTTCGCCGCGTTCTTCGAACGAATGGAATTCATCGAAAGATGCGCAGGCCGGCGAGAGCAGGACGACCTCGCCCGACTTCGCTTCGCCAAGCGCCACGTCAAGCGCGCCGGCAAGATGGTTCGCCTCAAGCTTCGCGAAGCCCTCGGGGGCGGCAGATGCCGCATCGTCGAAAGCGGCGGAAAAACGCTCGCGCGCATCGCCGAAGCACACGACCAAGCGCGTGTGCGCATGGGCCGCCGCAACGAGCGGGGCCAAGTCGGTTCCCTTGTCGTCGCCGCCGAGGAGCACCAGGGGGCGCGTGTGGGGAAACGCCGCGAGCGCCTTGAGGGTTGCGTCGACGTTGGTTGCCTTCGAGTCGTTGTAGCAGGCAACTCCCCCCACGGTGCCGCAGGGCTCGATGCGGTGTTCAAGCGGCGAGAACTTCGGCAGCGCGTCGGCAACGTCGGCCGCATCGGCTCCGATGGCGAGCGCCGCCGCGGCGGCTGCCAAGGCATTGCCCGCGTTGTGCTCGCCCTTGATGCGCAGCCCCTCGGCGAGCCCGAGGTTATAATCGTTGCCCGCAAAGGCGACGCGCAGCGCGCCCGCCCCATCGACGAACGCGGCGTTTTCGCTGCCGCAGCGCTCACGCATGTCTTTGGTTAGACCCTCGGCAGTGCCCATGGGAATATACGAATAGCCGAGCCCGTCACCGGCGGCGGCAAGCTTGCGCACCTGCTCGCGCACCACGTCGTTGGTGGCATCGAGCACGGCGACCGCGCCGGGCTGGCGGGAAAGGTTCGCCAGTACCTTGAGCTTCGCGTCGCGATAGTTCTCAAGCGTATGGTGCCAATGCAGGTGATCGGGCGTGATGTTGAGCAGCACGGCCACGTTAGGCGCAAAATGCACCGTCGAGGCCAACTGATAGGATGAAACTTCCGCCACATAGACGTCGGTCGCCCCGGCGCCGACGGCGGCAATGCAGGTGTCCCCGATGTTGCCGACCGCGGATGCGCGCTCACCCGCCTGCTCGAGCAAGAACGCGGCAAGGGCCGTCGTGGTCGTCTTCCCGTTGGTGCCCGTGATGGCCACCCAACGGCTGTCCGCGGCGCTTTCGCGCCAAGCGAACTCGACCTCGCTTATAATCTCGTCGCTCACGGCGGCAGCCGAGCGATACAGGTCGGAGAACTCGGAAATGCCCGGGCTTGCAATGCAGATGTCGAAGCGGCCGGTGGCGGAAAGCTCTGCGATGGCGCTCTCGCCATAGGCGACGAGAGCCCCCGCGGCGCTTACGCGCTTCGCGAAATCGTCGGATGCGGGCGCCTCGCCGCCGTACACGAACAGGCCGCCGATGCGCCCCTGCGGCTGGCCCATCAAGTAGTCGACGACGTCATGGCCCGATTTGCCCAAGCCAAGCACCAGGACGCGGCCCAGATCACGCGGCGCTAACTTCCTGCCCCCGATCATCTCTACGTTGCTCATTTATGCCACCACCAGCAAACTCTCTGCGAAATACGTTGCGAAACCCAGCGCGGCCAGCACGCCGGATACGATCCAGAAGCGCACGACGACCTTCGTCTCGCTCCAGCCCTTCTTCTCGAAATGATGGTGCAGCGGCGCCATCAGGAAAACGCGCTTGTGGGTTTTCTTGTAATAGAACACCTGAATCATGACCGACAGCGCCTCGGCGACGAACAAGCCGCCCACGACGAGCACGACGAATTCGCACTTCGTCAGCACCGACAGGCAACCGAGCGCCATGCCGAGCGCGAGCGAGCCCGTGTCGCCCATGAAGATGTCGGCCGGGAAGGAATTGAACCACAGAAAGCCGATGCAGGCGCCGGCGAGCGCCGCCGCGAAGATGGCGGAATCGAGCATGTCGGAGCGATAGGCGATGGCGGCCATGACGATCATGACGATCATGACGGTGCCGGCGGCCAGGCCGTCCAGACCGTCGGTGAGGTTCACGGCATTGCACAGCCCCATGAGCAGGATGTCGACGAACAGGATGTAGAGCCACGGCACGGACACGCCCGCGATATCAGTTTGAAGGATTCCCAGGTCGAACGTATAGATGAAAGGCAGCTCCACCGTCGGGGCAATACCCACGACATTGACGGCCACCAGTCCGAACACCGTCGCGATGAGGAACTGGCCGACGAGCTTGGCCTTCGGCGTCAAGCCGAGGGAGCGCTCCTTGACGACCTTCTCCGCATCGTCGATAAGGCCGAGGCAGCCGGTGAGGATGGTGGCGATGACAAGCGCGAACATCTCGACCGTGGCGTGCCCCACCAAAAACACGGTCACGATCACGGCGATGAGCATGATGACGCCGCCCATCGTGGGCGTTCCCTGCTTCACCAGATGGCTTTCAGGACCGTCGGCGCGCACCTGCTGACCGATATGGCTGCCCTTGAGGAACTTAATCCATGCGGGCATGAGCACCATGGTCACCACGATGGCGACCACGATGGCAAGGAACACGAGAAACGTCGGATACGATTCGAAAACATGCAGCATGCTAGTCAATCAACCCCTTAACCACGCCGTCAAGATCCATGAAATGCGACGCCTTCACCAGCACCGCATCCCCGGCCGACAGCGACCCTTTCAGCATTTGCAGCGCAGCGGCGCCGTCGGGCACCCACGTCACGCAAGACGCGTCCATCCCCGCCTCGCGCGCGGCGTCGGCCAGGGCGCGCGAAAGCTCGCCTGTGCAGATGAGCTCATCGAGCCCCGCCGCCGCGGCGTCGCGGCCGACTTGCGCATGCAGGCCTTCGGCGAAATCGCCGAGCTCGCCCATGTCGCCGAGGACGGCGACGCGCCGCCCCTTCACCGCAAGCGCCGCAAACGTTGCGAGCGACGCGCGCATGGAATCGGGGTTGGCGTTGTAGGCGTCGTTGACGACGGTGACGCCGCCTTGCGTGCGCAGGACCTCCTGGCGGCCGCTTTCGGCACGGGAGAGCGCAAGTGCGTGGGCTATTGCTGACGGGTCCATCCCGGCCGCCAAGCCGACGGCCGCGGCAGAGCAGGCATTCGATACGTTATGGATGCCGCGCAGGTCAAGCGAGCACGCGACGGCGCCCTCGCCCCGCCCGGCGATGCCGGCGTAGCACAGCGTGAAGCTCGGGCGGCCCTCGTCGTCAAGCGCAATGTCGCGCGCCCATACGCGCGCGGCGGCACGTGCCGCAGGCGTTTCGCTGCGACGTTCATCGGCGTCCGGCGAGCCGTCGAAAAGCACGCAAGCGACGCCACGCTCCTCAAGACGGGAAACCTCGCGCACGAGCGGCGTCAAGTCGCAAGCCGCGTTGAGAAACGCGATGCCGCCCGCAGGAAGCGACTCGACAAGCTCGGCCTTTGCGCGAGCGATGTTTTCACGGCTTCCCAGAAGCTCGATGTGGCAATCGCCCACATTGGTGATGAGCCCCCAGTGCGGGCGGACGAATTCGCACAGCGCGTCGATTTGATGACGGCCGCGCATACCCATCTCCACCACGACCGAAGCGGTGTCGGCATCGGCGGAAAGCACGGTGGCGGGAACGCCGAGTTCGTTGTTTTGATTGCCCTTGGTGGCGGCTACGCTCCCGGCGGCGGCAAGCACGTCGCGCACCAGGTTCTTCGTAGTGGTTTTGCCGGTCGATCCGGTGATTCCGACCACGCGGCCGGCAATGCGCGCGCGCCATGCGCCGGCAAGCGCGGTAAGGGCCGCGGCGGTGTCGGCCACCTCGACCACGCCCGCGCCCGCCTTGGCGATTTGCGCAAGGTCGGCGGCAGGAAGCGGCTTTGAGGCAAGCACGACCGCGGCACCGGCGGCAACCGCGGCGGCGGCGAAATCATGCCCGTCAACGCGCTCGCCAGGCAGGGCCGCATACAGGGAGCCTGCAGCAACAGTGCGGGAATCCCACGTCAGACTTGTGGCCTGAAGATCGCCATCCCGAGGCACGACGACGATGATGCCGCCCGTCGCCTGGGCGATTTCCTCTACCGTGAAACGCATACGTTACTTCGCTTCCTCGCGTGCGCAAAAGGCGCGCTCAAGCTCCTCGCGCGCCACGACCCTGTCGTCGAATGAGAGGACTTCATCCCCCACGAGCTGGTAGTCCTCGTGGCCCTTTCCGGCAATGAGGATGGAGTCACCGGGCTTGGCAAGCGAAATGGCCAGCGCGATGGCGCTGCGGCGGTCGGCCTCCACGTCAAAGCGGCCCTCGCCCGCCGCCATGCCGGCGACGATGTCGTCGATGATGGCGCCCGGGTCTTCGGTGCGCGGATTGTCGGACGTGACCACGGCGTGGTCAGCCGCGAGCGCCGCACGGCCCATGATGGGGCGCTTGCTCGCGTCGCGGTCGCCGCCGCAGCCGAACACGCAGATGGTCCTACCCGGCGTGAGCGCCATGATGGAGCCGAGCGCCTTTTCAAGCGCGTCGGGCGTGTGCGCATAATCCACGAACACCGAAACGCCGCCGTCGCATGCGGCGCGCACGCGTTCGAGGCGCCCGGGGATCTGAGGCGCATCGCGCAGGGCGTCGATGACGGTTTCGACCGGAATGCCCAGTTGGACGCCGATCGCAAAGGCGCACATGACGTTTTCGACGTTGAACTTGCCCACGAGCGGGTAGTCGAATTCATAGTAGGAGCCGCGCACATTGAGCGTGATGGACGTGTGCGTGGGAAAATACCGGACATCCTTGGGATGGATGAGCGCCGAGCGGTCGAAGCCGGTGGTGATGACGCTGTCGCCCGCATCCGAGCAACGGCGCAGCAGCTCCTTGCCCCATTTGTCGTCGATGCAGATGACGCGGCGGGCCGGATAGTCGCGGCCGAAAAGGAGCGCCTTGGCCTCGAAGTAGGCCTCGAAGGTGTGGTGGTAATCCAGGTGATCCTGCGTCAAGTTGGAGAACGCGGTCACGGCGAACTGGGTGCCGTACGTGCGCTTGAGGTCGAGCGCGTGGCTGGACACCTCCATGGCCACGACGTCGCAGTGCGCGTCGGCCATGCGGCCGAGCAGCTGCTGCAAGTCGGGGGACTCGGGCGTGGTGCGGCTCGACTTCTCCTTCACGTCGCCGATGACGGTGCCGACGGTGCCGATGACGCCCGTGCGCTTGCCCGCCATGCGGGCGATATGCTCGACCAGGTAGGTCGTGGTGGTTTTGCCGTTCGTGCCCGTGATGCCGACCAGCGAGATCTTCTTGGACGGATCGTCGTGAAAACGCGCCGACACCTCGGCCATCGCCTTGCGCGTGTCGCTGACCACGACCTCGGTGACGTCGGTAGCATCGGCAAGGTAGACCTTGCGCTCGACAACCAGCACGCGCGCACCGTGGTCGATGGCGTCCTGGGCGTAGGTGTGCCCGTCGGATTGCATGCCGACGATGCAGAAGAACGCATCCCCCGCCTTCACCTTGTCGCTTCGATATGCTATGCCCTCCACCTGGTCATCGGCGTTGCCGATGATGGTGCATTCCATTCCCTCAAACAGTTCCGCGCAGGTCTTTCCCATGCGAGTACCTCACTCAGATGTAATCCCGAAACGGTCGATTGCTGTGGTCATTATATCCTTAAAGATAGGGGTGACCACGCCGTCCCCAGGAACCTCATTTGCCCCGACGAAGCACACGAGCTTGCTCGACGAATCGGCGATGAAGCCAGTGAACGCCAGGTTGTAGACGTTTTCCCGATACCCGCCGTTGACCTCGTCGTAGATTTCGGCCGTGGAGGTTTTGCCCGCGACGTTGTATCCGTCGATGGCGGCTTTCGCGCCCGTGCCGTCGGTGACGACGGACTTGAGCATGGACTGCATGTCGGAAAGCGCATCAGTGTTCTCGATGACCTGTTCGGTTGCGTACTCGGGCTTTTCGCCGGACTGCACCTTACTAATCAGGAAGTGCGGGGTGCATTCCACGCCGTCGTTGACGATAGCGCCGTAGAAGCGAACCATCTGCAGCGGCGTCACCGACACGCCCTGGCCGAACGTGACGTTGTACGCTTGCACGGTGGACCACTCCGACACCGGGTTGAGCATGCCGAGGACGTCGGTCCCCGCCTCGCCTTCGCCGACGTAGTCCACGCCGGTGCGCGAATGCAGGTTGTAGCGCAGGATGTGGTCGTAGAGCTCGGTGAAGCCCATCTGCTCGGTGGCCAGCGAAATGCCGATGTTCGACGACTGGTCGAGGATCTCGCGCAACGTGAAGGTCGCGTCCCCGCGCTCGTGGGCGTCGGTGATGGTGTAGCCGTCGGCGGTGATGGAAGCCGGGCAGTACAGCTCGGTATCCGGGGTCATGGTGTTGGTTTCCAGAATGGACATGGCCGACACCGACTTGAAGATGGAACCGGGCTCGAACAGGTCGGTGATGCACTTCAGGCGCTCGGCCCCCGACTCCATGTCGGTGCGGTCGGCCGGGTTGAACAGCGGCAGGGACGCGGCGGCGTAGATCTCTCCCGTGGCTCCGTCCATGACCACGCTCGACCCGCCTGTGGCGTTCATACCCTCGCAGCCGCTCTCCAGGCTTTCCTCGACCTGGCGCTGCAGCTCGATATCGATGGACACGACGATGTCCTGGCCGTCGATGGCGGCGACCTCCTCGTGCACGCCGCCGGGGATGGCCTGCCCGGATCGACCGTATTCGGCCTCGTAATAGCCGGGGGTGCCGGAGAGGATGTCGTCGTATTCGGCCTCAAGCCCGCAGAAGCCGACGTAGTATTCGCGGTTCGCCTCTTCGTCCACTTCCGTGTTGCAGGCGCCCACCACCTGGCCGCCGACCTGACCGTTGGGATATTCGCGGCGCGATTCGGTGACGAAGTGTATGCCGGATGCGACGCTGTCGCTGCCAGACCCCTGCTCCTTGGCCTTGGCCTGCGCCTCTTCAACGCGCTCGCTCGCAAGCTGCTGCACGGCATCGCCCACCGAGGTGTCGGCCTTGCGTTTAATGACCGAATAGCGCGTATTGCTCGCGGTCACCTTCTCCAGATAGTCCTTCGCCTCGCCGCCGATGGCGTCGGCGAGGATCTGGGCCGTCATGTTCACGTCGGTGACTTCGGTCGGGTCCACATAGATGGTGGTGGCGTCTACCGACGTCGCGAGCACCACGCCGTTGCGGTCGTAGATGGTCCCGCGGCGCGGTTCGATGGTCAGATAC
This sequence comes from Butyrivibrio sp. CAG:318, assembly GCA_963627055.1. Classification (GTDB taxonomy): domain Bacteria; phylum Actinomycetota; class Coriobacteriia; order Coriobacteriales; family Eggerthellaceae; genus Senegalimassilia. Next base: position 9,530 of record CAVGAF010000014.1, on the reverse strand, counting down.
GACGTGCGCGAGGATGTCGCCTGCTCGGAAAATTCCCCCGCCTTGATGACCTGCAGATAGAAAAGCTTGCCGAACACCAGCACGACGAAGAGGGCGAACAGGCCGAGTATGACCGCATAGCGGTTGGCGCCAAGCGCTCCCGCGAAGCTCGCCAAGGAACTGCCCGAGGACGCAGAAACGCCGCCGCGCCCGTTGCGCGCCGGGGCGTGTGGCGTGTTGCCGCGACGCCTTGCGCGCCTATCGACGCCCGCGCCCTCCGGTCGCCCGAAGCCGTCGGTGCGCCTAGCGCGCGAAGACGACGGGCCACGATAGGAAGAGCCGCGACGAGCGCGGCCCTGGTTTTGCGGATTGCGCGCGCCGGATGCACGCGATGAGGACGAGGGGCGCCCCGGACGGTCCTGCCTGGCCATAAAGTTTACTCCCCCGCAACCGTAGCGGCAGTCTTGACGCTATCGGACAGCGACAGCGCGCCTTCGGAATCGGTGCAGACGACGTCGGCGGGAAGGGCGATCGACCCCACGCTTTCGGGCGCGGACATGCCGAGCTTCTCGGCCTGCTGGCGCACGCGCGTCGGGTTGGACAGCAGGCTCTGCGTCACCTCAAGCGACGTGCCCTCGGTGCGGGCGTCGTCGATTTGGTTCGAAAGTTCCTGCGATTGGATGGAGGTTGAAACGGTGGCCGCATGCAAGCCTAGGCACGCGAATGCCAAAACGGCGAACAGCGCGAATACGGCAAGCGCAACCCCCATGACGAGCGAAGGCGTTATCTCGTCGGATGTGCTTTTGGCCGGACGACGGCCGGGGACGACCCGGATGCGTTCGCGAGGGGTGCGCTCGGGGGCGCGGTTCGGGTAAGAGTAGTACGCCGGTTGCGCGCTCATGGGGCACCTCCTTCACGTCAGTCTGTCAGCTTTCATTCGGCCCGGCGCCCCTTTGCACCTGGCCTGGGTTACACATGCCGCAGCCGATCGGTTGGGCGCCTCACAGCTTTTCGGCTACGCGCAGCTTCGCGCTTCGTGCGCGCGGATTGCGCTCTATCTCCTCCGCAGTCGGGACGACCGGCTTGCGGGTGATCACTTTGAGTATCGGCTCCTTGCCGCACATGCACACCGGAAGATCGGGCGGGCACGTGCACCGGTTCGCATAGCTGGCGAACATGTCCTTGACAATGCGGTCTTCGAGCGAGTGGTAGCTGATCACGCAGATCCGCCCACCGGGATTCGCCCACCTGATGGCCGCTTCAAGCCCGCGCTTGAGCACTTCGAGCTCGCCGTTCACCTCGATGCGCAACGCCTGGAACGTGCGCTTGGCGGGGTGACCGCCCGCTCGGCGGGCGCTTGCCGGGATGGCAGCCTTGATGACGTCGACCAGCTGCGCGCTCGTCTCGAGCGGCGCCTTCTCGCGCGCCCGGACGATGAACTCGGCGATGCGGCTCGCCCACTTCTCGTCCGAGTACATGCGGATGATCCGAGCGAGATCTGCTGCGGTGTAGGTGTTGACGATCTCTGCTGCGGTTAAGGTTTCTTTACCCGGAGCCATCCGCATATCAAGAGGGCCGTCCTCCTTGAAGGAGAAGCCTCGTGACGGCGTGTCTATCTGGACCGAAGAGACCCCGATGTCGAACAGGAACGCATCGACGCCGGGAACCTCGGCGCTTACAAGCGCCTCGTCCATGTTACCGAAGTTGTTGCGCACGAGCTTGACGCTCGGGCACGCGTCCTGCGGCAGCGACCCGAGTTTAAGACCCGCGGCTTCAAGCGCCACGTCGTCTTGATCGATGCCGATAAGCGTGCCCTCGCGCCCGATGCGCTTGGCAACTTCAATGGAATGCCCTGCTCCTCCGAGCGTTGCGTCCACGAATGTGTGCTGCGGTTTTAAGTTCAAGTATTCGAGGCACTCGGGGAGCAGGACCGGTATATGCCGATATTCGCTTGTCATGGTACTCACGCCTTACGACCGGGGAACAGAACGGAAAGATCGATATCCATGCGGTTGTCCTCGTGGCGCTTCGCATCCCAGATCTCGAAGTAGCCGTCGTTGCCCGTCAAATCGACGTCCTTCTCGATACCCACGGACCCGCGCAGCTCAGCGGGAAGCATGATGCGCCCCGCCGCGTCGATGGTGACGTCGTTGGCGCGCTCCCTCAAAAGCGAGCGAAGGTACACGTGCGTGCGATCGGTGTCGTCGTAGCCGCCGAACTTGTCCTCGAACACCTTGTCGACCCAGCGGTTGAAGGCTTCGGGGACATAGACGCGCAGACATTCGTCAAACGGGTCGATGGTTACGATGAGATCGGTCGGCAGCACCTTGCGAAACGAAGCGGGAAGGGACAGTCGGCCCTTGGCGTCCACCTTGTGGTGGTACAAACCGTTGAGCCTGACGTTGTTGGCGTCCTCTGCCATGCATTCCTTCCTGCCGCATCTCCCACGGCGTGTCGACGTTTGGGATTCTATCCCACTTCATCCCACTTCGCAATATATTGTCCCCACCATTCGCTCCCCTGAACCTCTCGTTGAAGTCCATGCGCGACCTGCGCACATACACTGCACACAGGTCGCCGGAAGGCCGTTCCAGATGGTGGGTGAGTATCGATTTCGGCCACAAGATATAGATTCGCCCCACGGCGCAAGGCGGCGTGGGGCGATGTGGGAGAGATTTGTGCTGATTTCTTGGCGTGGGGCGATGTGGGAGGGTTTGACCGCCCTTAGGCGCGGGGATGGGCGTGCAGGTATTCCTCACGGATGTGCGTGCGATCGACATGGGTGTAGATCTGCGTGGTTGAAATGTCGGAGTGTCCCAGGATGTCTTGGATGACGCGCAAATCAGCCCCGCCCTCGAGCATGTGGGTGGCGAAGGAGTGGCGCAGCGTGTGCGGGTGCAGGTTCGCCACGCCGATGCCCCGGCCGGCGCGGGCGCAGATCTTGAAGACGCTCTGCCGCGTGAGCCGCCCGCCGCGGGCGTTTAGGAACACGGCGTCGGTGGGTTTGGCGTAGGGCTTCATCAGCTCCGCCCTACCCTGCTCGAGATACTCGGCGAGCGAACGCGCCGCCGCACCAGCTATCGGGCTGACGCGCTGTTTGTCCCCCTTGCCGACGACGCGAACATAGCCCTCAAAGAGCTGCACGTCGGCAACGTCAAGGCCGGTAAGCTCGCTGACGCGCAAGCCGCAGCCATACAGAACCTCGAGAATCGCGCGGTCGCGGAGCTCGATGGACGTCGTCGCCGGGCACGCGTCGAGCATGTCGGAGATCTGTTGAATGGACAGCACATCGGGCAGGCGGTCGGGCGTCTTGGGAAGCGGGAGCGACCCTGCGGGGTTCTTCTCGGTATAGCCCTCGGAGACGCAAAACCGGTGAAAACCTTTCACCGCTGAGATGCGCCGGCACACCGTTGATGCCGCATACCCCTCGCCGAACAAGTGCGATTCATACGCGACAAGCAGCTCCCTCGTAACGGCGGAAAGCGCGAACACATCATTGGAGGCGAGGAAATCCCGATAAGCTTCCAGGTCGGCCTCGTAGGCGTCGATGGTGCGCGGCGAGCTTCCGCGTTCGATGCGCAGGTACGCGATGTATTCCGCAGACAGGTCGATCAGGTCGTCGGTGTCGATATATTCATCCATCGTTAACCGCCTTCCACCGGTAGCTCGTCAAAATAAGGGGGGCCGAATTGAAATATATATAGTAGCGCATCGAAAAAGGCGCCCCGAAGGACGCCTTTGCGACAGATGAGCGGGCGCTTACGCGCGGTGGGCGACGGCGGCTGCCACGAATTCGCGGAACAGCGGGTGCGGGCGCGTCGGGCGGCTCTTGAACTCGGGATGGCCCTGGCTTGCCACGAACCACGGGTGATCGGGGATCTCCACCATCTCGACCAGGCGCTCGTCGGGAGATACGCCGGAAATGACCAGGCCGGCATCGATCAGGCGGTCGCGGTAGGCGTTGTTCACCTCGTAACGATGGCGGTGGCGCTCGTAGATGATCGACTCGCCGTAAGCCGCGAGGGCCTTCGAATCGGCCGCGACCTTGCACGGATAGGCGCCCAGGCGCATGGTGCCGCCCTTGTCCTCGATGTCCTCCTGCTCGGGCATGAGGTCGATGACCGGGAACTCGGCGTTCTCGTCAAACTCGGCCGACGTGGCGCCCGGCATGCCCGCGACGTCGCGCGCGAACTCGCACACCGCCGCCTGCATGCCCAGGCAGATGCCCAGGAAGGGGACGTTATGCGTGCGGGCATAGCGCACGGCGCAAATCTTGCCCTCGAAGGCGCGCTGGCCGAAACCGCCGGGGACGAGCACGCCGTCCATGTTCCCGAGCACCTCGTCGACATTGGAATCGTTGAGTTCCTCGCCATCGATGAGATGCACGTTGGCGTGGCAGTTGTTGTGCACGCCGGCATGGTAGAGCGCCTCGATGACCGACAGGTAGGCATCGGGGAGGCTGACGTACTTGCCGACGACGGCGATGTCGCATTCGCGCTCGCAGTTGGCCGCCGCGTCGAGGAAGCTGCGCAGCGGGGTAAGGTCGATCTGGTTTTCCGGCAGGCCCAGGCGCGCGAGCACCTTCGTGTCGAACTGCTGGTCGAACAGGCCGAAGGGCACCTCGTAGATGGAGGGGCTGTCGGCGCAAGCGAGCACTTCCTCGGGGCGCACGTCGCAGAACAGGGCGATCTTCTCGCGCACGTGGTCCGAAATCTCGTGGTCGGAGCGGCACACGATGAAGTCGGGCTGCACGCCGATGGAGCGCAGCTCCTTGACGGAGTGCTGCGTGGGCTTGGTCTTCACCTCATGGGCGGCGGCGATGTAGGGGACCAGCGTGACATGGATGAACAGCACATCGCCGGGGTCCTTCTCCTTTTTGAACTGGCGCGCGGCCTCGATGAAGGGCTGCGACTCGATGTCGCCGATGGTGCCGCCGATTTCGGAAATGACGATGTCGGCGCCCGACTGGTCGGCAATGCGGCGCAGGCGCTCCTTGATGGCCTCGGTCACGTGCGGGATGACCTGCACGGTGCCGCCGAGGAAGTCGCCGCGACGCTCGCGCGCGATGAGGGTTTGGTAGATGGAACCCTGCGTGAAGTTGGATTCACGGGAGAGGTTCTCGTCGATGAAGCGCTCGTAATGACCAAGGTCGAGGTCGCCCTCATGCCCGTCGTCGGTGACGAACACCTCGCCGTGCTGGAACGGGCTCATGGTGCCGGGGTCGACATTCAAATACGGGTCCATCTTCTGCATGGTCACCTTGTAGCCGCGCGCCTTGAGCAGATGCCCCAAAGACGCTGCGGTGATGCCCTTTCCCAGGGAAGATACGACGCCGCCCGTGACGAAAATATGCTTGGTCATGGTACTCCTTCGCGCTAGCACAATGTATTGCTTATCGCTGCGGCGCACAGTGCAGACCAGCACGTCTGCAGCACGCGAACAGCGAACTCCACACGTTATTCCATTCTACAGGCGCACCGCGGCGCTCGCGGCGCGCGACGGAGCCATTTAACACAGCGGAAACGTTGCGGTTTTCGGCGCGGGCGGTCAGGGCGGCCAAGCACGTACCGTATACTGATTCAGTTAAACGCCCCTTGCGCCCGCGCCGCGCAAACCGGGCCCACGTTGCCTTAAGGGAAAGAGGTTCGCCCATGCGCATCGGTTTCGACAACGACAAGTACCTGGCCCTGCAGGCCGAGCATATCAGGGAGCGCGTCAGCCAATTCGGCGGCAAGCTGTACCTGGAGTTCGGCGGCAAGCTCTTCGACGACTACCATGCCAGCCGCGTGCTGCCGGGATTCGAGCCCGACAGCAAGATCCGCATGCTGCAGCAGATGGCCGCCGACGTGGAGATCATCATCGCCATCTGCGCGAACGACATCGAGAAGAACAAGGTGCGCGGGGATCTGGGCATCACCTACGACGAGGACGTGCTGCGCCTGCTCGACATCTTCAGCTCCATGGGATTCGCCACCGCCGGCGTGGTGATCACCCGCTACGAGAACCAGCCTTCCGCCGTGGCCTTCCGCCGCCGCCTGGACAGCCTGGGAATCAAGAGCTACCTGCACTACCCCATCGCCGGCTACCCCTACGACACGGCGCGCATCGTGTCGGCCGAGGGGTATGGCAGAAACGAGTTCGTCGAAACCACCAAGCCGCTCGTCGTGGTGACCGCGCCCGGCCCCGGCTCGGGCAAGATGGCCACGTGCCTCTCGCAGCTCTATCACGAGCACGAGCGCGGCGTTGAGGCGGGCTACGCGAAGTACGAGACGTTCCCCATTTGGAATTTGCCGCTGAAGCACCCGGTCAACATCGCCTACGAGGCGGCGACGGTCGATCTGGACGATGCGAACTGCATCGACCCGTTCCACCTGGAGGCCTACGGCAAGACGACGGTGAACTACAACCGCGACGTGGAGATCTTCCCCGTGCTCAAGGCCATGATGGAGCGCATCTTGGGCGAGAGCCCGTATCAGTCCCCCACCGACATGGGCGTGAACATGGCGGGGCTTGCCATCGTGGACGACGACGCCTGCCGCGAGGCGGCCAAGATGGAGATCGTGCGCCGCTATTTCTCCGCCGCGGTCGAGGAGCGCCGCACGGGGCTTCATCACGAATACGTGGAGCATCTCGAGCTGCTGATGAACCAGGCCGGGGTAGACGCGGGCTACTCGCCGGCACGCTCGGCCGCGCTGCTGAAGGAAGAGGCGACCGGCGGACCTGCGGGCGCGATGGTGCTGCCCGACGGGCGCGTGGTGACGGGCAAGACGTCCGATCTGCTCGGCGCGGCGTCGTCGCTTCTGATGAACGCGCTCAAAGGAGTGGCCGGCGTCGACGAGGACCTGTTCGTCATATCCGACGAGGTCATCGAGCCTATCTGCGAGCTGAAGACGAAGACGCTGCATTCGAAGAACCCCCGCCTGCACTCCGATGAGACGCTGCAGGCACTTTCGGTGTCGAGCGCGACCGACCCGGTGGCGGCCAAGCTGATCGCGGCGGCGGGCAAGCTGCGCGGCTGCGACGCCCACTTCAGCGTCATCTTAGGGCCAGCCGACGAAAAGCTCTACCGCACGCTCGGCATCAACGTGTGCTGCGAGCCGAAATACGAGCAGCGCCGGTACTTCCATCGGTAAGGGTTGAAGGCAACGCCGCGGCGCGCCACCGAAAGCGAGCCGCGGCGCCCTTAGCTCAGCGCATAGCGTTTCAAGACGTCGGCCTTGTCCTCCTCGATGAGTCGAACCAGGTCCTCGCGGTACTTTTCCCTACTGCCCTTGTCGTCGATATCCGAATCGATCGACACGAATGCGTGCAGCACGCTGTCGGCATCCTTCCCCACTTCAGCAAGCTTGGAAGTCATCGTGGAATAATCCCCCGTAGCCTCGAATGCGGCCGTCAACCGACCGGTCAAGCTGTCCGAAGACGAGTTCGAAAAGGACAGACCCGAGCTTGAGGAATCGACGCCGTCTTGCCCGGACGCTTCCGCTAAACGCGATAGCTCGTCCAAGGTCTGCGAAAGCTCCGCGGGAGGCGCGGCCGCAGAGCAGAGCCAAGCATCATCGTCCGGAATACTATCAACCCGGCATTCGGCAAGCACCTCATTAAGGTATTCCTGCGCCTTAGCGGTAGCGCTCCGATAGTCCTCAATCGCGCGGGCAAGTTCACCCGAAGCGTTCCCAACCACAATCTGCTTGAAATTATCCGAAAGCGCCGAAGAGGCCGCCGATGAGCTCTTGAGCTTGGCTCTCTCCGACCTGGAAGCACTGGACATGCCGTAATACCAGTTCAGAAAATCATCGACATTGTCGCTGCATCCCGCATAAACGTCCTGCACGGTGGCAACCAAGCTGCTCTTCGCCGACGCCGCATCGTCAAGCTGCCCGGAAAACGCGCCCGAAAGCAATTTCTCGTCGATCATCTGCCGGTCGTAACAGATACCGTCCACCTCGTACACCGAGACGCTGGCAACAGCGCGCACCGCCTGCTGGGCCATCGAGTATGCCGGCCCCTGTACAGCTGCGCTCACTTGAGCGTCTGCATAGAGGAACGCCCCGATCAAGGCAATCGGGGGCAGAATGAAGCACGCGAGATAACGCCGCTGCACGTAAAGCCGCTCGCGACCGTCGGATGCGATCGCGGAAATAGGAGCGAGAATGCTTACCATCTTTTCCCTATCCAAGATCATGCCGATGGAGAAAATGCTCATCGCGCCCAGAAATGCGCCCAAGGAAACGATGAGCTTGACGATGAGAGATACGGGGCTTTCGGCGAACGCCTCCTGAAGAAAGGATGAGCCGAACGACGTCCACGCATCGGCAAGGCGAAGCCAGATCCCGCACTCATGCAAAAGCGACGACCCCGATTTGGCGAAGTATGCGGGAGTAGCCAAAAACGCCTGCAGCAACGAGGCACTCGAGGATGTGTCGGGGTTGTGCGATTCGATAACGCAGTACACGACGCATAGCAGAAAACCAGCGATGGCCGAAGCGCACAGCAGCGAATACGCCGAACGGAAAAGACCTTTCAGGTCATGCAAGATAAAACGCTGGAACAGGTAATGCAACGCCGGCAGGCACCCGCCGCCCAAGGCGACCATGAGCCACTCCATCGCGTCCCAGCAAACCGAACCCACCATGAAACTGGCGACGCCGAAGGCGCTGAGCACGAATCCGAGAAGAAAACCGAGCGTTCGCCCGTTGTTCAATTGAGACAGACGTCCATCCCGCTCAAGGACGAGCTGCCGATGCGCCTTGCGGATGACGACCTGGTAGGCGACGCCGATCATGGAGATGGCGCTTAAGGCCGCCCAAAATAAGGCGACGCCGAAGGCGGGCATGAAAGGTATCGCCACGCTGAGCAGATACAGGACGACCAGCATGCCGAAAAGCCACAGGTAGTATTTCAGCAAGGGATAAGCGGGGAAACGGAACCGAAGCCGGTCATCGAACACGGTTAAACCTCCCACGAAAAGCACTCAGCACCATGCGCCCGTCGGCTGCGCATCGAGCATGCGGATCGCGCGGGCAAACCCGGATCTGCCGGCAAGGCCGACTTTTACGGGCAAGCCCCATTTTGCGGCGTCTTAACGTCCGAGCCTGCCGGCCAGCTTGCCGACGATCCGCTCGATGAAGACCGCCTCGGGCACATGCAGCGCGCATGCCGGCACGAACGTGACCGCCAGCGCCACCGCACCGCCTACGATAACGTAAACGAGCGCCTGGACGATGGAACCCGACAGCGGGGCAACCAATGTTTGAAGCAGCCACAGCACGCCGCCTCCGGCAAGCGCACCCGCCGCACCCAGCACAAGCGCCACCGCAACCGCGCGCGCAATGGAGCGCAGGCCGAACGCGCCGAGGCTGCGCCGCAGGTACACGAACAGGCACACATCGGAGACCAAATAGAACATAGTTTCCGCCACGGCAATGGATTCTATGGGCATGGTTGCGGCGTTGCTGGCGGCGAACATGGTCAACCCCACCTGCACGGCCGAAGCGAGCACGTTCACGCCCGCGAAGACGCCCATGCGCCGCAGGCTGGAGAACGTTTTCTGC
>CAVGAF010000013.1:0-34983 GCA_963627055.1 Butyrivibrio sp. CAG:318 | reverse complement strand
CGCATCATGTCGAATCGGCGGCGGAGCTTTTAGCCGCGTGGTTTGCCGGATGCGAGACGGTCGGCGTGACCGCCGGGGCCTCGACGCCCGACGACCAGATAGAGGCCGTGGTGGCGGCCCTGGAAGCATTTTAAGGGAAGCGTTCGAAAGGGGCTTTTCATGGCATTGCATCATATCGGCGCCAAGTCGCGCTTGGGCGCAGGAGCCGTCGCCGTTGCGCTCGCGTGCGGGATGGGCGCGGCGGGCGTGGCCTTTGCCGACGAGGCGGGCGAGGCGGCTACGGGCGGCTCGGCTGCCGCCGAGCAGGCTGTAGCCGAGCCGCGCATCGAGCTGCACGAGGAGTGGCAGCCCGTGAGGGATGCGAACGAGTACGTGTTTGCCGGCAGCGCTGCGCAGGAGGGCCGCGATGCGCAGCTCGCTGCTTCCACGGCCAGCGCCCTGCTCGCGTTCAACCAACCCGTGATCGATCGGGTCGGCAAGCAGACCGATGCCTTCTCGGGCGCATGCCTGGGTTACGCCGCGGCCTATTGCCAAACCATCACCACCGGAAAGGTGCACAACTGGTGGGAGTTCGACGGCAACGGCGGAGCCTACGGCGAGAGCGGTTTTTACGCCCGCAACATGACCGCCGAGTTCGACTGCTGGCAAACCGGGGACGAGCAGACGACGCTGCGCATGCTCTACGATGCCGTCAATCAGGGCAAACCCTCCATCCTCTACGTCACCACCACGAGCGGAACCCAGCACTGGGTGACCATCGTGGGCTACGAGAAAGCCAACGAGCGCAAACTGCGCCCCGAGAACTTCATCATGATCGATTCCAACTACGGGTGGGATAGCCTGGAGCCGGTATCGCTCACGGCGCATGGCTACACGCTGCGCTACGGCGACACGTTCGGCAACGTACGCATTTCCAAGACGTCCGCGAACGACCAGTCCGCGAACGACCAGTCCGCGAACGACCAGTCCGCGAACGACCAGTCTGGCGACGCGTCGTCCTACGAGTATTTCAGCGACTGCCACTATGGGGAGTGGTTCGTGGACTCGGGCGTGCTCGATTATGCCTATACCCACGGCCTGATTTCGGGCTATAGCGGAACCACGTGCTTCGGTCCGTACGATTCCATCAAACGCCAGGACGTCGCGGTCATCCTGTGGCGCCTTGCCGGCGAGCCCCTGGTCGCCGCCGACGACTCCGCGAACGATTTCGACGACGTGGACTACGGCATGTACTACGGCGACGCGATCCGCTGGGCGCGCCAGACGGGCGTGGTGAACGGCTATGGCGACGAAAACGCCTTCAAGCCGGGTAACTCCGTGACGCGTCAGGAGCTTGCGTGCATGATCGCGAACTACGCGAGCAAGGTGGCGGGGGTCGATACTGCGTCGGACCTCTCGCGCGTCAGCGCGCTGCCCGATGCGTCGTCAATCGCTTCGTGGGCGATAGATTCCGTCGGCTGGTGCATGGACGTCGGCATCATGAACGGCGTCGACGAGGGCGGCACGTCGTGGGCGCGTCCGTATGCGACCGCGTGGCGCGCCTCGATGGCGTCCATGGCCGCGGTGCTTCATCGCGACGTGCTGCAGTTGGGGTAGGTTTTCATTCTGTATTTAGCCCCACCTGTGGAGCATTCTATAAGGGGGCGGCCTATAATATCGAGGAACTAACGTCGAGTTTGTCGTGAAAGGTCGTCCCCTATGGCTTCAAAACATCGCTGCACGAACAAAGTCCTGCCCGTCGTCGTTTCCGCATCGCTTGCGCTGGGCATGTGCCCCGCCGCCGCCGTCGCCGCCGAGGGCGACGGCGCGCTGGCGAGCCTGCCTTCCATCGAAGTCACCTACCCCGATTCCATTTCCATTAAGGTCGCCGAGACCGAAGGCGTGACCGCCGTCGACGGCGGGGCTAAGGCGGAATATGCCGAAGGGCTCGTCGTCGCGCTGACTGCCATTCCCGATCCGGCAAACCTCTCCACCGCCGCCGCCATGCTCGACTGCACCTGGGCTTCTTCCAATGAATCGGTCGCCACGGTGAGCGGCACGGGCGCCGTGGCCGCCGCCACCGTGCTTGCGGTGGGCGAGACCGATATCACCGCGACGCTCCATAACGTCACCTCCACGTTCCACCTGAAGGTCGTCGCGGCCGATTCGGGCTCCGATGACTCCGACGATTCCGACAACCCGTTTAAGCCCGACGACTCGACCGATCAGGGCATCTCGCTGCTTGGCGCCACCATTCCCGACATTGCCAGCCAGGTGTATGTCGGCCTGCCGCTCACGCCCAAGGTGAGTGTGACCTATAAGGGCACCGAGCTGGTCGAGGGCACCGATTACGAGGTTTCCTACGTCAACAACGACAAGCACGGCGTCGCCGGCGCGGTCATCACCGGCAAGGGCGACTACACGGGCGAGGTGCTGCGCGCCTTCAACATCTATTCCGAGGTCGTCGACGTGTTCAGCGACGTGGCCTACACCGATTGGTTCGTCAGCTCCGGCGTGCTCGACTACGCCTATGTGCATGCGCTCATCGAGGGCTACAGCGGCGATCGCGCCGGCGAGTTCGGCCCGTATGACCTCATCACGCGCGGACAGGTGGCCACCATCCTGTGGCGCATCGCCGGCGAGCCGACCGACTGTTTTGCCGACGCATTCGACGACGTCGACTACGATGAGTACTATGGGCCTGCGGTGACGTGGGCGCGCGCAACCGGCGTCATCAACGGTTTTTCGGGCACGAACGACTTCGGCCCGGACGCGAACGTCACGCGCGAGGATCTGTGCTGCATGCTGGCGAACTACGCGGGCAAGATCGCGGGGGTGGACACGTCCTCGGATTGCACGAAGCTCGATTCCTTCCCCGATTCCGTGACCGTGAACGACTATGCGCGCGAGTCGGTGGGCTGGTGCGTTGATGCGGGCCTGATGAACGGCGTGCGCATGGACGACGGCACCGTGGACGGCACGGTCGAGGTGCAGGCGCAGGGCAATGCGTGGCGCTCCTCGATGGCGTCCATGACCGCCTGCCTGCATCGCGACGTTTTGAAACTGGGGTAGTCATGAGCGGTTTGGCATCTTCCTCGCAACGTTTTGCGCGGACTGGCATTTTCGGCCGAGTGGGCCGTTTCGGCCTTTCCTGCATGCTCGCGGCCTCGCTTGCGCCGACTGCCGCGTGGGCGCAAGCCGACGAGCCTTCCTCAAACGATCAGGTGATAGAGGCTGCGGACCTGGCCGAGCCAGAGGCCGCAGCCATCGCCGCGGCGTTCGAGGGATTGGTCGCGGGCGAGGATTACGTCGCCGACGAGCTTTTGGTCATGGCCAGCGCCGATGGCGCCGCGCTTGCAGCTTCCGACGGGGTTGAAGGCCTTTCGGCCGCCTGCGGCGTGGACGTTTCCGCGCTCGCGGAGATGGTGGGCGCGACGGTCGGCGCGGTGATTCCCGCTGCCGGCTCCTCCTCGGAGCTTTCCGTCGCGTCGGACGATGCGACGCAGGACGCGGTCCTGTCCGACGGCGACGTCGCCGTGCTCGAGCTTCCCGCGGGCTCCGACATCGCCTCCGCCGCGCGCGCCATTGCCGCGGCGGCCCCGGGCGCGACGGTGCAGCCGAACTATCTGCTCGATTTGATAGATGGGGAGCAGGCGGCCGAACTTGCCGCCGACGGCGATTCGGATGCTGCGGCCGCTACCGAGGCGAGCGCCGCCGTGACGAACCTCGGCATCAACCCCTTCGCCAGCCTGGCGTTCACGCCTAACGACCCGGCGCTGCAAAGTGCGTCGACCTCTTGGCAGCTATCCCTTGTCGGCGCCTATAACGCCTGGTCAAACGCACGGGTGAACCACGCTGCGACCGTGGCCGTCATCGATTCCGGGGTGCTTGCAACCCATGAGGACCTCTCCGGCGCCCTCGACGTGGAAAATGCCTACAATTCCTGCACCGGGACGGCGGGGATCGACGCCTGCGAGGACACGGTCGGCCACGGCACGCATGTGGCCGGGGCCATCGGCGCCGTCGCCAACAACAATTTGGGCACTGCCGGCGTCTCGTACGGCGCGCGCGTGCTGCCCATCAAGTGCACCTTTGCGCGCGATTCCGGCCAAAGCCAGGTCAAGGCCACCTCGGCCTCGATCGCGAGCGGCATTGAATATGCGCTTACCAAGGACGTGCAGGTTATCAACCTGTCCATCGGCTCCTATGCAGCCATGGATGCCGTCTATCGCAGCGCCATCGAGAAGGCAATCGCCGCGGACGTGTCGGTGGTGTGCGCCGCCGGCAACGATGCGAGCTCGCATCCCTATTACCCAGCCGACTTCGATGGGGTGATCTCCGTCACCGCCGTCGACTCCACGGGTGCGGTCGCATCGTTTTCCAACCACAACGAGCACAAGACCATCGCCGCGCCCGGCGTGAGCGTCTACGGCCTGAAAAGCGGCGATGAGGCTTCGTACGGGGCCATGTCGGGCACCTCGATGGCGGCGCCCATCGTGTCGGGCTGTTTGGCGCTGCTGCGCGTGGCGAACCCGCATATCACGGCGAAGGAGGCCGAGCAGGCGCTCGTCTCCACCGCCAAGGATGCGGGCGATGCGGGCTTCGACCCGTACTATGGCTGGGGAATCGTGCAGGTTGATATGGCCGTGAAGGCGGTCACGGCCGATCCGACGCGCGGGTTTGCCGACATGGCCGCCGACGCGTGGTATACCACCGACGACGACTTCGGATATGCGGTGTCGATGGGCTTCATCAGCGGATATGGCGACGGTTCGACGTTCGGCCCGTATGACGGCATCACGCGCGGGCAGGCGGCGACCATCCTGTGGCGCATGGCCGGTCAGCCGGAGGCGAGCGCGGCCGCGTTTAACGACGTCGATTACAGCGCGTATTATGGGAGCGCCATCGCCTGGGCGCGCTCGACTTCGGTGGTGAGCGGGTATTCGGGAACGAACGATTTCGCCCCCGATGCCTTGGTGTCGCGCCAGGAGCTTGCCTGCATGCTGGCGAATTATGCGTCGATCGTCGGGGGTGTCGAGGTGTCTTCTACCTGTTCGGCCCTTGACGCGCTGCCCGACGCGGGCTCGGTCGAGAGCTGGGCGCGCACGTCGGTCGGCTGGTGCATGGACGCGGGCATCCTGTCGGGCGTGGATTCCGGGGAGGGTAAGCGCCTCGCGTGCCCGTACGATTCCGCCTGGCGCGTCTCGGTAGCCTGCATGGCAGCCGCCCTGCAACGCGACGTGCTGGAGAAGTAGGAGTCTTTCAGAATCGGTTTGCAAAAAAAGAGCGACGCGCCCTTATGGATGGCGCGTCGCGTAAAAATGTGTTGCGCCCTTTGGGGCGCTCTCCAATGATGTTCGAGCTTTCGCTCGAACCTACGAATAATCCCAGGTCAAGATTGACTTTCTGTTGAAATTCGTAAGCGCGTTCGAAAGAGCGCGCTCTCCGGCGCAGCCGGAGCATCGGGCCGGTAAAAGCTCGCGCTTTTTGGGTTAGTCCTTTTTCTTGAACTTCAGCTTTATCGGCGTGCCGGTAAGATCGAACGACTTGCGCAGGCGGTTCTCCAAGAAGCGCTCGTAATTGTCGTTGATGAGGTCGGGACGGTTCACGAAGAACGTGAACTGCGGCGGGCACGTGGCCGTTTGCGTGACGTACTTCATGCGCAGGACGGCCTTGCCCTTCGAAACGGTGTGGCCGCCTTCGCGGATTTCCCCGAGCCAAACGTTGAGCTGGTTGGTGGGGATGGTCTTGCAGAAGTTCTCGTAGGCGCCGTTGACGGCATCCCAGATGCGTCCGACGCTCTTGCCGGTCAAGGCGCAGGTGGCGACCACCGGGGCATAGCCGACGAACGTCATGCGGTCGGCAATCTTCTCGCGCACCTCGGCTTTCGCGTCGGGGCCTTCCACGAGGTCCCACTTGTTCAGCACGATGACCATGGCGCACTGGCGCTCGGCCGCGAAGCCGGCGACGCGCTGGTCCTGGTCGGTCAGGCCGATGGACCCGTCGATGACCAAAAGCGCCACGTCGGCGCGGTCGATGGCGCGCATGGCGCGCACGAAGCCGTAGTACTCCACGTCCTCGTCGATCTTGCTCTTGTTGCGCAGGCCCGCCGTGTCGACGATGGTGTAGCGCTGCCCCTCGTGCTCGATGATGGTGTCGATGGCGTCGCGCGTGGTGCCCGCGACGTCGGAGACAATGGAGCGGTTGTCCGAGGTCAGCTGGTTGGTCAGCGACGATTTGCCGGCGTTCGGGCGGCCGATGATGGCGATGTTGATGCCTTCTTCCTCATCGGCGTCGGGCGGCAGCTCCACCTTCGCCAGCTCGCCGACCACGGCGTCGAGCAAGTCGCCGGTGCCGTTGCCGTGCAGCGACGACACGGGCCAGGGGTCGCCCAGCCCGAGCTGGTAGAATTCCCATACCTCGTCCATGCGCGCGGGGTCGTCCATCTTGTTGACGGCCAGAAACACCGGCTTGGACGTCTTGCGCAGGATGCGCGCCACTTCCTCGTCGTCGGACATGACGCCCGTGCGGCTGTCCACGATGAATACGATGACGTCGGCTTCCTTGACGCCCGCGAGCGCCTGGTTGCGAATGGAGCTCTGGAAGGCGTCGTCGTCGTTCATTTCGATGCCGCCGGTGTCGACGAGCTTGAAATCCATGCCGTTCCAGTCGGCGATATGGTAGGAGCGGTCGCGCGTGACGCCGCGCATCTCGTGCACGATGGCCTCGTCGGCCTGGGCGATGCGGTTCACGAAGGTGGACTTGCCGACGTTGGGCCGTCCGACAACCGCCACGAGGGGCAATGGCATAGCAGTTCCTTACTGTTGAGTGAAACAGGGGCGCAGCTAGCGGGAGAAGGCCCCGTCGTGCGCCATTTCGACCATCTCCCGCAGGAATTCGGTCGCGTTACAGGATACCACGCCCACGTGCGCGCCCGCCGCCTTCCGCATATCTTCCAAGGTGGCGTCGTCGAGCGTGACCCCGTTGTCGTTGAAGATGACCTTCGGCACCACGTAGGCCCATCCCGGGTTGCGCGCGGCGTCGGCGCGGATGGCGGCGGAGATGTCGCAGGAGCACAGAAGCCCCGTCACGTCGACGTTTCCGCCGAAGAACTCGTTTTTCACGAATAGCGGCTCGACCACGCCGGCCAGCTCTGTGCGCCCGAACAGCGCCGGGAAGAACGACCTGGTCGCGTAGCCGCTGATGTAGCGCACGCGCACGCCCGCCGCCGCCAGCGCCTCCGCCGCTTCGCGCGGCTGCCCGGCCGCTTCGGCCCGCTCCCAATCGTCAACGAAGGTGCGGATGATGCCCACCCCGTCCTCGAACATGCCGAAATCGCCGTAAGCGCTGGTGGGAGGCAGGTTATCCAGGATGGTCGAGCCGTAGGCGTTATGGTAGAACTCGTCGGCCGCGAATGCCCAGAGATGCCCGCGCTCGGCAAGGGCGCGCCGCTGCACGGGCACGATGGTGTCCATGACCTCCTTCGACGACACCGGGTCGTTGAAGCTTTTCGTGAAGCAGGTCTGATGCTTGGTGAAGCCCAGCGGCACGATGCACACGTCTAGGATGCCCGGGCGCGCGTAGGCCCACTCCAGGGTTTCGCGCAGCACTTCTCCGTCGTTTTCGTCGGGCATCAGCACGATTTGCGCATGGAATTCGATGCCTGCGGCCAGCAGATGCTCGAGCACATCGATGCCGCGCGGGGCGTGCTTGCCGATGATGCGCCGGCGCACCTCGGGATTCGACGCGTGCAGCGACAGGCGCAAGGGGCTGATGTGCTGCTCGATGATGCGCGCCTCGTCGGCGTCGGAGAGGTTCGTGAAGGTGACGAAGGTGCCGGAGAGGAAGCTTAGGCGGAAGTCGTCGTCGCGCAGGGTGAGCGAGGGGCGCATGTCGTCGGGCAGTTGGCGCATGAAGCAGAAGATGCAGGCGTTGCGGCACTGCTTGACGCCGTCGAACACGACGCCCTTGAATTCGAAGCCCCATTCCTCGCCTTCCAAGCGCTCAAGCTCCACCTCGCCCGCATCGCCGTCGGTGTCGATGTAGCCGAGTGTGACGGTGTCGTCGGCGGTAAGCCAGCGCCAGTCGATCATGTCGCGCACAGGCTGGCCGTCTGCCGAGGTGATGATGCAGCCGGGGGTGAAGCCGGCGTCGTCGGCGGGGCTTTCGGGGATGACGGATTCGATGACGGCTTGCGCCGGCAGGCTTTCGCGCTTGCTTTTGCGCCCGCGCCTCGCCGCTTCGAGGGCGACGTCTTCGGGAGGGTAGACGCCCATGCTGCCATTCGCCTTTCGCTTGCCTGCCTGACTGTTTGATCGCGTGCCATCGCTGGCTCTTTCCGCCGCGTCGGCCCGCAATTCGTTCAGGCGAAATGGTACCGCATCGGGGCGCGCCCGCGCACCTGCGCTCTTCAGCGGCGGGTAAACGCCATAAGCGCGCCGCGCGTGCAGCGATGCCGGTGTTTGAGTGACGGCCGGGGTGGATGACAAGGTCGTGACAAAGATGGGCGAAAGGATGCTTTCTGGGGTAAGATGAATTGCATTCACACGCTGCGCCATGCGGGTTTTCGCAGGCAGAAAGGCGAACATGGCAATCTCCGGCAACAATACGGGCAACGGCGGCACCGAGCGGCGGGCGCAAACGCGGCATACCTCGTCCTCGGGGCGTTTCAGCTACTCCTATTCCAATGCGGAGGGGGGCGACGTCAAGAATCCTCCCGCTGAACAAACCGGTGAAAAACGGTCACCGGGAGCTGCCGTCACTATGCAGAACACACCCTTGGCGAAGCCGGGAACACCCCGCAACGCCAAAGCGAAAGAGCTCTACGGCAGCGCCGCCGCTCAGCGCGCCTGCGGTGCGGCGTTCATCGTCGCCGGCGCGATCGTGGCGGTCCCCGTGCTGATCATGGGCGCGATTGCGGCCTTCGCCAGCTTCACCGGGGTTCTGGCGCTGTGCGCCGTCGGCGTGCTCGGATGCGCCGCGCTGGTGTTCGCCGGCATGAAGCGCCTGCGCCTCGCCGCAACGTTCGACCGCTATCGCAACCTCATCGGCGCGCGCGAGGCGGTCGGCATCGCCGAATTGGCCGAGGTCGGCGCCACCTCGGCCGGCAAAGCCCGCGCGAACGTCAAAGACATGATCGCGCGCGGCCTGCTCAAGCAGGCAACGCTCGACGAGGCCACCGACACGCTGCTGCTCACCCGCGGCGCCGCCGCGCAGCACAAGCTTGCCGGCGCGGCCGCCAAGCAGCAGGAGCGTCAGCGCACCTTGGCCGCCTCCGTCATGCCCGAGGCGGACACAGACGACGCGCCGCTCACGCCCGACCAGCGAAAAACGCTCGAGCGCGGCGAGGCGTTCGTCGCGGCCATCCGCGAAGGCAACGGCGCCATCGCAGGCACGCAAGCCTCGCGTGCGCTTGACCGGATGGAACACCTGCTGCGCGCAATTCTTGACACGGCGACGGAAAACCCCGAGGTCATCGCCGACCTCGACCAGCTGATGGACTATTACCTGCCCACCGCGGTGAAGCTCATCGACGCTTACCGCGACCTGGAAGGGCAGCCGGTCCAAACCGACAGCACCCGCGCGTCGAAGCATGAGATCGAGGGTGCGCTTTCCAGCCTGAACACGGCTTTCGAGAAACTGCTCGACTCCCTGTTCCGCGACAAGGCCATCGACGTGTCGGCCGACATATCGGTACTCCACACGGTTCTCGCGCAAGACGGGCTGACGCAAAGCCCGTTTGAGAGCGCGAAAGACGCGTCGAGCGCGGGCCGCGCCACGAACTAGCTAAAGCGGCCGCCTTTTCGCTAGCGAAACCCCCGCGGTAAACGGGCCGGCCTCGCAAGCAACCGACGAAACCAGCAGGCACTGCACGCCGCCAACAAACGCCAGCAAGCCCCAAAAGAAAGGCACGAACATGACCACCGAAAACGCACCGCAGCAAACCCCGCAGCTCACGCTCACCCCCTCGCTTGCCGACGAGCCGGCACCGACGCCGCTCGCGGCGCAACCCGTGGGCGGCACCGCCATCGCGCCCGGCGCCGCAACCGCCGACGCCGCGAACGCCCAGCTCGACGACAGCATGCTCACCGACGAGGAGCGCCGCATGGTCGATTCCTTCGCCGAGCAGATCAACGTGCGCGACTCCACCGCCATCCTGCAGTATGGCGCGGGGGCGCAGAAGAAGATGGCCGACTTTTCCGAAACGGCGCTCGCGAGCGTGCGCACGAAGGACCTCGGCGAGGTGGGCGGCCTTCTGACCGACGTGGTGACCGAGCTGCGCTCCTTCGACGCCACCGAGGAAAAGGGCCTGTTCGGCTTCTTCAAGAAGGGTTCGAACAAGATCGAATCGATGCGCGCCCGCTACGACAAGGCCGAGGCGAACGTGGAGAAGATCACCGATGCGCTCAAGGCGCACCAGATGACGCTCATGAAGGACGCGGCCATGCTCGACCAGATGTACGAGCTGAACCTGACGTACTTCAAGGAACTGACGATGTACCTGCTCGCGGGCCGCAAAAAGCTCGCGGCCGTGCGCGCCGGCGAGCTGGCGGAGCTGGTCGCGCACGCCAACGAGACCGGCCGCGCCGAGGATGCGCAGGCGGCGCAGGACTTCGAGTCCATGTGCAACCGCTTCGAGAAGAAGCTCAGCGACCTCGACCTCACGCGCACCATCGCCATGCAGACGGCCCCGCAAATCCGTCTCGTGCAGAACAACGAGATCGTGCTCGTCGAGAAAATCCAAACCACCATCGTCAACACCATCCCGCTTTGGAAAAGCCAGATGGTGCTCGCGCTCGGTATCGCGAATTCGCAAGAGGCCGTGCGCGCGCAGAACGCCGTCACGAACATGACGAACGACCTGCTCAAGAAGAATTCCGAGCTGCTGCACACCTCGACGGTCGAGGTCGCCCGTGAATCGGAGCGCGGCATCGTCGACATCGAGACGCTCAAGAACACCAACGAGACGCTCATCAAAACCTTCGACGAGGTTATGCAGATCCAGGCCGAGGGGCGCCAGAAGCGCGCCGAGGCCGAAGCCGAGATGCGCCGCATGGAAGCCGACCTGAAGCAGAAACTGCTCGAAATCCCCCGCGCGTAGGTTTGCGGGGGCGCAACGAAACGGGAGCCGCGTCGCCTTTTCGGCAACGCGGCTCCCGTTGTTTGGCCGGCGCCCTTCGCGAATCTACAGCCCGTAAAACTCGGTCGTCAAGGGACGGGCGAACAGCTGCTTGGCGGCCTCTTGAGGGTCGGCGCCTTCCCATACCACGGCGCGCACCACGTCGGTGATGGGCAGTTCCACCTGGTAGGCGTCGGAAAGCGTCTGCAGCGTCTTGCAGGCGAGCGCCCCTTCCACCACCATGTGCGTGCGCTCGCGGAACGCGTCGAGCGTGCCGCCCTGGGCCAGCTCCACGCCGAAGCTGCGGTTGCGCGAGTGTTCGGACGTGCACGTGGCGATGAGGTCGCCCGCGCCGGCAAGCCCCATGCAGGTGATGGCCTGACCGCCGCATTTCACGACAAGGCGGCTCATCTCGGCCATGCCGCGCGTCATGAGCATGGCGGCCGTGTTGTCTCCGTAACCTAGGCCGTAGGCCACGCCCACCGCGATGGCGATGACGTTCTTGAACGCCGCGCATAGCTCGACGCCGGTCACGTCGTCGGAGGTGTAGGTGCGAAACGTCGGCGAGGCGAACAGGTCGCGGAACAGCTCGGCGGTCTGCTGGCTGGTGCTGGCCACGACCGTGCCGGCGAACTTGCCCTTGATGACCTCCTCGGCGTGGTTGGGGCCGGATAGCACCGCCAGGCGGTCGGCGTTGCCCATTTCCGACTCGAACACGCCCACGGGCAAAAGGCCGCTTTCGGCCTCGGCGCCCTTCGAGCAGATGATGATGGGCATGTCGGCGTCCAGCACGTCCGCGAACGCGCGCGCAACCCCGCGCAGCAAGTTCGACGGCGTCACCACCACGACCGCCTTCGCGCGCAACAGCGCATCGGTATAGGACGTGGTGGCCACGATATTGCTCGACAACTCGGTGTCGGATAGATAGCGCGGGTTTATGTGCTCGTGGTTGATGCTGCGCACCACCTCGGCGCGACGGGCCCACAGCCCCACGTTGTGCCCGTTTTGCGCCAGCGTCTGCGCCAAAGCGGTTCCCCAAGAACCGGCGCCGATAACCGCGACCTTCATGCCGTCTCCTTTACTGCTTTACGCTTGAGTTTTCTTGCTTCCGATGCGCCGCTCGGTGCCGGCGCGCAGGCGCTCGATGTTGCCGCGATGCGCCCAGATGACCGTGAGTCCCACCGCCAACGTGCAGGCGAAGGCCGCCGGGGCGAACGTGCAGATGAGGAAATAGTACGCGCCGAGCACCGGGCATAGCGCCGCCGCGGCGATGGAGCCGGCCGAGACGTACTTCGAGACGGCGACGACAACGCCGAACAGCGCCAACTCGAGGATGGCGCCGACGGGCCCGAACGTCACGAACAAGCAGCCGATGGCCACCGCGATGCCCTTGCCTCCGCGAAAGCCCAGCCACGGGCTGAAGATGTGCCCCCAGGTGCAGCCGAGGAACGCCACGGTGACGAAGTCGCTGTAGCCGACGGTGCGGCCGGTGAGCGTCGTGCCGCCGCCGAACAGCCCGACCGCGAACAGCGCAATGAGGCCCGAGGCCAGGCCTTTGCCGAAGTCGAGCAAAAACACCGCGCCGCCGCCGACCTTGCCCATGGTGCGCAGGGCGTTGGTGGTGCCGATGTTGCCGCTGCCGTGCTGGCGGATGTCGGTGTGGTAGAACACGCGCGAGATGATGACCCCCCAGGGGATGGATCCCAAGAAAAACGCCACCACGAAGACGACCAAGGCCCCGATCAGTTCCACGACTCGCTAATCCTTCTTCTCGAATTTCAATGCTGCGCTATTGTACCGCGCCGATGCGTGCGCGCCGCCTAAGCGCATGAAACCCCCGTCGAAAGGCGAAGATACCTTTCATCCAAGCAACAATCCCGGCAAGCGGCGGGCTCGGTTTCGAGCAAGTCATCGCCCTGCCCCCTGAAAACCGCTTGCCGGGTGGGCTACAATTCCGGTTGTATGCGAACACCCTTGGGCCCAGGCTGGCCCTTTTCGAGGAGGCGGTTTTCTTGAGTTCTGCGGAAAATCTTTCGGCTGACGAGGCGCTTGAACGGCTTCAGCGGGGCAACGCCCGCTATCTGACGGCGGCACGTGCCGAGGGCGACGTATCGCCTGAGGTGCGCAGGGAAACCTTTGCGCAAGGGCAGAAGCCGTACGCGATCGTGCTCGCGTGTTCCGATTCGCGCGTCATTCCCGAGGCGGTGTTCTCGGCCGGCATCGGCGAGCTGTTCGTCATCCGCGTGGCGGGCAACGTGGTGGACAACCATCAGCTCGGCAGCATCGAATACGCCGAGGATCACCTGGGCTGCAATTTGGTGGTGGTGCTCGGGCACACCGGCTGCGGCGCGGTCGATGCCGCCATGCATCATGAGCCCTACGGCACCGTGAAGTTCATCACCGACGAAATTGCCGACGCCATCGCCGACGAGCGCGACGAGGCCGCCGCGTGCCTGGCGAACGTCGCACACAGCGTCAGACGCATCGAGGAGAGCCGCAAAGTGCGCATTGACGAGGCAGAACACGGCCTGCGCGTGGTTGGCGCGCTCTACCACACCGATTCCGGGAAAGTGGAATTTTTGCAGTAGGGCCCATTCGGCGGGGCCGCCTGCCCGGCAAAGGGGGTGGCAAGGGGGCATGCCAAATGTCGCCTTTGCGCTCGCGCCTTGAAGCTTCGCGGCCGCAAGGCGCTTGGCGGGGATGCTGTCCCGTCAAGCGCCTTGCGGATTCGCACACGCTATTCTTCTGCAGCCTCTGCCGATTCTTTGGCTGCCTTTGCTGCCATGCCGGCGGCGCCGACGGCTACTGCTGCGGCTGTGACGGCCGCCGCTCCCATGCCGTCGCCCGTCTTCGCCGCGGTTTTTCCGCCGCTGCCGCTGCCGCCCCCATTGCCGGAACCGCTGCCGGCCCCGTTGCCCGAGCCGTCAACCGGCACGCTTTTGCCGCCGTTGTCGATGGGCGTACTTTCGACCTCGTACTTGGCCGGCAACGCGGAGAAGCCGCTGGCCACGCCCGAGGTGTTCTCGGCCTCGACCGTAAGCGGGCGGCGGCGCGGGTCGGCGATCTGCTGCGCGCTCGCGCCGAGCAGCGACTCGGAGAACTCGTCGGCCTCAAGCCACGACAGGTGGTCGGCTTGCGCGCATAGCGTCGCCGGCTCCTCGTCAACCCCGGCAAGCGCGGCAAGCGACGCCTTCGCGGCGGTGATGTTCGCCAGGACGGCGGCCGCCGAGGACTCGTCGGCGTACGGGTTCGAACGCGGGTTGCTCAGGTGCACCTCGAACTCGGTCGAACCCTCGTAGCCCTCGGGCATGGTGAAGCTGAAGCGGTAGGTTCGCCTGAAGCCGGGCCACAGGATGCCGGACGTGTCGCGGATATCCTCGACCACTTCGGAGACGACCATGCCGGCATCGTCGAGCACGGGCCGCTCGTTCTCGTCGCGCACAGTGTGGTAATTCTCGGCGGTGGGCTGGTGGTACTCGCGCAGGTCGGCGTATTCCTGCTCGGACACGACGGTGCCGGCCGGGCCGGTCACGGTGACGGTGAAGCCGGTGATCAGCGCATTGCCGACGTTTTTCACGTCAACGTAGAAGCCGACGGTGCCGCCCGCCGCGGCGAACGGCGATTCCGGCTTCACGTCCTCGCATTGCACGGCCAGCACATCGGGCACCGACACCTGGTAGATGTCGGCCTTGGCGCTCTCCGCATCGGTGATGCTGGTCATCACGAAATCGCGCGCGCCGCCTGAGCAGGTGAGCACGTCGACGCCATCGGGCGGGAAGGCCAAACGCGCGATGGGGTAGAACTCGTGATACGCGCCGAGCGACTCGATCCAGCGCGATTCGAGCAACTGATAGATGGGCTCGGCAGTGGTGCCCGTCGTCGAGCACCCGCCGAAGTTCGCACCCGTCTCGGGGCAGTAGTGGTTCGCGCTGTAGAATTCAGCGCCGTCGGCAACGAGCGCCGCCACGTCGGCGGAAAGGGCCGGGCCGCCCGGCGTGCCGTCGCTGATGTGCACGGTGTACATGCGCTTGCCGTCGGCGGTCGCGATGCACCTCGACTCGTTGGAGTAGCCGTCGACCTCTGCGGCAACGATCTTGCGCGTGGCCGCGTCGAACCGCACGACGTTGTTCTTCTTCTCGCGCATGACGGAGCTTGACTTGAAGTAGCTGAACACGGTGCCGGAAGCCTCGTGCTGGCGGCGCGAGAACGAGGTGACGTCGTCGATTTCAACCTGATCGTCGCAGTCCATGTTCTCGTCGTCGAACCTGAACGAGCGCACGAAGCTCACTTCCGCCTCGCCGTTCATGCCGCTCCAGGCGAGCAGGGTGTGCAGGCGCTTGTCGTAGACGCCTTCGGAAATGTAGGCGGAATCTTCCTCGCTGGCGACCTCGAACGTGCCGCCGATGAGCGTGCGGTTCGACACCGGGAACGCGACGTTGGTGTTGTCGGCGAGCGCCAGGTCGAAGTCGCGCACCACGAGTCCGAGCAGATTGAGGGTCGTCACGTAGATGCCGCTGTCCGCCTCGCTTCCCGCCTTGTCGTGGTAATAGTAGAAGCTGCAGCGACGCCCCTGCACCCAGCCGGTCGACCCGCCCGAGCCGATGCTCTTTTGGATGACTGCGCGCGGATGGTAGGTTGCCACGCCCTCGTCGAGCTTGGACTTGAGCGACGAGACGCGCACGGGCAGCTCGGCGTCGAGGCACCAGACGACGAAGGTGACGAACTGCCTGGCCACGGTTTCGCTGTAGGTCAGCTCCTCGCCGTCCTCGATGACAAGCGAGGTGATGGCGAGCGTCGCGTACGTCAGGTCGGGAAGACCGTCCATGCCGGGATCTACGTGCACCTCGAAGTCGAAATCGACGTCGTAGCGGTTTTCCGCCGCCACGCCGTCGACGGCAAAGTCGACGATCTGCTCATCGCCGAACGCGTGGCTGTCGGCATCCCAAGGGCGCAGGCACACGCGCGTGCGCGAATGGGTTTCCCCGCCGGCGGGAACCTTGGCGGTCACCAGGCGCGCCATGACCGTGTGGCGCTCGGGCTCCACGTTCGGGCGCGGATATGCGGAAACGGTGCGCAGGCGCGCGTTGCTGTAGACGTCGCCGTAGATGAGCTTCTGCTCGGTGGGCACGAGGCCGAGGTGCGGGTTGTAGGTGGCCAGGTTCGCGAAATCGTCTTGCGTGCCCGTTTTCGCGAGATCGCTCGTGCCCGTGAAGCCGGCCTTGAGCTTGCCCGTCTCGGCGATCGCCGCATAGGGGCTCGCGAAGCCGGGCGCCGCGGCGGGGTTTGCAGCCACGAGCACGGGGTCGCCATCGGCGGCGGCAAGCCGCGTGCGCGTATAGGTGGCAGGCGATGCTGCGTCTATGACGACATTTCCGTCCAAGCCTGTGAGCGTCTTGGCGGCGGCGCTCGCGAGGGCGTCGTCGTTCATGGTCGCCTCGAATTCCGCGACCTCGCCGAGCGCCGATTGCGTGAACATCTTCATATCGGACAGATCGATGCTTTTCAGCATCTCGCTTATTTGCTGGTTGGCGACCTCAAGCGCCGTGCTCGTGTCGCCGAGGTCGACGAAGGTCGCTTTCACGGGAGGGAAAGCGAGGGTTTTGGAGCCGAGGATCGACTGGACGATGAGCTGCATGTTCATTTCGAACCACCCAAGGGCGCCGAGGAAATTCTTCTCATCGGGTGCGCCGCAGTCGTATTTGAGGTTCAGCGTGATCGCGTTGTAGCCCCTCACGGCCAGGCCGAATGCATCGGAGCGCCCCACGCCCACGGATATGCCCGCCTCGGCCGAGAAGACGTAGACGTACTGCTTGGGGGCGCCATCGGCGCAATGGTGGTTCCACTGGAGGTCCTGGAACCACGTATTGAACGCGACCCCGGCCGAAAGGTCGCCCTGCATGAAGAGCTTCCAATCGAAGGCCAGGTATATGCCGAAGCCGAGGAAGAGGGGAATTCTGATCCCTACGCTGCCATCGAGGCCGCCTTTGAAGAAAAAGATTCCGTCGAACGCGAATTCGCGCCCATCGTCGTCTGCGTTCTCGCAGTTCCCCAGACCCAGGGCCGTAAGCTCGCATTGCGCGGTTATGGTTTTGGTTATGGGCGGGGTGCCGCAGAAGGAGTTTCGCTTGCCCAGGCCGGCATACGCTTGCTCGCCCGATGCCAGATCGTCGCTTAGGGTGTTGCGTAATTGCGCCAAACCTGCGTGAAGGCCGCGCCCGCCGCCCCGCTTGAGGAACTCTTCGGCGGATTCGGCATCGCCGTTGACGTCTTTGCATATCGGCAGGGCATCCAAGGCTGCCGAAAAGCCGAAGTTGCCGGAGGGGTCGTTGAAGATGTCGACGGGAACGCCGGGAATGCCGACATAGAAGGTGTCCTCGATGCCGAAGGGGAAAGAGACGGCAACGCCCAGGCGCGCTTCGGCACGACCTTGCGGGTTAAAGCCTGCGGTGAGCGCCATGCTGTTATCGAGGCCCGCGTTGGGCACGATCGCCTGCTGGAATTCGATCGGCAGCTCGGCGGCCTTCGCGGTCTCCCCTTCCGCAGAAAACCAGATTTTCACCTTTTGGCCCGGCTCGATGATGTTGAGATATTTGTCGGTGAACGTCGTCGTCGCGAAGTTCGGGGCGGCCGCGTCGCGCGTTGCCGCCTGGCGGGCCACCTCTTTGCCGTCAATGAGCAAAGCGACCTGCACCGAGGCGCTCGCGTTCGCGGTTGCCACCTGCACGGCGAAGTCGTGGTCGATGTCGTTGTAGTCGCCCACGGCAGCGGGCTCGCCGTTGTGCAGCGCGTCGACGTCGTCGAGCGTCACATAGCGCAGATATGCCGTGCCGTCGTCGGCTTCGACGGGGATCTCGATGGTGTTCGCGCGCACGCCGCCGTCGTCTGCCAGCGCGCCGGAGAGGATGAAGGCCTGCGGAAGGTAAAAGTCGCGGCAGCCCTCGGCGCTGGCCAAGACCTCGCCGTAAAACGAATAGAACGGCGAGCTGTCGTCATCCGATTCAAAGGACAGTGCGCGGATGTTGATGACCGCGAACCCATCGTCGCCGGTGGTGGCGGAAAGCTGCTCTTGGTTGAATAGCGAGGTGACCGTGACGGTAACGCCTCCGACGGCGACCTTGCCCGTTTCGGTTTCGCGCATCGCCATGATGGGCACTTCCTCGCGGTTGAGCGCATAGACGCTGAAGTGCGCGTTGCCCGCCTCGTCGGCGTAGGCGTTGACGCGCGTGCCCGACGGGTAGGTGACCGAACCCAAGAAGGTCAGCGCGCCCGCGACGGCGGCCGCGCTCACAAACGAGCGGCGCGAGAGCACGGGGTTTGCCATAAGCGCCGCCGAGGCGGCTTCGAGATTGGTGGGCGGGGCGGCGTCGTGCGAGGTGCGGCACGCGGCG
This sequence comes from Butyrivibrio sp. CAG:318, assembly GCA_963627055.1. Lineage (GTDB taxonomy): Bacteria > Actinomycetota > Coriobacteriia > Coriobacteriales > Eggerthellaceae > Senegalimassilia. The sequence continues at coordinate 16,497 of CAVGAF010000013.1, read as the reverse complement.
GCGTTGCTCAAAGTGGCACACGAGGCGTCGGATGCGCCCTCGCTGTGCCGGGTGTCGTCGAATTCGGTTCCCATGGCGAAAGCCTTTCTCTGAATTTCACGGCAAGCCCGATTATATCATCATGAACTCGAATAATCGCAGATGACAGCCAGAGTTGACCCGCATGTAACGTGCGGATGCGGAAAGGATTGCGGGGTTGCCCGCTCGGCAGAGTTTGCGCACGCAAGTTGCAAGGAAAATAATCTCAGGGGCAGAAATGCGTGGGCTCGTTCGAAAGAGCACGCCGGCGAAGCCGGAGTATCGGGACAAGGTGGCATTGGCGTATCCCTTTGTCGCCTTGCGCCGTCGTGCCCCTAGCGCTTCTCGTTGCCCTCGCTTCGCTGCTGGGGTTTGCGGCGCGTGGGGCGCGCGGCGGCGGCTCGCCTGGCCGAGTCCGCGTGGGTGCCTTGGGCGGCTGCGCCCCTGCGCCTTGCTCCATGCGCTCCGAGCGCGCTTTTTGCGTCCAGCTTCCCGATACCGAACGGCAGCCCCGTCTTGCTGCTTTTCTTGAAGCCGTAGCTCGGCCCGTGCGCGCCTTGGCCGCCGAAGCCGCCCCGGCTCGCTTCGCCGCCGCGGCTCTCGCCGGCCAGCTTCGCGGCGATTTCCGGGTCCACGGCTGCGTCCCCGATGCTCGCGGTGGAACGTCCCGCGGCCGGCAGCGCCCGGCTCGCGCGCGGCATTTCCGCGTCGGGCGCCTCCTTGCCCGTCAGCTTGCGGCGCAGGTCGGTGCGGATGGAGATGTATTCGCTGGCCAGCAGCACCAGCAGGATGCACATGACGATGAGATACCCGATGACCGCTCCGGGCAGCCCCGTGAAATTCACCAGCAGCACCGGCACGAACAGGCTGAACCCGAACGTGATAACGTAAAGCTTGGTGACGGCGCGCTGGCGGCGCAGCACGGTGATCACCTGGTAGAGGAATTCGATGGCCGCGGTCACGCCGCCGGCGGCCAGCATTACGTAGCAAAGCCCCCGGTACGGCTCGAAGTCGATGCCGTACAGGACGCTCATGACCGCAAGGCCGAACCAGCCCATGATGCCCGCCATCAGAAGCGATATCACCACGATGACGCCCATGATGATGAAGATGATCAAGTCGAAGCGCTTGCGCTTGGCCGGGTCGGCCCAGGCGGCCGCCATGCGCAAAAGCAGCGGCTTGTAGATGAAGCCGCTCGTCAGCAGGATGGCATGCGCGGGGAAGTACAGCGCGTTGTAGTAGAGCTGGTTGTCGTAGGTCAGCACGCCTTCCATCACGAACTTCGGCATGTTGTCGATGAGGTTGTACATGAACAGCGCCACGAACAGCGGGAAGCACTGCTTCAAAAGCCCTAGCACGTGGCCGAAGTCGACCCTGCGCGACTTGGGGGTTTCCAAAAGCGTGAGCGGGAACGTGAACACCGCGAAGGTCGCCGCGGCGGCGACGGCCATGGCGATGGAGGCGGCGGCTACGCTGTGCGAGATGAGCAGCACGAAGCTGAACACCACGAGCGCCGCGGCCGAGCGCGCCGCCTGCGACATGCCGGCCAGGTAGAGCTTGTCCATCTGCTGCAGGCGCCCCTCGTAGACGTCGGCGAGCGCGTCGATCATCTTGTAGACGTACACGCCCATGCTCATGAGGAACATCTGGTCGGAATACCCGCGCAGCGAGCAATACGCCACGCCCGCCACGAGCATGACGGCGCAGGTGAGGATGCGGTTGGCCTGGTAGTCGTTGAACGAATACTCCTCGTCGATATCCGACGCCTGGAAGTTGCGCACGCCGTAGTTGCCCACGAACATGAGCAAAAGCGCCGTGACGAAGGCCAGCGAGAACATGCCGGCCCACTCGGCGCCGGAAAGCTGCGTGACCACGATGGTGAGCAGCGGGAACACCATGCCCCAAAGCCCCACGCCGATCGTGTTCCAGATGTAGTCGCGCTTCGTGCGCCCGGCGGCGTACTCGGCTTCCTGCTCGGCCAGGGTGCCCTCGTTCACGGCGCCGAGCAAACGACCGCACCACTCCTCGATGCGGCGCGTCAGGAAATTCTTTTTATGCGGCTTGGTGCCGTGTTTCTCGAATATGCTCATGCGTGGCATTATACCGGCGCCCGGGCGTCCCTTGGGCGTTTCCACAGCACCGGCACGGCGGCGTTGCCGGGGTATTTCCGGGCGTCTTGAAACCCGGTGAATCCGGGTTTTGGGCTTGACGGGCAAGGATTTGAGCTCCCGTCGAACCGAGCCCGGAAAACCTGCCATCCGGATAGTTCATGAGGGTTTTCCCGCATCTTGACGCCGCATGGCCTAAACAGCGTTCGCGACATTGCGGGGCGCGGGCGACGCATCATACCCTGCGAATATGACCGTTTACCACAATTTACCGAAAACGGGAAATTGTTCGGGGGGGGGGGCATTCAATGTTCGTGTATACTCCAGGACAGTGAACATTCTCGATACAGCAGGAAGGTGCAGGGAGTGTCATGGGCGGGATTCATTTACTCATTCTAGAGGACGACCCGGAGTACCAAAAGGTGCTTCGCGACATGGTGGCGACCTACCCCGGTTCCACCGGCATCGTCATTGACATCATTTCAAACGTGTCCACGCTCGAGGCGCTTGTCGCTTCCGGCGCCCGCATCGACGTCTTCATGACCGACATCAATTTGGGACAGGACAAGCCCAGCGGCATCGAAGTGGTGCGCCGCTACTTCGCGTCTTCCTCGAAAACCCAGGTCATTTATATTTCCGGGTACGTGGAGTACTGCACGCCCGTCTACCAGACCGAGCATACCTATTTCCTGCTCAAGCCCGTCAAGCAGTCCGATTTGAACGCCGCGCTGGACAAGGCGGTCGCGAATCTGCGCGGCTCGGCGTGCGCGCCGGTGGCCCTGCAGCACGGCGGCACCGTCACCATGGTCGACCCGGCGGATATCGAGTACATCGAAAGCGATCGCCGTAAGGTGCGCGTCTTCACCGCGTCGGGCCGCGTGATTGAAACCTACTCCACCCTTGGCGATATGCTGGCCATGCTGCCGAACAGCTTCGTGCAGTGCCATAAAAGCTACTTGGTGAACATGGCGGAGATTTCCGAGTTGCGCCCCGACAAGGCGCTTTTGCGCTGCGGGTCCGAGGTCCCCGTCAGCCAACGTCAGCGCCGCGTCGTCCGCGACGCCTTCTTCAGCTTCATCGGATACGGCGTATAGCCTCATAGCATGTCTCTCCAAACGTGCAATCTCGCGCTGCTCGCGATAGTCGCGGTGTGCTTCATGGCGTCTACCGCGATGCTGATGCGCCGCTTCGGCGGCCGGCGGCGCACGCAGCGTATCGCCCAACTGCTTTTCCCGGCAAGCCAATTTGCGGTGGTCGCGCTGCTCGTGGCCTGCTGCGTGGTTTACGAGCTGCCGCTGTACGAATCGGTCGTCTTCGCCTGCCTCGGCATTGCCTGCCTTCCCGTCGACGCGCGCCTGTTTCGGGCGCTCGACCGGTCCTTCGACATGGAGGCCGAGGAAATGCGTGCGCGCATGCTCGCCGAGCAGCTTGAGGTGCAGCAGGCGTGCCAGCGCCACGCGCGCGTGGAGGCGGCCGAAGCCGCCCGCGTGCGCCGCTCCATGATCGAGCAGCTCCGTGCGGCCGACGCCCAGCTTGACGAGCGCAGCGCCGCCGGTGCTGCGCGCGACTTGGAACGGGCCGTGGAAATCGCGGGCACGCGGGCGCTGCGCCTGTGCCAAAACCATGCGGTCGACGCGCTTTTGCAGGTGAAATCCCATGCGGCCCGCGAAGCCGGCATCGACTTCACCGCCTCGGCCGACGTTCCCATGGATCTTGACCTTCCCGAGGTGGAGGTGTGCGGCGTGCTGGCGAACCTCATCGACAACGCGATGAACGCCACGGCCGCCCTCGACCGGGGACGGCGCCTGGTCAAGGTTTCCGTGCGCGTGCGGGCCAATTTCCTGGTCGTGACCGTGGGCAACAGCTGCGTCGCTCCCGCAGGCGTCAAGGGCGCCCCCTGCCAGGGCGAAGCGCCTGCCGGCGCCTCCCGCCCCGCTTTGGCGCCTTGGACGCAGACGGCGTCAAGGCCCTCGCTTGCCGTTGAGCACGGCTGGGGTCAGGGCATCGTGAACTCCATCGCGAAGAGACACGGCGGCTCGTTTGACGTGTCCTATGACGACGAGGGGCTCTATATTGCGCGCGTCGTCATGGCGATAGACGGGAGGGGCGCGCGATGACGGGGCAGTATCCCATACTGGAAGAGCTTATGGTCGGCCTGTTCATGAACGCCATGTTCTGGGGCTCGGAGCTTATTTTCGCGTGGCTTATGACGAGGCTTTTGACGATGCCGAACAAGGCGCTGTACTGGCTGGCGACTATCGCATTGATGATCGCGGCGCCGCTTGTCCGTTCCGCCGCGCCGACGCCGGTGGTGCTGGTGATGAGCCTGTGCATGATTTCGCTTCCCATCGCGCTGTCTTCCGGCTCGCTCGGGCGGCGGCTTTTGCTCACCGCCATTGCGATGGCGCTGAATTTGGTGTGCGATGCGCTGACTGCGGCTTCGTGGGCGTCATTGTCGGGTTTCACGGAAACCACTTACGAAACCGTCTTGCAGGGCCCGGCGCTGTTCGCCTCGCTCGAGCTCATGCGTTTCGCGATGCAGCTCGCCGTCTCCTGCGGACTCATCTGGTTCGTCGAGCGCTTCTTTCCCGATGCGGCGGCTGTTGCCGATGACGAGGTGCCGGCGGTGCTGCGGCATTTCGCGTGGTTCCCGATCATGCAGTTCGCGCTGCTGTCCATCGCGTTTTTCGTCATCACGTACCAGTGCGACTTGAATACTGCCATGAACTTGACGCTTTCCGTGATCGCCGGGCTGTGCGCCGTCGTCGATGTGCTGCTGCTGCGGTCGTTTTCCCGCGCGAACCGCGCCGTCACGCAGGCCGCGCGCACCGAGGCGATGCAGGCGCAGCTTGACGAATACCTGCGCTTTTACGAGCAGACCATGGAGCAGGTGACCTCGGCGGCGCGCGTGAGGCATGACCTGCGCAATCAGGTGCAGGTGGCAAGCGCCATGGCCGAGCGCGGGGAATTCGAGCATGCGCATCGCTATGTGCAGTCGATGCTCGCCGAAGCGCTGCGCGTCTCGCGCGAGCTCGGCGACGACGATGTGATAGGCTGAGGGGATCCTGATGGGCGCGCCGTTTGCCGGTGCGCGGAAAACCTTTGCGAAGGGAGCGTCATGTCAACGCCCGAATCCGCTGAACTTGCTGAAACTGCTGATGATTGCGCGTTCGACGCCGTGACGGCCGGCGGCGCCGCGCCCGCTGAGATGCGCGCTCTCGATTGCGTGCGCGCCCAGGACCCCGAAACGGGCCGCGCGAGCGCTTCTCGCGTGCGCGCCCTCGGCGAGGCCGCCGCGCCCGCCATCGTAGAGGCGCGCCGGGCCCTGCATCGCCGCCCCGAACTTTCCGGGCATGAGTCCCATACGTGCGAAATGCTCTGCGAATACCTTGATGAACTGGGAATTCCCTATAAGCGCGTGGCGAACGACGGCATTCTGGCGACCATTGCCGGCACCGCGCCCGGCGCGTACGACGAGGCGGGCCGCCCGCGGCGGCGCGTGGCCCTGCGTGCCGACATCGACGCGCTTCCGGTCACCGAAAAGACGGGCGAGCCCTTCGCGTCGGAAAACGAGGGGGTCATGCATGCCTGCGGGCACGACGCGCACATGGCCATGATGCTCGGCGCGGTGCGCATCCTTTCGGGCATGACCGATGCGTTGGCGGGCGAGGTGCGCGTCATCTTCCAGCCGGCCGAGGAGATATCCATCGGCGCGCTTTCCATGATCGAGGCCGGGGCGCTTGAGGGCGTGGACGCCATCTACGGCGCGCATATCTGGAGCGAGGTGGATGCGGGGGAGGTGTCGTGCGCCCCGGGGCAGCGCATGGCGAACACCGACTGGTTCCGCGTGGACATCGAGGGCGTGAGCGCGCACGGGTCGATGCCGCACAAGGGCGTCGATGCCGTCGTCGTGGGCGCCGAGCTGGTGATGTCGCTGCAGGTGCTGGTCAGCCGCGACGTTTCGCCGTTCGAGCCGGTCGTGGTGACCGTGGGCGAATTCCACGGCGGCGAGGCGCGCAACATCATGGCGGGCCGCGCCTGGCTTACCGGCACGGTGCGCACCTGGTCGAGCGAGCTGCGCGCCGAGGTTCCGGAGCGCCTCGAGCGCATCGTGGAGAAGGTGGCGAGCGCATTCGGGGCGAAGGCGACGTTCACGTTCGAGCAGGGAAACGCCGGATTGGCGAACGATGCGGCCTGCGCCGAGGTGGCGCGATGCGCGGTTCTCGACGTGCTGGGCGAGGCGGGCGTGGCGGACTATCGCGGCACGCTTTCCGGCGAGGATTTCAGCGAGTATTTGCGCTACGTGCCGGGCGTGTTCTGCTTCGTAGGCACGCGCAACCCTGAGGTGGGCGCGACGCATCCGCAGCACAGCTGTTATTACACCATCGACGAGGACGTGCTGCCGAAGGGCAGCATGGTGGCAGCGCAATGGGCTTGCCGCATGTTGGCCTCTTAGGCACGTCTTGCCGCCCTTTTTCCCTCGCAGGTTCGTTTGTCCTTGTAGGCGCGTTCGCGAGCGCGCACTCCGGCGAAGCCGGAGCATCGGACGCAGGCGTCTCGCGGCGCGCCCGCCCGCTGCCCCTTTTTCCTCATGGGTTCGTTTGTCCTCGGTAGCGTTATAATGGCTGTCATTGTCCGTATGTTTAAAGGGGAGGACGTGTCCATGCCGGAGATGATTTCCGTCGAGGAAGCACGCGACCTGGTGCTTTCATCTGTTTCCGTATTACCTGCCGAAGTGGTTGGCGTGCTTGACGCCGCCGGTCGCGTGGCTGCCGCCGACCTGAAAAGCGATATCGACATCTCCCCGTTCGCCCATGCGGCCATGGACGGGTTCGCCCTGCGTGCCGATCAGATCGCCTCGGCGAGCGAGGCTGCCCCGGTTGAGCTCGACGTCATTGCCGAGGTTGCGGCCGGCGACGTTTTCGAGGGCGTCATCGGCGAGGGCCAATGCGTGCGCATCATGACCGGCGCGCCGCTGCCCGACGATGCCGACTGCGTGGTGAAATACGAGATCGTGACGAATCTCTCGGGCGAGGGCAAGCCCGGCGGGCGCGTGGCGTTCACCGAACCCGCGAAGCTGCGGGCGAATGTGCGCGAAGCGGGCGAGGAGGCGAAGGCCGGCGAGGTCGTCGTGGCCTTTGGCGAGTTGATAAACCCCGCAGGTGCCGGCTTCCTCGCCGGTTGCGGCATCGTCGAGGTGCCCGTGGCGCGCCGTCCGAAGGTCGCCGTCATCTCCATCGGTTCCGAGCTGGTGAATCCGACCGACATGCCCACGCCCGGCAAGATTCGCAATTCCAACAGCTACGCGCTGGCCGCTTGCGCCCGCGCCGCCGGTGCCGAGCCGACGATTTTGCCGATCGTCGAGGATTCGCTCGAGTCGCTTAAAGCGGTCGTCCTCGCTGCCACGAACGAATACGACTTCGTCGTCACGTCCGGCGGCGCCTCGAACGGCGACTTCGACTTCATCAAGCCGTGCGTTGAGCAGACTGGCGAGCTCCTGATGACGACGGTGAACATGCGCCCGGGCAAGGCGCAGACGTTCGGCCTGGTCAACGGCACGCCTGTGTTCGGGCTGCCGGGCAATCCGGCCGCCGCGTACTGCGGGTTCGAGATGCTCATCCGCCCGGCGCTGCGCAAGATGCAGGGTTACGTGAATTTCGACCGCCCGCGCATCAAGGCCCGCCTCGCGCGCGATGCGAAGAAGAAGGACCCGCGCCGCATCTACCTGCGCTCGACGCTGTCGAAGGACGAGAGCGGCGCTTACGTGGTCGAGCCGGCGAAGAATCAAAGCTCCGGGCTGTTCGGCGTCATCCAGCGCAGCAACTGCCTGGCCGTTTTGCCCGAGGGCAACGAAGGCAGGCAGGCGGGCTGCGAGGTCGAGTGCATCCTGCTGGACGTTTCGGAAGACGTGTGCCTGTAGGCGCCCGTATTTCATTCGAGGAAAGGTTGGAAGAGATGGCCCATGATCACGAACATGAGGCGGCTCCCTTGAAGTTCGCCATCATCACGTGCTCGGACACGCGCGGCATGAAGCAGGATACCGCCGGCGCGGCGCTCGAGCAGCTGATAGCCGATGCGGGTTGGACGTGCGCGAGCCATGTGGTGGTGAAGGACGAAGTGGACCAGATCAGCGCCGCGATCGTGGCGGCGTGCGACGAAGTTGACGCCGACGTGGTGCTGACCTGCGGCGGGTCGGGTCTGTCGCTGCGCGACGTGACGCCCGAGGCGACGCAGGCCGTATGCGACCGCAACGTTCCCGGCATCGCCGAGGCCATGCGCGCGCACAGCCTTGCCATCACGCCGTTCGCCATGCTCTCCCGTGCGCTGTGCATGCAGCGCGGCACGCATCTGGTCATCAACTTGCCGGGAAGCGAAAAGGCCGCGCGCGAAAATTGGGACGGCATCGTGGCCGCCTTGCCCCACGCCGTAAAAATGATGGCCGGCGGAGGACACTAGGTTCCGGTTTGCCTTGCGGCAAACCGGACCGCTCGACGCTGCGGGGCCCTGTGGCACGCCGTCTTCGCCTTCAACTGCGGGGGCATGGCCGATGAGGCCTATGCCCCCTTGTTTCAGGCGAATACGACGCACCACAGGGCCCCTCGCTGACTTTGGTTGGACCTGCGGGTCGATTATGCCGGCTGCGCCGGCATGTGCGAGCTCTCGCTCGCACCTACAAAATTCTCTTGCGAGGTTACCTTTGCAGCATGATTTTGTAGGGTCGATCGCAAGATCGACCAGGCCGCAGTCAATGCGGGGATGGGGTGCTCTTGCCGGCCGGCAATTCCGGACCCTATCCCCGCCGGGCATTCCGGATTCAAACCCCGTCGGCAGCTCCGGTCCCAATCCCCGCCGATGGGCGTTCTACACGTAATAACGGGGCATGCGGTGGGAGAAGCCGATGCATAGCTCGTGCGGGATGGTGCCGAGGGTTTCGCACAGCTCCTCGATGGAGACGGCCGCCTCGCCCTGTTCGCCCACGATAAGTACCTCGTCGCCGATTTGGGGGTCGATGCGTTGGCGGCGTGCGTAGGAGCGCAGATCGACTTCGAACATGCACTGGTCCATGCATATGTTGCCCACCTGGCGGCAGCGCACGCCGTTGACGATGAAGTCCATGCGGCCCGAAAGCCCGCGGCGCAGGCCGTCGGCGTACCCGATGGGCACGGTGCAGATTTTCACGCTGCCGGAGCTGCGGTAATTCAGGCCATAACTCACGCCCTCGCTCATGGGCACCAGGCGCGTGTCGGTGATGCGCGCGTGCACGCTCATGGCGGGCTTTAAGTCGATGAGCGGGAAGCACTCGGGGCAGGGGTAGTAGCCGTACAGGCCGATGCCCAGGCGCACCATGTCGAAGCGCACGTCGGGGTAGCGGATGGCGGCCGCGGAATTCGCGCAGTGCACGATGCCCGGGTTGATGCCCGCCTCGCGCAGCGCATCCACCGCCTCGATGAAGCGCTTCGCCTGAATCTGGAAGTCAAGCGTTTCGGGGCAGTCGGCGGTCGCGAAATGCGTGAACGTGCCGACTAGGTCGAGCGCGCGATGGAAGCCGACTTGATTCATGAAGGACACCACTTCGTCGTGGCGCACGCCGATGCGGTTCATGCCCGTGTTGACCGCCAGGTGGAAGGGCGCCCTGATGCCCATGGAGTCGGCCGCCTCGGCATAGCTGATGGCGAACTCGGAAGTGTAGACGGCCGGCATGATTTTGTAGGCCAACAGAAGCGGGATGGCGGATGCCGGGGGCTCGGCCAGCATGAGGATGGGTGCGTTCACCAAGCCCTCGCGCAGCTGGATGCCCTCGTCGACGGTCGCGACGCCCAGGTAGTCGGCGCCGGAATTGAGCGCGGTCTTCGCCACGCGCACCGCGCCATGGCCGTATGCGTCGGCCTTCACGATCGCCATCAGATGGCGCCCGGCGCCGATGGCCTTCTTCACGGCCTGCGCGTTGTGGCGGATGGCATTCAGGTCGATTTCAAGCCACGACCAACGGCGATCCTTGCTGGGAATGGTCGCCAGCTTGTCGGGGTCGAAGGAAGGCTTCGGCTGCTCGGGCGCTTCCTCGCCGGCGGTTTGCTGCTGCGCGTTTTGGGTATCGAACGCGGCCTCGTTGCGCGCCTCGGCCTGCGACAGGAAACTGGCGGTTGCGCGGCGAGGCGCCGGCTTCGCCGTCCCGGCAGCGGCGCGCTGCGCCTCGCGGGCACGGATGGCGTCGGCGGCGCTTTCGAAATTGCTGTTCGAGTTGCGACGGGCGAACCCGGTGAATCCGCTCGGAAGATCTTTGTCTGCCATGATGAAAAAACCTTTGCGTTGTCGTTTGGAAATCGCGGTTAAGTATAGCACTCGGGAAAGCCGGAAGCCGTTTTGTAACTGAGGGATGCGCGTGGGTGCAGCGAGGGTGCAAGGAGCGACGTTCGGGCCGCATTCGTCGTTCCGTTCGATGCTCCGGCTGCGCCGGAGTGCGCGCCTATGCGAATGCGCCGGTGAATTCGCCCCTGAAGCTATTCAGGCGATAAGATTTTCACTCGATTCATTGGGTCGGGTCTTGCGTCTTCCGTAAGGAATTCTCTAAAACCTTTGACAATGCGTAATAGCTTAAATATCTTACGTATAGTAAATTACAAAAACTGTTACAAGGGTGCTGACCATGCCAAACGTTGAATATATCTGCCCGCAGTTTGCCATCCTCTCGGCTGACGAAGACGCCGACGACGGCGGCAAATACTACGTGCGCGACCTCCTGCTGCTGAAACCGGATTCGCGTGATTTCCTTTCGAAGCAGGTCCAGCCCTTCTTGGAAAAGTACGGAATGCGGTACCGTACCGATCTTGCAGAGGGCCTTTCCTTAAAGCCGGACGAAGCCTATGACGAGCCTATCTTGAAGAAGCTCGGCTATTGCATTGAGCGGAATGCCGCGATGGGGAAACGCTACAAGGCGGTTCTGAAGAAGGAATCGGATGGAACGGTTGGAGGCGAAGACGCTACGTTCGTCGTCCCGATCGATGCTCCGGAAGATGCGGCGCCCTCGATCGCTTCCCGCCTCGATGCGGCGAGCTATGCGGCGCGCCTGGGCCTCATGTCCATGACCGGCGATGAGAGCGGTCTTGAGTTCGGCCATCGCGATCGCCGCGGCGAGGCCTACCGCTTTACGGTCCCGGAGTGCCTTGCGCCGACGGAGGAGTCCATCGTCCTGGAAGAGTCGGTGGGCGAGGGGCGTGCCGCCGAGCCGCTGCATGCGCGCCTGCGCCGGGTGCAGGGCACGCAGTTCGAGTTGACGTTTTCCTTGGTGCGCACCTACGAGCTGCAGCCAAACGGCTTGCGCAAGACCGTGTATTTCGGCTACGTGCCGCTTGCGGACGGCGAGCCGATTGCCGGCACGGCCAACCGGATTGCCGCCAACCTGATGCTCATTGCGCTTACCGAGGCCCTGCAGCGCAGCCTGCGTTTGGTGCGCATCGATCCCGAGACGTTGCGCCTGGGGCGCCTTGGCCGCACCACCATGCTTGATGATCTTGTCGACGCCATTGCCGCCGGCAAGCTGCATGCGTGTCCCAACTGCGGCCGCCCGCTCATCGGTAATTCTGCCTACTGCAAGCATGGGGCGTGCGCGCAACGCTACAACGAACGCGCGAAGGCGGCTGCTTTGGCGGGCGGCATGAGCGAGGCGGAGGTGCTCGAAGCCTTCCCCCACATTCAGCCAAAAACCGTGCATTCCTGGTTTGCGTAAGAAAACGCCCCCGTGGTATTCCGCGGGGGCGTTTCGCTGTAATGCTATTTGCTGTTTTCGCCTTGCCGGGTTGCGCGACCCGCAACCCGGCCTGAAAGCCGCCTTATGCCTTGGCGTAAAGGTTCACGGTGTAGCGCGTGATATCGGAGCGGTTGATCACGCCCACCATCACGTCGCCGTTCATGACCGGCGCCTTCTTCAGATGATGCGCGGCCAGCTTCGCGCATACCGTGCGCATGTCGTCGTCGACGGACACGGTCAGCACGTTCTTCGTGGCAACGCGCGACACCGGCATGCTTGCCAGAAGCTTCGACTTCTCGTCGAACTCCGCCCCGTCGCCCTCGGCGGTGTAGGCGTAGAAGCTCGTGAACGTGGGCGTCTGGCGCGCGAGCGAGCCGATGATGTCGCCGTCGCTCACGAAGCCCGCAAGCTTGCCTTCACGGGAGACGACCGGCGCGCCGGAGATGCCCTTGCTGGCGAACAGGCGCAGCGCCTCGAGCGCGGAGTCGTCTTCATTCAGCACGAACACGTCGGTCTTCATGAGGGCTGCAAGCGGATTGCCCGCCGCAGCGCCCGCGCCCGCGGCGGCGGCCCCGGTAGCGCCAGCCGGCTTAGCGCCCTGCGCGCGCTTGGGCGCCGCATCGGAGGCGCCAGCCGCCCCGCCGGCTTCCGCAGCCCCACGCTTCTTGAAGCTCAAGGCCAGCACGAAGGCGACGACCGCCATCACGAGTGTGAAGGCGAAGCCCCAGTGGGAGCCTGCCGCAAACGAGGCTGCGGCGTCGGCCTGACCCGAAGTTGCCGAGCCGGTGGCGACCAGATAGGTGGCCAGCGCCGTGGCGATGGCGCCCATCACCTGCTGCATGGTGTTGATCATGGTCGAACCGTCGGTGGACAGGTTATGCGGCAGCGAGGAGAGCGCATGCGTCTGGGAGGGCGACATGGCCAGCGGTACGCCGATCATCAGCAGGATGTGGCACGCCATGACGAAGGGCAGCGGGGTGGCAGGGCCGGTGGTGAGCAGCAGCGCGCACGCCACGATGGAAAGCGCGAAGCCGGCAAGCGCCGGGATGCGTGCGCCGATTTTGTCGTAGACGCGGCCGGCCATCATCGACACGAACGCGTTGACGATGCCGCCGGGCAGCATGACCAGGCCGGCGAGGCTCACGGCCAGAAGCATCGAGTTCTGGTAGAACTGCGGCAGCACGTACATGGCCGCCAGCGTGATGCCGAAGTTCAGCATGACGCATAAGGCTCCGGTGCGAAAACCCGGAATGGTGAACACGCGCAGGTCGATGACGGGCGTTTCCATGGAAAGCTGGCGGCGCGAGTACACCACGAGCGCGGCGATGCCCACCACGAGCGCGGCGATGACGGCCGCAGAGCCCCAGCCGAACAGGCTTGCCATGCCCACGCCCAAAACGACGCCGCCGAAACCGAGCACCGAGGTGATGACGGAGACGAAATCGATCGCGGGCTTCGTCAGCTCGTAGGGGTTCACCTGGAACTTCAACGTGAATGCGATGCCAACTGCCAGCACCACGGCGAAGCTGAAGAACACGGCGTTCCAGGAAATCGCGCCGATCAGGAAACCGGCGATGGTCGGGCCGACGGCGGATGCGGACATGATGACGAGCGCGTTGATGCCCATGGCCGCGCCGATCTTATGCGGCGGGATGACCTCGAGCACCATCGCGAACATGAGCGGCAGCACCAAACCCGTGCCGACGCCCTGGATGATGCGCCCGGCAAGGCAGATGCCAAACGTGCTGGAAAGGCCGCTGATGAGGGAGCCGACCAAAAATGCCCCGAGCGCGAACAGGGTGATCTTGCGCGCCGAGAACCACTTCATCAGCAGGCTGGAGAACGGCAGGACGATGCCGATGGCCAGCATGTAGCCGACCACGAGCCACTGCACGAGAGACAGCTCCACGCCGAAGGTGGCGGAAAGCTGCGGCAGGGCGATGTTCAGCGCGGTTTCGCTGTACATGCCGGTGAAACCGCCGAGATAGAGCCCCATGAGGGCCAGATAGGGGTGCGGCACGCTCACGCGCGCCTTAGGGAGTGCTCCTTGCATTGGTTGAGCCACGTGTTTCAACATCCTTCCATAGGTGGCTTCCCGGCTGTCCGGGCCAAAGGTAAGCAGGTAGATGACGCCGACGGGCAGGGCCTTGCGCCCGCTGCCGGCCGCCCGGCGATCCGAATTCCGGGCACTATTTCCGAAATCGGGGCAACAAAAAACGCCCGCGGCTTTGGAGCTACGGACGTCTCATATGGGCGAAACTACTTCACTGCTTTGAACAGCTCTGTATTGAAACACAAACGGGGGCGGCTTCGTAAGTGTTCGTTTCGTGAATTTGCAGTTGAAAGGCATGCCTGCACGCTCGTTGTGAACCCCTCGTTACGAACCGCTGCGCGCGTGCGCTTCGTCGTCGTGCGGGCATGGCGGCTGTGCTAGGCTTGTCGAAGATGGCGCGAGCCCGACGCATGAAGGGCGAACCCAACGCACGGAGGAGGCATGTCGTGAGCAAACCGCATATCCCGCTCGACGAGCTGCACGCGAGCGTGGCCGCCTGCCGCCGCTGCCCGCTTGCCGACGGCCGCACGCAAACGGTGTTCGGCGTGGGAAACCCCCATGCGCGCGTGCTGTTCATCGGCGAGGCCCCGGGGCGCAACGAGGACGCGCAGGGAGAGCCCTTCGTCGGCGCGGCGGGGCACTACCTCAACGAGCTGCTGGGCTTGGCGGGCTTGCGCCGCGAGGACGTGTTCATTGCGAATATCCTGAAGTGCCGCCCTCCCGGCAACCGCGATCCGCGCCCCGAGGAAATTCAGGCCTGCACGCCCTTTCTGCGCGAGCAGACGCGCACCATCGACCCCGAGGTGTTGGTCACGCTGGGGAAATTCTCCACGCAGTTCGTGCTGAAGACGCAGGTGGGCATCACGCGCCTGCACGGGCGCACCATGCGCGCCGGCAAATTCCTCGTGTTTCCCATTTTCCATCCCGCCGCCGCGCTCTACGACGGGGCCAAGCGCGAGGCGCTGGAGAACGATTTCGTCACCTTGGGGCAGGTGCTGCGCCAGCTCGATGAGCAGCGGGCGCGGCAGTCTGCGGCTGCGGGGGTTGCCGGCACGGGCACCGGTGCGGACGCCGGCGCCGCGGCTGCACCCGGCGCCGCGGCCGCCCCGTCAGGCGCGCCTTCCCCGGATGCCGAACAGAAAACGAACCCTACGGAAGGAAATTCCCGTGGCTGAACAAACAACCGCTCCCGCCGCCGGCGAGCCGTTCGACCCCGAAGTATTCGATCCGATCGCCTACATCAACTTTCCGCGCTGGCAGGCTTCGCGTCTGGGGCTCGACCGCATACGCGACCTGCTTAAGCGCCTGGGCCGCCCGCAGGATGCGCTGCGCTTCGTGCACATCGCCGGCACGAACGGCAAGGGCAGCACGGGAGCTTACCTTGCGAGCATCTTGAAGGCCGCCGGCTATAAGACCGGTTGGTTTTCCAGCCCCTACATCGAGCGCTTCGAGGAGCGCATTCGCGTTGACGGGCAAGACATTTCGCTTGACGATCTGCGGCGCGTCACGCTCGAGGTGCGCGAACACGCTGAGCGGATATCGGTGGAAACCGGTGACCACCCCACGGAGTTCGAGCTGATGACCGCCGTTGCGCTCACGCACTTCGCCCGGGCGGGATGCCAGATCGTGGTGCTGGAAGTGGGCTTGGGCGGCAGGCTCGACTCCACGAACGTCATCGATGCGCCGGACGTCGCGGTCATCTGCCGCATCGGGCTCGACCATACCGCTTGGCTCGGCACGACCGTAGCCGAGGTGGCTTGCGAAAAGGCCGGCATCATCAAGCCTGGCTCGGCGGTGGTGTCCTGGCCGCAGGAGGCTCGGGCCATGACCGTGGTGCGCGACGCTGCGGCGGCGGCCGGCGACACCTTGGCCTGTCCCGACTTCGACCAGCTTGCCATCTCTTCCGTGCACCATAAGCCGCAAGGCGAGTCGAAGCCCGGCCTGCCGCTCGTCGCGCGCCCCTTCACCTATAAAGGCGTCGCGTACGAAACGACGCTGCTCGGCACCTATCAGCCGCAGAACGCGGCCTTGGCGCTCGAGGCCGTCTTCGCGCTGCGCGCCCGCGGTCTTTCCCTTCCCGACGATGCGATTCGCGAAGGTGTTGCCCAGACCCGTTGGGCGGGGCGCTTCGAAGTGCTCCCGCAGGTTGCCGGAAAGCCGACCGTGGTGGTCGACGGCGGTCACAACCCGCAGGGAGCCGCCGTGCTGGCGCAGTCTTTGGCCGACGTGTTCCCCGGCCAGCGCGCGGTCCTGCTTTCCGGCGTGATGGCCGACAAGGATTATCCCGCGATGCTGCGCACGGTCCTGCCGCTCGCGGCGGGCCTGGTGGCGGTGACCCCCGACAACCCGCGTGCCCTGCCGGCCGCCGACTTTGCGGCAGAGGCCGCCCGTGCGGCTGCCGAGCTGCCAGATGTCGCGGACGGCCTGCCCATTTTCGCCGCCGAAACCTATGCGCAGGCGGTGGCGCGCGCCGAGGAGCTGGCCGGCGCCGAGGGCATTATCTGCGCATTCGGCAGCCTCTACAGCATCCATGAAACGAAAGAAGCCCTGCGCGGGGCAGGGCTTCTGTAGAG
>CAVGAF010000012.1:0-37266 GCA_963627055.1 Butyrivibrio sp. CAG:318 | reverse complement strand
CGGCGCGTGGACGAGTCGTCGCCGATGGTCAACGCCCGTCTTCCGCAGGGGCATCGCGTGAACGTCGTCATGCCGCCTTTAGCGCCCGACGGCCCGATTGTCACCATCCGAAAGTTTACGAATCGGGTGATCACCTTGGCCGACATGGAGTCGTCCGGGTCGGTGGACGCGAGCCTTCGCCTATTCTTGGAATGGGCGGTGCTCGCGCGCAAGAACGTCGTGGTTTCCGGCGGGACGGGCAGCGGCAAGACGACCTTGCTCAACGCGCTGTCGTGCTGCATCCGTCCAGGCGAGCGCATCGTGACGATCGAGGACACGGCGGAACTTCGTTTTTTGGAGCACCCGCATGTCGTTCGCCTGGAGGCGCGTCCTCGCAACGCCGAGGGGGCCGGTGAGGTGACCATTCGAGACCTGGTGGTTAACGCCTTGCGTATGCGTCCCGATCGCATCGTGGTGGGCGAGTGCCGTGGCGCGGAGGCGGTCGACATGCTGACCGCCATGAACACGGGCCATGACGGGTCTCTGACCACGCTGCATGCCAATTCGCCGGCGGACGTGCTTCCGCGCATCACGACGATGGTGCGTTATGGGGTTGATTTGCCGGTTGATGTGATAGAAGCCAACGCGGCGAGCGCGTTCGATGTAGTGGTCCAAACCTCGCGGGCGCTCGATGGGCGTCGGTATGTGAGCCAGATAGCGGAGTTTTACGCGCCCGCCGGCGGCAAGCGATGTGGGATCCGCGCGATATTCACACGTGACGGGCCTGATGGGAAGGGCGTTTGGCATGAACTGCCTGATTGGATAGACAGTCTCGACGTAACGGCGGGGGTAGACGGGGAAGAGGTGAGGCGATGGATGGGGCGCTTGCGTTGTGCGGCCTGAGCGCGGTTTCGGCTTTTCTTTTCGGTCTTTTCCTGACGCGCGCAGCAGGTGCGCGCGTTCGCTACCTGGCGCTCGCCGTTAGAGGCAAGGGTGCTTGGGCTTATGCGGCCAACGGGGTGAGCTGGGCTATGCCCTTGTCCCGACTGGGATGCCGCATCTCTTCCATCAGGCGCTTTGCAGAGCAGGCGTCGCATGCGTTCGACCGGCGTTTAAATATCGAACCCGTGCCGGAAGCCGCCTTGTCGCTGGTGTTTGGCCTGGCATGCGTCGCCGGAGGGCTTGCGGGGGTTGTCGCCCGCTCGCCGCTCGCCGCCATTGCCATATCCGTGCTTGTGTGCATCGTTGCGGTGGTGCGCGTCGGGGCACTTGAGGATGCCGAGCGGGAGGAGGCACGCGCGGCCGTGCCGGATGTCCTTCACTCGATGGGGGCTTGCTTCCAGGCCGGGTTCTCGCTGCAGCAGACGTTTCGGCATCTGTCGCAGGAAATCGAGGGCCCTTTGGGGCGGAGGTTTCATCGGGCCGCGGGTGTGCTCGAGACCGGGCAGGGCGCCGAGGGCGCTTTGCAGGTCCTGATGCTGGATGCGTCGGTTCCGGAGCTTCGCTTCGTTGCCGTGGCGCTCGATGTGCAGCATCAGGCCGGCGGCAGTCTTCGCCCGGTCCTCGATGCGGCGCGCGATGCGGTCGAAGGGCAGCTCGCCCTGCGTCGCAGTCTGCGCGTGCAGACCGCGCAGGCGCGCCTGTCGGCGCGGGTGGTTACGGTGATGCCGTTCGCGCTCATCGCCGCGCTGTCGGTGGTAAGCAAAGGGTTTTTGGAGCCGTTTTTCGCCAGCGTGGCGGGGGTGTGCCTGCTCGGCATGGCTTTGGCCATGCAGCTTGCGGGCGTGCTCGCGGTACGGCGGATGCTGGCAGTCGAGGTTGCGTGATGGGCTGGCAGGGACTGGTCGTGCTCGCAGGGGCGCTGTTCGCGTTTTGCGCAGGGTCGTGCGCAGCAGCTGCAATGCCGTCTTTTGCGGGCAGGCGGGCGCGACGTGCGCGCGGATCACCCGAAGGCGGCCTTGGGGTCCCGGGCTGCAAGGGCGTTTCGGGGCGCGTGCTTCATTACCTCGTGCGTCTTGGCGAGCGTATCGCGTTGCGGAAAGCGTCTTCGGGTCCTTGGGCGGTCGCGCTTGGCCGTGCCGGGCGTTTCGAAGACGTCGTCGCCCGGTCGGGTTTTGCCGGGAAGGTGTCGCGGGAGGCGTTCGGAGAGGCGATGGCGCGCTTGGCGCTTTTCGCTGGCGCCGCAGGCGGCCTGCTCGGTCTGGTGATGTCGAACGAGCTTGGCATTGTCGGCGCCGTATTGGGGGCGGCCTGGGGATTTACGGCTCCGCGGCGCGCGTTGGGCGAAAGTTGCGCAGCTCGGCTTGCGAGCCTGGAGCGCGACTTGCCGGAGTTGCTCGAGGTCGTCGCGCTCGGCGTGCGTAGCGGATTGTCGTTCGACCGCAGTTTCGAGCTGTACGTGGAGCATTTCGACTCCGGTCTTTCGCGCGAGTGCGCGCAGGCGATGCGTTCCTGGTCGCTTGGGCTCGAAAGCCGCGAGGGGGCTTTAAAGGCGCTTGCCGATTCGTATGGATCGGCGTTTTTCGCGCGGGTGGTGTCCTCCATCGTGCGTTCCCTTCGATTCGGGACTGCGTTGGGGGACAGCTTGGAGCAGGCTGCGGCCGAGGCGCGCTCGGTGCATCGCGCGCGCGTCGAGGAGCGCGTTGCGAAGGCCCCGGTCAAAATGATGATCCCCACGGGGACGCTTATTCTGCCGGCTATGTTGCTGCTGGTGTTGGGGCCGGTTTTATTGGAACTGATGGGAGGCTACTGAACATGATGGAGAGAATCGCTTGCGCATATCGAGGCGGATTGGCTCGAATGACCTGCACGCTGATGCGGTTGCGTACCAAAGAGGAAGGGCAGGGCACGACGGAGTACGCCATTTTGGTTGGCGTGCTGGTGGTGATCGCCATCATCGCGATCACGTTGTTTCGGGGCAAGCTGCAGGACTTGTGGGATGCCATTTCGGATGGCATTAACAGCCTGTAAACGTGCGCCGCGGCTTGCGGGCGGGCGTGCATGCCTGCAGTCGGGCCAGTCCACGGTTGAGTTCGCTTTGGTGGCTGCTGCCTTTTTGGCGGTGGTCGCCGGCCTGGGGGCCCTGTGGCGGCTTGCTTCGGGCGGTGCGTTTATCGAGCACGCCCTGGCCACGGCATCGCATTGCGTCGAATCGGCATCGCCCCAGGCCATGGCCGATGTGCTGCTGTACTGATGCCCGGCGCGCCTGTGATGGGCCCTTGATCGCCCTTAGGTTGGCAGGGGATGGCTTTGCGTTTGCGGACTCGAGCGATCGAGCGCCGCCATTTCGTTCGAATGCTTTTGCGAAGGAGGTGTGGGACGTGGCTCGCCCGTTAGGGACGGAGGCGGGGCAAGCGACGGTGGAGGCCGCCGTGCTCATTCCCGTGCTGTTCGTCACGCTGCTTGCTTTGGTGCAGCCGGCGCTTGTGCTGTACGACCGCGTGGTGATGCAGGCGGCCGCCGCCGATGCGTGCCGCCTGCTCGTCACCAAGACCGATGCGCTCGGATCGATGGACGATTCGGTCGACGCTTATGTGCGGCATCGTCTGGGGGCTATTCCGCCGGCGCCGTGCTTTCATGTGCATGAGGGCGGTTGCACATGGGAGGTGGAAACCGAAGGCGGCGAATCGTCGGAGCAGGTTTCGGTGGTCGTTCGCACGAAGGTGCGCCCGCTTCCGCTCTTCGATGCGGCCGGGGCTTTGGCTGGAATCCTCGATGGCGACGGCCTTTTGACCGTCGAGGTGCGAGACAGCCGTCCAACCCAGCCTATATGGATTGGCGGCACGACGGCGGGCCTCGACCCTGCGGGATGGATTGGGGCGTGGGCATGATGGCGTTGCTGCGCATGCGCGACGAGGCGGGCATGACCACCGCCGGCATGGTGCTTGCCATGCTGATAACCCTGTCGCTGGTGTTTTCCACCGCTCAGGTGTATCGCGTGCAGTCGATTTCCTCACGTACCCAATCGGTGGCCGATGCGTCTGCGCTCGCGGCGCAGAACGTCGTCGCGGAGTTCATGATCGCCGTACGGGTATGCGACGCGGTGGTGCTGTCGCTGACGCTTGCGGGCGGGGTTTGCGCCGGCCTTGGCGTTGTCGCCCTGTGCGTGCCGGGCGGGCAGGCGATAGGGGGCGAGCTGCTCAACGCCGCCGGGCGTGTGGGGGATGCGCGCGATTCCTTCTCGCAGCGCGCGGCTTCCGGGTTGAACCGGGTGCAGAGCTCCTTGCCGTTTCTGTCGGCCGCCGCGGCGGCCGCGGTGGCCGAGGCGAATGCGCATGGCGCTTCGTCGTATGTGGCGCTCGCCGTGTCGGTGCCCTCGAAGGCGCCCGATATCGCGCTTCCTGACGACGACGGCGCGCGACGGCGCGCCCTCGACTCCGCGAACGGGCAGGCGGACGCCATTCGCGAGGCCGCGCAAGAGGCCGATCATGCTGCGCAGGAGGCGAACGCCGCAAAACAGCGTGCCTTCGAGCACGATTGCGGCGCGCGGCCGGCGTACTGCATGGCGGAGCGCGCCGAGTCGCTCGCCGGGCTTTCCGGGGCGGGCAACCCGCTGTATTCGAGCGTGGATGCCTGGTCGTTCTCGGTGGCGCTGGAACGTGCGAGAAACTACTACGCCGCACGCCTTGAAGCCGAGCGGCCGCAAGGGGACTCCATGGAAGAGCAGGTGCGCTCGCAGATGCGCAAGCGCCTGTACGCCTTCGCTTGCGAGGAGCTTTCGAGTGGGTACGTGTATGAGGACGCGGGCTCCTTCGAGGCGTATTTCCCCAGCCTTCCCCGCAATACCGAGCAGATGAAGGAGACCTCGCTGTTCATCGAGCAGATATACCCTTGCACGCGAGACGAGGATGGGCGCGTCGTCATGCATGCCTGGCAGGGATGCCCGCGCGCCGCCGAGGTTGCCTGGATGGGGTCGATCGCCGAGATGGAGGGAGGGTCGTATGCCGAATGCGAATCGTGCCACTTCACTGCGTCGAGCATGGGCGAGGTTGCTTCGGCATCCTCGGTCATCGACAACGGCTTCGAATACCACTACGGCATCGTTGCCGATGCTGCACGGGACTACGGGCAGGCGCTCGATCGAGCCCGTCCCGCCGCGCAGGAGGTGCGTGATCGCGCGTCGTCGGTTTTCGGCGAGGTGATCGATGTCCTGAAGCAGGCGGGCGGGATGCGCATCGATGCCAAGCCCCCCGGAAGCAAGGGAGTGGTGGTGCTCGTATCGAGCGTCGGCGCCGATGCGCCGGCGGGCGGTTTCGAGTCGACGTTCGTGCAGGCGACGGGCGCGCTTGGCACGCGGGTGGCGGTTTCGTCCGCGACTCTGGTCGCCGATCCGTCGGGGGAAGGGGAAAACGTGCTCACCTCGGTGCTTGACGGCCTGAGGCCCGCGGGAGGCGCGCTTGTGGGCGCTTCGGGCATGGCCCTGTCGTGTTGGTCTGGACTTCTGGGCGCTTATGCGCGAGGCCAGGATGCCTTGCGCGACGCCGTTCGGTCGGCGCTCGACGGCCTGCCGCTCGTTGGCGCGAGCGGATTGGGGGATTGGGCGGCCGACACGCTTGAATCGGCGATCGATACGGTTGGCCTTGAGCCGGCCAACCTCGACGCCCTGCGCCCGGTGTTAGTGAACTCGGCCCACGTGGCCGCCGCGGATGAGGAGCAGGCGGCCTGCGCGCGCCTGCTTGAGCTCAAGCGCACGGCGGTGGAGCATCCGCTGGCGTCTAACGACGTCTTCACGGCCGTCGTCGGCGCGACCGAGCGTTCCCTGTTCGAGCGAATCGACGGCTTGGGGGACTCGGTCGAGGTGGCGACGATGGACATCGAGGGGACTTCGGTTCCGGTGACGGTGGCGCTGCCACCTCGCGCGAAGGACTTCTCGAAGGGGGTTGTCGAGCGCATAGTCGAAACGCTGCTTTCCGTGCATTCGAGCGTTACGGGGGTGCGCGCATGGGATTGATGGGCGCGGGAGCCACCCGCGTCGGGAAGCGGGGCGGTGAGCGGGGCCAGATGACCATCGAGTTCGTGGTCGCCTTGCCCGCGATGATCGTCATCGCCGCCATCGCGGTGAACGTGCTGACGTTTTTCGCCAGCTGCGCCGCCTTCGATGGGGACTTTCGCGACCTCGTTCGCGTCCACGCCACCTCGCCGGCCTACGGTCAGGACAGCGTGGAGGCCGCGGGCGCGGTGGAGCAGGCCCTCTCTGCGACGCTTTCGCAGGACAACCTGCGGGCGCGCGTGGTCGTGCGCTCGGTTGCCGGAGGGCATATGGCCTATTCGGCGACGCTGGAATATGCTCCGACGCTTTTCGGGCTGGGGCTTAAGGACGAGGTGCTCGGCGTTTCGCTGCCCAAACTCGTCCATAGCGAGGAATTGGTGGTGGACAGCTACAAACCGGGGGTGCTGTTTTGATGAGAAGAGAAAGCCGGGTACCGCCATGCGTTCGCGGCGATGGCTTCGCGAGCGCGCGCCGTTGCCGGCCCATTGCGGCAAGCTTGCTGGTCGTCGGCTTGATTTCTGCGCTGGCTGCGAGCGGCGTCGTCGAGCGGGCCACGTCGTCTACCGGCGCGGCCGGGGCGTCGTATGTAGCTCAGCAGGCGGGTTTTTCGGCCGTCATGGGGATCTCGAGCGGAAAGACCTACGCGGTGCAGCCTGAGGTGGCTACGGCGGCGTTTTCCGGGGAGCTCCCGTCGTTTTTCGACAAGGAGGACGTGCTTTTGGACGAGTCCTCGTCGATCGCCGCTTATTTGGCCCGCGCTACGGTTCCCTCGGCTCGGTCGGATTTGGCTGAGCGTATGGAATCGATTGGCTGGGTTTGCGTGGAAAGCGGCAGCGGGACATTCGAGACGTTTAGGAAGGAAGGGGGTGCGTACAGATGGGCGATCGCCACGTACGCCGAAATAGGGGATCGGGTTCGCGTGACCATCCAGTGCGCGTGAGGGCGGCTTGCCGCGCGCCTGCCGTTCATGGCGAGTGCTCGTCGGGCGGGGGCGGGCCGCGGGTGAGGTTGGCCGGCCGTTTTGGCGACCGCGTCAGGGGCCTGCTCGGCACGCGGGCCGGTGATGCGACTTTGCTGATCATGCCCTGCAACGACGTGCATACCTGGGGGATGTCCTATTCGATAGACGTTGCTTTCGTGTCGAGGGAAGGGGAGGTCGTCGAGGTGTATGAGGGCGTCGGCCCGGGAAGGCGGATGAGGTGCGGCCGTGCGGTTGCGGTTTTGGAGAGGTGCTCGAAGTGCGCGGATGCATGGTTCGCCGTGGGCGATCGCGTGTCCGTTGTGCGCAGTGGAGGTGAACGCTGATGAAGGAATGCCCAGTTTGCAAGGCGATCGCGTTCGATGACGCGCAGGTGTGCTATGGCTGCCTGCATCGATTCGAACCGGGGGAAGGCGCACGCGGCGACCTTGACGCGGCGTGCGGCAAGGTAGGCAGCGAGCAAAGCGCCGATCATGGCGCGACGCCCGGCGCTGCTCGGACGGCCCAGGCCGCCCCGACCGCCGTTTGCCCCGACGCGCCGCCGCAGGTTCCGCCCGGCTCCTCGGCGTCGGCGGTATCCCGCTCGACTTCGCCGGTGGCGGAATCCTCGCCGGATTTTCGGGCAATCTCGCCCGTCGTCCAGGCCGCCTCCCTGAGCTTGCCCGCATCCGAGATCGTCGTGCGGATCGAAGTTGTGGGCGCTGCGGTGAGCGTCGATGCGGGCGAGGGCCCTTCTGCGGCCTCGCGCATCGCCGCGGATCAGGCATGCGCGCTTCTTCGACGATCGGGCCCTTCTCGCGGGCCGGTCACGCCTTGCCCGGCCGAGGAGGGGCGAGGGGTCTCGGCCGGGCATATGTTGCAGGGGGCCGCAGAACCTACTCGGGGGCGGGCGCGTCATGCGGCTAAGGGCGAGCGAGAGGTCGTGGTCGCGTGAGCGGCTTCGCGGTGATGGTCGCGGCCGCGTCGGCCTTAGCGGGGGCGCTTGTCGGGGCTCTTGCCGTTCCGAAGGCGGCAAACATGCTCTTGATGAGGTCGTATAAGCGCTCGCATGCCTGGTGGTGGGAATCGCGCGCCGCATACGAGGCGCATCTGGGGCGGCGGGCCGGCGGGGCGTGCGCGGCGAAAGACCCCGACCGCCTCGGCGAACTGGAGGCGTGGCTTGCCGACGTGCATGCCGCGATTCGCCGCCGTTCCATCACCAGGGAGCGCGCCGAGTCTCTGCCGCAGGTGGGAATAGATCCCGGGGTGTTGGATGACCTGATGACCGAAGGAGATCAGGCTCGACGCTGCACGCTCGCTCCGACGCTTGTCTGGCGCGCGGGTCTGGGGGCGCTTTCGGCAATGTGGTTTGCGGGCATGGCATTCTCCGGATTTTCTGCCCCCGTGGCGGCTCTGCTCGCCCTTGGCGGCGCTGTGATGGCGGTGGCGGTGGCGTGTGATGTGCGGGCGCGCATCATCCCACTGGAGTGCTGCTGCGCCTTGGGGATTATCGGCGTGGCGTTCCAGGCGCTTCTCATGGGCGTGCAGGGCGTGGCGGCGGGTCTGGTGGCGGCGGGGGCGGTGCTGGCGGCAAGCCTTGCGGTGAACCGCTTCGCTTCCAAAGGGCCGTGCCCAATCGGCTTGGGCGACGTGCGTTGCATGGCGGCGTTGTCCGTCACAAGCGGCGTCGGCGTTTTCGCGGGCGCCGCGGCATGCTATGCGGTCGCGGCCGTGGTCTCGGTCATCGGCGTGGCCCTGCGCAAGTTCGGGCTCAAGGATGGTCTGCCCATGGCGCCGTTTCTGACGCTGTGGTTCGTGGTCGGCACGTTCGCTTGCCGATAGATGGGCTGTTGTGGGGCGGTGCGCGGCACGTGGGGGGCATCGTGGCGTTGGCGGGTGAAAGTGGAGAAGGGTTTTAAGGAGGAGTGTATGAAAAATCACATGAAGGAGATGGGCGGCAGGGCGCGCGCGTGGGCGTTGGCCGGCGAGGAGGATGGCGGATCGGAGATCGTGCAGGTCGTTATCGTGCTCGGTTTCGCGGTCGGTCTGGGTGCGGCGCTAATAATGCTGCAAGACCAGATCAACGACGCGATCAAAGGCGCAGGGTCGTCGATTACGTCGATGTTCCGGAGCGTGACGACGCATTCGGCGCCGTAGATGCGTCGCCACATGCATTCGGCGACGTATGGGCGCGATGAGGCGGGGAGCAGCGTCATCGTGTTCGTGATGACGCTGCCGCTTATAGTGCTGTTCCTGTGCGCCCTGATTGACTTTGGGCGAGTGGTGTTCATGCAGATGGCCATCGACGAGGCGGCCCAGGCTGCCTGTCGGCGGGCGAGCGAGCAGATTTCGACGGGCGACGGCGCGTCCTCCGCTCGAGCGGCGGCGGAAAGATCCGTTTCCGAATCGCTTCGTCTCACGGGCACCGGGGTTTCCGTGCAGGTTCAGGCAAGCGTTGGGGCTCTCGAGCGCGTTGGGTATTCCCGTCAACGCTATAGCGCGCAGGAACACGGATTCGCCGAGGTTCCCTCGAGCGTCGACTCCAGAAAAGTAGAGGTTGCCGTGAAAGCACAGGTTGCCTGTTTGACGCCGCTCGGCTCGGCGGCCGCGGGCGCGGCCGGCGGCGACGGCAGGCTTTGCGTCGAGTCCCGGGCGGCCGGCGTTGCCTGGGTCGCGGAGAGGGGGTGATCGACGTGCGCGAATCGGAGCGTGGCGGGGAGGTTGTCCAGTTCGTCATCGTCGTCCCGCTGTTTTTCGCCTTGTTGTTCTCGTGCGTGCAGGTCGCTTGCACGGCGTTTTCCACCCAGCTCATCTCGTCGGAGATCGTGCAGGCGTGCCTGCAGATGGATACGGGCGGCCTTGCCGTTGCGCCGGATAAGGAGGCGTTTGTGAAATCGCAGATTATAGGGACGTCAACGCAGCTTGTTGAGAAAAACCTTGATGTGCGCAATGTGGCGGTTGCTGCTGGAAGGGTCAATGCGGCATATGAGGCGGGCGGGGGGCGGACGCTTGCCACGGACACGAGGGGAAGCGAGTTCTCTTGCGACGTTTTCTACCAGGTGCCGGGGATTTTCGCCTGCGTCGGCCTGCCGCAAACGCTGTCCCGCCACGTGGTGTGGAAGAGCGTGGACGAGCGTGTGATCGAAGCGAGGGCGTTATGAGGCGGTCATGTCGTGACGAGGCGGGCAACATGGCGCCTTTGGCCGTGGTCGCGGCCATCGTCTTGGTTTCCGTTTTGTCGTTCGGCGTCGACCAGGGCATCGCCTATACGGCTAAGGACCGCCAGGTCCAGGCGCTCGATGCGGCACGGCTTGCATGTATGGACCCGGCGGCCGCCTTGCCGGCGAAATTCTCCGAAGAGCCAGGCCGGGTTATCGCGGAACTTGTGGCGAGCACGATCGCGCAACAGGGTGTTTCAGGCGATGTAGCGGTGTGGTTCTATGAGGCGCCCGTCTCGGCGATGCCAGATGACGAGCGGCTTTGGGTCGTGGGAATGCAGGTGTCGCAGGAGATTCCCACCGCATTCGGCAAAGCGATGGGAATAAAGACGATTCCCGCTTCATCATGTCTGATCATCGAGGCGAAGCCTTATGCCGCGGAAAAGGTCTGGAGGCCGCGGAAGCGCATATGCGGATGCTATCGCGTCCTTGGTGGGACGGGCGATTCGCCGATCGCCTTCACGCCAATGGCGTCGGTCGGGGATTTTCCCGACGAGATAGCCGATCGGATACGGAAGGCGCTTGGGGAAGGTTGATTGCGAAGGGCTGTCGAGAAATGCCGGCAGCGGTATGCAGGAGGTGCTTGCAATGGCATGGGGAAAGCTTGACGCGCGCTTAGGCGCACGTCGCGGGGGAGAAAAGGCGCGGCGTGGCGCGCGATCGGCTCACGAGGCGATGTCTGTTTCGCCAGACGATGCGCGCGGTTTTCGTCAACGCTTCAAGCAGATGTCCGCCGTGGCGGCAGCTTCGGTGGCAGTTGCCGCTATGTCGATTTGCTTCGGGCTGTGGCAGGCGGGTGCCTCTAGCTCCGCTGTCGCCGCCGCCACCGACGGGGCCGTTGACGTCGTGGTCGTCACGTCCGACGTGAAGGCCGGCGATGTGTTGGATGCTCAGGCGTTCGAGATTCGTTCGGTGCCCGCGGCTTGGCGCAGCAGCGGCGCCCTGACCGTAGGCGGCCAGGGCATTGACCTTTCCGGCGCGCGTGCTCTAGTGGATATATCGGCGGGCACGCAGCTGTGCTCGTCCTTTCTGGCTCGCGGTGAAGCCGACGGGCGCCTAGCGGGCATGATCGGGCAGGGGATGGAGGCGGTTTCCCTGTCGGTGGATGACCAGACGGGAATCGCCGGGCAGATAAGGGCTTTCGACCGCGTGCGCGTGGTGTCGGTCAACAGCACTTCGACCGGCGAGGCGGCTTGCGAGGTCTTGTGCGAGAGTGCGCGCGTGCTGTCGGTTGGCGGCGACGGTGCGGGCGAGGGCTTCGCGTACAGCGCCGTGACGATCGAGGTGGATCCTGCGCAGGCCGATTCGATTCGGCTGGCGCAGGCGGGCGGCACGGTGAGCTTGCAGCTGCTGGCGCTCGATGCTCTTGGGCGGGAAGGCGACGTCCGTGGATAGGGACACCCGGCTTGCGCTCAAGCGCGTCGTGCGCGACGAATTGGCGGTCAGGCTGCAGGATTCGGCATCCGATCCTGCGCGCGTCGAGGAGACGATACGTTTCGTCGTCGGCGATACGGCACGCGCCTGGGGCCTTGCGCCGACGCTTTCCGAGCTTGACGAGCTGTGCCGCAACGTTGCGGACGACTTTATGCGCTACGGTCCCTTGCAGCCACTTTTGGAGGATGCATCCGTGACCGAGATCATGGTCAACGGCGGCGGCGTTGATTTCAGCGACCCCCTCATGCCCTTTTTGCCGCCGCAAGTATTCGTGGAGAGGGCCGGGCGTATCGAGGCCTGTCCCGAGGTGCACTTCGACGATGCCGACCATGTTCGCCGCATCATCAACAAGATAGCCGAGCAGGCGGGCTTGCGTTGCGACGAATCGCACGCGAAGGGGTGCGCGATGCTTCCCGGGGGACGGGCGCGCGCGACCTACGTAGTGCCGCCGGTGGCCCCGGACGGCCCTGCTCTGAACCTGCGGTTGTTCAGCGCGAACGTCATGAGCATGGATGATTTGGTTGCGTGCGGGTCCATGAGCCCCGTCATGGCGGAGTTTCTGGGATCGGCCGTGCGCGCGCGCTGCCCGGTGGTTATCTCCGGCGGCACCGGCAGCGGCAAGACGACGCTGCTCGGCGCCTTGTCGGGGTTCATCCCCGATGATGAGCGCGTCATCACCATCGAGGATACGCCCGAGCTTCGCTTGCGCGCTTCCCATGTGGAGCGCATGCAGACCAGGGAAGCGAACACCGAGGGCGAGGGTGCTGTGACGATGCGCGAGTTGGTTGCGCTTTCCCTGCGTCGACGCCCCGACCGTATCATCGTGGGCGAGTGCCGTGGGGCGGAGGCTTACGAGATGCTCCAGGCCATGCAGACCGATCACCCCGGCTCGATGACCACCGTCCATGCGAACGACCCGGCCAACGCCATCAGCCGTCTGCGCACCATGGTCGGTTACGCGAACGCCGATCTGGGCCGCGAGGTCATCGTCCAGCAGATTGCGGAGTCGCTGCAAGGCGGCCTTATCGTGCATGTGGAGCGCATGCTGGACGGCTGCCGGCGCGTGGTAAGCGTCGTGGCGATAGACCAGCTGCCCGAAGGGAGCTCGGTCATCCCCCGTGCCGAGCTGTTTCGCTTCGAAATGCACGGCGTTGATTCGTTCGGGCGCGTGTTGGGGGATTGGGAGGCTTGCGGCGTGCAGCCGCAGCGCATCAAGGAACGCATGGCCCAGGCCGGCGTTTGGTACGAGCCCGCGTGGTTCTTCGGCAGTCGTTAGGAGGTTTCGGGAAATGGGGGCGATGACGGCATTGGCGGCGTTTGCGCTGATTGCGTTCACGGCCGCGGCGGCCTTGGGCGCGTATTCGGTAAGCGCGAGGGAGCGGGCGGCTGCGCGCGATGACGCGCTTTCGGGCAAGGAGCTTTACGAGCGCGGCGGCAGTGCCGAAGAGGGTAATCGGAAGCGGCCGTCCGGCCCGGTCGCGACCGTGCTCGAAGAGGCCGGCATCGAAACGTCGCCTTCTCTGTGGATGGCCGGCGTTGCGGCGTCGTGCGTTGTCGGCGCGGCGTTCGGCTGCATGGCGGCGGGGGTGCTTGCGGGAATGGCCGTCGCCGTGGTGATCGCCGCCGGCGCCTGCTTGTGGCTTGTGCGCTCGCGCAGGCGCCGGCGGGCGGAGATAGCGGAGCAGTTCGTGCGTCTTTTGCCGCAGGTATCGGCGAGCGTGAGGAGCTCGCTGACGTTGGAGCGCGCCATCCGCGTCGCATGCGAGGGTGCTCCGGACCCGGTCTATGGCGAGCTTGCACTGCTTTTGGCCCGGGTTTCGTATGGGACGTCCCTGGATCGCGCCATGCAGGGCATGGCCGAGCGCACGGGCAGCGTCGATGCGGCGGCGCTTGCGTCGGCCATGCGTATACAGCAGCGTTTCGGCGGGTCGATGGCGTCGGTGCTCGACTTGGTTGCCGAGCATGCCAACGCCCGTATGCGGATGGAGCGGGAGCTGAGGAGCGAGCTTGCGGGGACGCGGCTGGCCACCTTGTTCGTATCGTGCTCCATGCCGGCGATCTTTGCGTTTTCCTGGGCCACGAACGGCGATTTCGCCAGCTTTTACTCCCAGGAGCCTTTGGGATGGGCCGTACTTGGCGCCGCGGCGCTTATGGAGGTCGTGGGGATCGCCGCCTGCAAACGGGTCACGACGTTTCGATGGGCGTCGTTTTCGGGCGCATAGGAAGGAGACGGTATGGACCAGGCAATTGGCTTGTTGATCGTGCTCGGGTCTGCGCTGGCGGGTCTGCTCGCCTATGAGCTTCTAGCTGCATGGTCCGGGGCGAAGAGGCTGTCGGTGCAGGCGCTCGGAGAGCAGCAGGCGGCTTTCGTCGCAACGGGGCGGCGCTCGGACGAGCAGCGTGAGCCGGCGAGGAGCGCTGGCCTCATCGGACAGGTGGTGAAGCCGGCGATCGAGCGAATCTCCGGGCTTATCGAACGTATCGCCCCGCTTTCCGAGGGCAATTCGCACCGGCTGCGCGAACGCCTTCGCGCAGCCGGTGCGCGCATGGAGCCGGAAACCTGGCGATGCCTGCGCGTTCTGGCTTGCGCGGCCGCGTGTGGCGTGGGTTTTGCAGTCGCGTCTTTGCTCGGGCTGGGCATGCTGGGGAGCGTGTTCTTGAGCGCCGCCGGCATGGCATGCGGCTGCGGCGTCATGGAATGGAAGCTGGTGAGCGGGCGTCGTGAAAGAATCGAGGCAGTTGAGGCGAGCCTGCCTGACGCCATGGAGCTTCTCGGGATCGCGCTTGCGGCGGGCTCTCCGGTCGAGCAGTGCTTCCGGGAAGTGGCCGGCAGCCTCACCGGCCCCGTTTCCGAGGAGTTCCAAATCGTCGACCGAGACGTCAATCTGCTTGGGAGGTCGCGCGACGATGCGCTTAAACGTTTGGCGCAACGCTGCGCGAGCCAGGAGGTCGGCGCATTCGTCGCACAGATTACGCAGGCCATCAACCAGGGAGCATCCGTGGCCGAGGGGTTGAAGACACAGGCGGCGCTGTCGCGGGCGCGCTCGCAGGCTGATGCGCTCGAGCGCATCAGGAAGATGCCCACGAAGCTCGACGTGGTGCTGTCGGTTTGTTTTCTGCCGCCGACGACGGTTCTCGTGTTGGCGCCGACCGTGGCGAAGCTGCTTGCGTTTTTGCAGGAGAGCATGTGACGGAGCGCATTTGGATTGCAAGGGGGGGTTGTCGATGGGAAGGCGTGGTATGAAGCGGCCGGCAGCGGGACAGGGAAGGGCTTTGCGACATCTGGGTGCTCGCGCCCCCGTGGCCGGCATCGACGGGCGCCGCCACGGCGGGGCGGGCGGAAAGCCGATGTCCCGCCGCATGTTCGTCGTAGGTGCGGCCTGTGCTGCGGGGCTGTTGCTTTGGAACCCGCGACTGGCGTTTGCCATGGAGCCGCAGTGGGACGGGCGTTACATCTTTCGCGGGTATGGAGCGCACTATCCCAACCAGTTCTGGTCCGAAATCGGTGCGGTCGAGGGGTATGGGGCCGTCGCCGGTGAGGTGATGTATACCGGCAAGGCGATCGAGGCTCGCACCCCGTGGGTCGAATGGGACATCTCCGCGAATCAGTTCATCCGGGTTGCCACCAGGATAGAGATGCGCTGCGATTTTACGACCGAGCTTTACTATCATCTCACGGGCGTCCTTCAAATCGCCTGCGGGAGCTACAACGGCCTTGACAGGACGTATAACCTTTGGCATACCTGGTCGGGCGACGACACGCGCTTCAGCCTGTACCACCGCACAGACGGCAACCCGCCGTCTGGGGAGCTCGAGGAGTCGAAGGTCGTGGTCATCGACAACGAGCAGGGCGGGGGCATCCATAAAGCCGATTGGCACATCTGGACCGATTACCGCGAATATCCGGGCTCGCGCTACGATGTGTGGGTCCGGCGTCAAGACGTCGCGGCGATGCATGCTTATCAGCTTCGGTCCTGGTTTTGGAATTACTACTATTTCGGGAAGAGCTGGTACGGCAAGGCCTGCAGGGACGACCCTCCCATTGGCTTCTCGACAAGATGGGTCGAGATGCTCTCGGATCGCATCTACATCAACAGCAGCCCCGTGTGGTGTCGTCGCGTGGTTCGCATCTCCCCCCTCGAGCGTCCTGACGGCTATCTCGATGTCGGGGCGGCGAGTCAGGCGTGCGGTGCGGAAGTGATCCTGTGGAACGACTCAGCGACGATCAACCAGGATTGGATTATC
This sequence comes from Butyrivibrio sp. CAG:318, assembly GCA_963627055.1. Taxonomy (GTDB): domain Bacteria; phylum Actinomycetota; class Coriobacteriia; order Coriobacteriales; family Eggerthellaceae; genus Senegalimassilia. Next base: position 21,443 of record CAVGAF010000012.1, on the reverse strand, counting down.
GAACCCACCTCATGTGCGGAAGCGAAGGGGACGGTGAGACTGGTGCCAGCCCATACCGGCCATGGGAACCTGGTGCTCGACCATGATGGGGGAGGGCCGACGAGGAGCCCTTCGCGGGCTCATTTGTGGGACGGCCTGTCCAATCGCGCGCAGTCGTTTTGGCTTCATGAGGCAGGCGGGGTGTGGTGGATGTTCGCCGACTGCTCGGGGATGCCCCTCGAATGCCCGGAGGGCTCTTACGCCGATGGGACGCGCGTGCGGTTCAATTCGAATGGCTATCCCGGTGACGAATGGGGGGTTGCGCATCACCAGTGGAGGATCGAGGACGCCAGATTCGCATCGAACGACGGGTCGCTCCTCGCCTTGTCCGGATCCATCCGCAACGGCAGGGGAGTGCTCGGTGGCACCGTCAGCATTCCCGATCTCCAGACGGCGTGCCGCCCGCGCGAGTATTCGGGCGGCGCGGGCGTGACGCGGGGAATGGTCAGGACGTGCGAGTGGCTGGTGACCGACGTCGATGCCTCTTGGGTTCGCGAGGCGCCCGAAGTGGTGGGGACGGCGACCTTTACCGACGGCACAATGCTCGGGGAGCAGCCGGGAGAGGGCCTTATCGGGGCGATCGGCATCGGCAAGGAGCTGCGCGACGTTTCTCTGCGCGTTGCGGGGACGAGCCTGTCCGGCACCGTTGAGCTTGTGCGGTGGGGCTCAGGAGCGCAGGCAAGGATGCGGCTGAGGTTGACCGGAGAGCTGCAGAGGCGCTACCGCATTGCCTACAGCGTGTATAACGAGAGTATGGGTTGGAGCCCCACGGTCTACGACGGGCAATGGGCAGGTTGGCTGAATCGCGCGACAAGCGCCTTGCGGGCGTCCCTTCGCCATCGGGATATCGTGGCAAGCGGGAACGATTTGCGCAGTTTTACGTTGAAGGAGGATTACGACGAGAAATTCGTCACCTGCATCGTTCGGGCGCGCACGCGTTATGCCGATGTCGCGTATCGGGGACATGCGGCTAGCGAGACGCTTGCGGTGGGGATGCCGAAGGTGAGGATCGGCTACTACGTCGACGGCTCGCCAACGCCGTGCTGGGAGGACGTGGCGCCGAAGGGCGAGCGCTACTACGTTTCCGATGGAGCGCTCGGCGCTGCGCGAAACGACGCCTGCTCGTCGTTTCGCGGGTGGTACACCGACGCGTCCTGCGCCCATTTGTTCTCTTCCGGTGCGATCTTGGAGCGGGATATCTCGCTTTACGGGCGCAACGTGGCGAGGGTGCGCTTCTCCTATACGTCGCCGACGGTTGAGCTGTTCGCGCAGCGTGCCCGTTTCCTCGACGAGGGGCTCGCCTCGCCTGCGGCCGATGCCGACCTTTTAGGCTCCGATCAGGCGATCGATTATGGGAAGCGTCTGAATATCGGCCTGCGCCCGAGCATGTGGTATTGGGACTTCGGGGCGGCTCGCGAGGCCAAAAACGTCCGCGGCGCCTTTATAGACGCCGACGAGGACGGGCCTGCTGTCGCGTCCGTGACCGTTACGGGAGACGTTACCCTGTATTTGGCCTGGAGGGCGCCGGACTTCGACGGCATTGTAGTTTCATAAAGCCATTGAGGCGCGGGCTTTTGTGCGGTGCTGCGCAGGAACGCGAAGAAGCCCCAAGCACGCATGAGCTTGGGGCTTCTTCGCGGCGTATTCGGTTCAGGCGGCTTGCCGGGGCGCGTCCTTTTCGTTGCGTCGATCCGCTATCGGGCCAGCTCCTTGTCGTACTGCTCTTCGGCTAGATTCTGCACGTTCTCCCCGATGGTTTGGTAGATGGCGAGCAGCTTCTCGCAATCCTCGGTGAGCTGGCTGCCGTGTGCGCCGTTGCGGTAGAGCAGCTGCGTCCCGAGCGCCGCCTCGGTGTCCTTGATGATGCGCCAAGCCTTGCTGTATGCCATGCCCATGCTTTTGGCCGCGGCGTTCAGCGATCCGGTATCGCGCACGCCGACGCACAGGCTGGCGATGCCGCGCCCGAACACCGAGCTGCTCTCGGTTTCGGGGTTCACGATGGAAAGGCGGATCAGAGGCTTAAGATTGCTCAGTTCGCTCATGGTTGTGGTTCCTTTCCCTTTTCCCTTTGGCTATGCGTGCCCCTTGCGGCACGCTATTTTTCGATGTTAGTCGTTTCGGCTGGCGAGGAACGCGGCGGTAGCCTGCTCGATGCTTTGCGTCGTGCCGTCGATGACATCGGTGAAGCGGATGGGCAGGCTGTCGAGCTCGGCGAGCCCGCGCGGGATGTCGCGATGCCCCGACTCCTCGGCGACGAGCTGGTTTAGCTCGCAGCCCGAGAGCGCCTCGACCTGCTCGGGCAGCTTCTCCTCGGGAGCCATGCCGTGCAGGGCGCGGTAGACGTTGTTGCCGAACTTGGCCCAGTGCGCGGTGCTCGCGATGAGGACGGGGTTTTCGCCGCGCAGGTTCTCGGCGACGCGGTATGCCACGGCCGTGTGCGGGTCGAGCAGGTAGTCGTGCGCGTCGAGCACTTCCTTGATGGTCGCCAGGCACTCGGCGTTGCTTACCGAATCGGCGCGCAGCACCTCGCGCACGCGGGCGAACGTATCGGCGTCCACGCGGAAGCGGCGGTCGGCCTTCAGGTCGGCCATCCATGAGGCGATGGCCTGCGCATCGCGGCCCGTCAGCTCGAACAGCTGGCGTTCGAGGTTGGAGCTGACCAGGATGTCCATGGACGGCGAGGGCGTCAGCACGAAGGGCCGCTCGGAGATGTCGTAGGTGCCGGTGTTGATGAAGTCGGTGAGCACGCGGTTCTCGTTGCTGGCGCACAGGAGCATGTCGATCGGCGTGCCCATGCGCTTGGCGTAATACGCGGCCAGGATGTTGCCGAAGTTGCCGGTGGGCACGCATACGTCGATGGGCTTGCCCGCTTTTACCTTGCCGTCGGCGACCAACTGCGCGTAGGCGGAAACGTAGTAGACCACCTGCGGCAGCAGGCGGCCCCAGTTGATGGAGTTCGCGCTCGACAGCGCCACGCCGTGCTCATCGAGCAGCGTTTTGGCGAATTCCGCATCACCGAAGACGTTCTTCGCGCCACTTTGGCAGTCGTCGAAGTTGCCGCGCACGCCCCAGACGTTGACGTTGCCGCCGCGCTGGGTCGCCATCTGGCGGTACTGGATGTCGCTAACGCCGCCGTCAGGGTACATGACGGAGATGGCCACATGGTCAAGGTCGCGGAAGCCCTCGAGCGCCGCCTTGCCGGTGTCTCCCGATGTTGCCACCAGAATAAGGAAGTCGTGGTCGAGCTTTCCCTGGTTGCGCAGCTGGGAGGCGCTTGCGGAGAAGAAGCGCGGCAGGCATTGCAGGGCCATGTCTTTAAAGGCGCTCGTGGGGCCGTGCCATAGCTCCAGCACATGCGTGTCCTCGTCAAGGGAGGTGATGGGGCAGATGCGCGCATCGTCGAAGTTTTCCCCGTACGTTTCCGCCATCAGCTCGTCGACTTCGGCATCGGGCAGGTCGACGCCAAAGGCCTTGTAGATGCGGGCCGCTCGCTGGGCATAAGGCAGCTTCGCCAAGGCGAGGATTTCCTCGAGGGCAAGGCTCGGGATGTTTTCGGGGACGTACAGGCCGCCGCCGTCGGCCAGGCCGTTGATCACCGCTTGGGTGAATTCGATGGGCTCGGTGACGGCTCCGCGCGTGTCGATATAGCGGTTGGTGGCAGTGGCGTCCATTGTTCCTCCGGGTTGCTCTCGGCATTATTCACTGACTGCATAATATTCCCTTAAAAGCACAGTTGGAATAGCGCGCGTAGGTTCTTCATGCAAAAGTTTGGCGCGGCCGCTTCGGTCTTGCCTTCCGTTTGCGAGGCCGCCGAAGTGCCGCACCCGCGTCTGGCCGAGGGTGCGTCGTCGCTAGGGGGCGCGCACGCCAGCGCCCGGTCGGCACTTTGCGCGGGGCTTCGCTGGGCAAGCCTCGGCCGCGTTCCTTGGCGCCTTGCTTTCCGGTGCCGATTCGTGAAGGTATTGTGGGGAAGCGTCAAAAACTAACCCTTGGTTGACAAAAAAGTTGACCGTAGGTTCCATTTCGCGGAAATCTGCGCTAGTATCGTCACGTTGTCTTCAGTTAACAATTGACGGGGGTGCACCATGGACAATGCAGCGGTAGCCATGCAAAGCGCTGCTTCCCAGGCAGGGCGTGCTGGCGGGGCGTCCGTTCAGCAGATGCCGCTTTCCTTTTTGAAGGAGGGCGAGGCCGCCAAGGTCGTGAAGGTTCGCGGCAAGGGCGATCTGCAGCATCATTTGGAAAACCTCGGTTTCGTGGAAGGCGCGGACGTCAAGGTGGTTTCCGGCATGGCGGGAGATTTGATCGTCGAGGTCAAAGGCGCGCAGGTCGCCATCGGCCGCGATGCCGCCTCGCGCATCGTGACCTCCGCCGCAACGGCGTAAGTTCCGCCTTCCCAAGCAACGGCGAATCCGGCCGCGGCGAGACGCCGCGGCCGTTCGTGCGGCAGGAGTTGGCCGCAATAGCAAATTAGTGGAAACGAGAGAAGGAAAGAGAGGAGTGCTTAATGGCTGAAGGTCAGAGCAAAACCCTGCGCGACGTCAAGATCGGCGAGACCGCGACGGTGCGCCGCTTGACCGGCGAAGGGGCCCTGAAGCGCCATATCATGGATATGGGCATCACCAAGGGTACCGAGGTCTTCGTGCGCAAGGTGGCGCCGCTCGGCGATCCCATCGAGGTGACCGTTCGTGGCTACGAGCTGTCGCTGCGCAAGAGCGAGGCGGAAAGCATTCTCGTGAACTAATACGCCCCCGTGCACACGGGCGTATCAGTTGACGAGGATACCGTAGGCGCACTGCGCCGTTTTTTTCACCAACGAGTTAGCAAGTTCTAACTCAAAACGGCTCTTGACCTGGGGTAACAATTGTTACCAATGCCTAACGGGAAGGTCGCGTGAAATGCGCGTCATCCCAACCCAGGACAGGGCCGTTCGTTACACGAAAGGTCGAACATGGGCATTTGCATTGCTCTTGCCGGCAACCCGAACTGCGGCAAGACGACGATGTTCAACGAACTGACCGGTGCCAACCAATACGTTGGCAACTGGCCGGGCGTTACCGTCGAGAAAAAGGAGGGCAAGTACACCCGCGACAAGGACGTGACCATCACGGACCTTCCGGGCATCTACTCGCTTTCCCCATACTCCCCCGAGGAGATCTGCGCGCGCGATTACCTGCTTGACGGCGGCCCGGATGCCGTCATCAACCTGATCGACGCCACCAACCTCGAGCGCAACCTTTATCTGACCAGCCAGATCCTGAACCTGGGCGTGCCGGTCGTCATCGCGCTGAACATGATGGACCTCGTCGAGCGCAACGGCGACAAGATCGACGTCGAGGGGCTGTCCGAACGCCTCGGCTGCCCGATCATCCCCACGTCCGCCCTCAAGGGCCGTGGCATGTCCGACGTGGTCGCCAAGGCCATCGAGCTGGCGAAGGCCAAGCAGGCTCCCGCCGCGCAGCTTACCTTCGACGCCGCCGTCGAGGACGGCCTCGCCAAGATCGCCGACGTGCTCGGCTCGAAGGTTCCCGCCTCCTCGGCGCGCTGGTATGCCATCAAGCTGTTCGAGGACGAGGAGAAGACCAAGGGCGACCTGAAGCTTCCCGACGCTGACCTCAAAGCCATCGCCTCCATCCGCGAGGAATTGGAGAACCAGCTCGACGATGACGCGGAATCCATCATCACCGCCGAGCGCTACGACGCCATCAGCCATGTCGTCAACGAGACGGTCAAGCGCAACCGCAAGGGCCTGACCACCTCTCAGAAGATCGACCGCGTGGTCACCAACCGCTGGCTGGGCCTGCCGATCTTCATCGTCATCATGTTCTTCGTCTACTGGCTCGCCATCAGCGTGGGCACGGGCGTGGTGACCGACTGGGCCAACGACGGCATTTCCGGCGACGGCTTCCTCTACACCAACCGCGCCGCGTTCGACGAGGCGACCGAGGAGTACGAGGCCGCCCACAGCACGGTCGAGGCCTACGTGACCAACCTGTGCGGCGAGGACAAGGAATCCGGCCTGCCGAGCGAGAAGTCGCAGGAGGTTATCGACGCCCTGTCCGCCGAAGAGCCTGAAGAGCCCGACGCCGACGCCGATGAGGAGACCAAGGCCACCTACAAGGAGGAACTTGCCGCCTATAAGGAGTCTCAGGAGGTAGTCGCCGACTTCGAGGAGCAGGCCAAGTCCAAGAACGCCGTGGCCGTAGTCGAGGCCGAGGAGGAGGGCGAGGAGCCCACGAAGATCACCTTCTCCGACTACAAGAAGGCGCTCGAGATCGCAGAGCCCGACGCTTCCGACGGCACCTGGGGTTTGTGGATCCCCGGCCTGGGCAAGATCATCGCCGACGCGATGGAGGGTGCCGACGTGGCCCCGTGGCTGCAGTCGCTGGTCAATGACGGCATCGTCGCCGGCGTTGGCGCCGTCATCGGCTTCATCCCGCAGATGGTCATCCTGTTCTTGCTGCTCGGCATCCTGGAGCTGTGCGGCTATATGTCCCGCGTCGCGTTCATCATGGACCGCATCTTCCGCAAGTTCGGCCTGTCCGGCAAGTCGTTCATCCCGATGCTCGTCGCCTCCGGCTGCGGCGTGCCCGCCGTCATGGCGACCAAGACCATCGAGAACGAGATGGACCGCCGCATGACCATCATGACCACCACGATGATCCCCTGCGGTGCGAAGATGCCCATCATCGCGCTCGTGTTCGGTGCCGTCGCCGGCGCCAACTCCGACGCCACCTGGTACGTCGCCCCGCTGTTCTACTTCCTGGGCGTCATCGCCATCATCCTGTCCGGCATCATGCTGAAGAAGACGAAGCTGTTCGCCGGCGAGGCAACCCCGTTCGTCATGGAGCTGCCCGAGTACCACATGCCCACCGTCCGCTCCGTCCTGCAGTCCGTGTGGGAGCGCGTGAAGGGCTACATCATCAAGGCTGGTACGGTTATCTTCCTGTCCACCATCGTCATCTGGTTCCTCATGAACTTCGGCGATATGGGCGATGGCTTCGGCATGCTCGATTCCGAGGTCGAGGGTTACATCGACTACAGCCTCATGGCCGGCCTGGGCACGGCGCTGTCCTGGATCTTCGCCCCGCTGGGCTTTGACAACTGGCAGGCGGCCGCAACGACCGTCACCGGCCTGGTCGCCAAGGAGAACGTCGTCGCCACCGTCGGCATCATCACCCAGCTCGCCGACTACGGCGAGGGCGACGCCCAGCTGTGGTACGGCTTTGCCCAGATGTTCGAAGGCAACACCGCGGCGATCGTTTCCTTCTGCGCGTTCAACCTGCTGTGCGCCCCGTGCTTCGCTGCCATGGGCACCATCCGCCAGCAGCAGAACTCCGCGAAGTGGTTCTGGATCACCATCGGCTACATGTGCGGCTTCGCTTGGTGCGTCGGCACGATGATCTACCAGTTCTACGGCCTTGCCATCGGCGAGGTTGAGTTCGGCCCGTTCACCGTCTTGGCCGTCATCATCGCGGCAGCCATGCTCTTCCAGATCTTCCGTCCGGCCCCCAAGCCCAAGGACGATCAGGCGAAGTAGCATCGCCGCAATCGCGCAAGCCCGCTGCCTGGGCAGTCAAGGTGCGCGAAGTTCGTGAAGCGAACGTGAGGGGCGCCGCCTAGGTGTGGCGCCCCTTTCCGTTTCGCGCTAGGATGCAAGTAATCTTTGGCTAACGATACCGTCTGACGCGTGTTCGCAGAAAGGATGTCGGCTCATGTTCTTGGGAATGGAGTTCAATCTATCGACCGTGGTCGTGCTGCTGCTCATCGCGGCGTGGGCCGTGTGGGCCGTTCGCCGTCTTCGGCGCAACGGCATGTGCGATTGCCACTCCGACGACCCGCGGGGCGGCTGTGGCGGCGGGTGTTCCGGATGCTGCGGATGTTCGGCGGCTGCCAACATGGTGGCGGACATGAGCGCCGCCGCGGACAAGACGCGCTAGACGGCGAAAATGATTCGGGAAAAGGGCTGGCGCGCCGGCCCTTTTCTTTGTTTGTGGAAGGCTTTGCGCGCGCGTTGACGAACCGTAACCTCGTGCCTATCCTTATCAGCGTTTTCGTCATTTCGAAGTGGAAGAGGCAAGGAACATATCATGACCGATTCACCGTTTCACGGCGTCATCCCCCCGGTCGTTATCCCGCTGACCGAGAAGAAGCAGCTCGACCTCGAGTCGTTCGAGCGCTCCATCAACCGCATGATCGACGCAGGCGTCGACGGCCTGTTCTTCTTGGGATCCTCGGGCGAGGTGGCCTTTTTGACCGACGCGCAGCGCTATCACGTGCTTCAGGAGGCCGTGGCCATCGTCAACGGCCGCGTGCCCGTGCTCGCCGGCGTCATCGATATGGAAACCCTGCGCGTGGTCGATCAGGCCAAGCGCGCGAAGGGCTACGGCGTCGACGCGCTGGTGGCCACGGCCCCGTTCTACGCCCTCGGCGGCCCGAAGGAGGTCGAGCGTCATTTCCGCGCCATCCGCGAGAACACCGACCTGCCTCTGTTCGCCTACGACCTTCCCGTGTGCGTGCATACCAAGCTCGACCCGACCATGCTCGTGCGTCTGGGCCGCGATGGCGTGCTGCAGGGCGTGAAGGATTCTTCCGGCGACGACGTGAGCTTCCGCTGGCTGGTGCTGGAAAACGAGGACGCGGGTCATCCGTTGCAGCTGCTCACCGGCCATGAGGTGTGCGTTGACGGCGCCTATCTCGCCGGCGCCGACGGCAGCGTGCCGGGCCTGGCCAACCTCGACCCGGTCAGCTACGTCGAGCAGTGGCGTGCCTATCAGGCCGGCGACTGGGCGCGCGTCAAGGAGCTGCAGGACCACCTGGCGCGTCTCATGTTCCTCACGCGCGTGGTCAAGGCCACCGTCGGCTTCGGTGCCGGCGTCGGCGCGTTCAAGACGGCCTTGTGGCAGATGGGCGTGTTCAACACGAACCAGATGCGCGAGCCCGTGCAGGCGCTCGAGGGGGAGGACGTGGAGTCCATCGTCGCCGTGCTGAAGAAGGCCGGCCTGATGGATGCCGACGCACCCGTGCGCCAGTAAACGTTTCGCCTTGCTTTGAAGCCGGGATGGGCCAGCCCCTCCCGGCTTTTTTCTTTTCGCAACGGCCCTTTTGCGTACTCTCGTTGCGCTACCATGTTCGAACACGATATCCACGCGGAAAGGCATGTCATGGAATACCCCTTCACCCTCGCTGCCATCGACGTCGGCGGCACCAAGATAGCCGGCGCCCTGCTTCGCTATGAGCAGGAAGGTTGCCAGCCGGTCGTCTCCCTCAAACAGGAGGTCCCCACCGAGGCCGCCCGCGGGGGAAAGGCCGTGCTTGCGCGTGTCTGCGAGATCGCCCATGCGCTGCTCGACGAGGCCCGCGTCCGCCGCGATGACGTTGCCGGCTTGGGCGTGAGCACGGCCGGGCGCGTCGATGCCGCGACGGGCGGCATCGCGTTTGCCAACGAGATCATGCCCGGCTGGACGGGGCAGCCCGTCAAAGAGCGCCTGGTCGAATCGTGCGGCATTCCCGTGAGCGTGCTCAATGACGTGCAGGCCCATGCCCTGGGCGAAGCGCGGTGGGGCGCGGCCCGCGGCGCGCGCACGTGCGTGATGATCGCCGCGGGCACCGGGGTCGGCGGCGCGGTCATCGCGCACGGCAAGCTCGTGCGCGGACGTAACGGGTTCGCCGGGGAGATCGGCCACATGCCCTGCAACCAGGCGGTCGGCATCCCGTGCGTATGCGGGGGAAGCGGGCATTTGGAACTCGTCGCCTCCGGCAGCGGCATCGAGGCGCGCTATGCGGAGCTTGCCGGCGAGTCCGTTGACGGCGCTGAGATTTCCCGCCGAAGCGCCGCGGGCGATGAGCTTGCCCATAAGGTGATTATGCAGGCCGGCATCGCGCTCGGCGAGGCGATCGCCGGCGTGACGAACCTGCTCGACCCCGACATGGTCGTCATCGGCGGTTCGGTCACCGGTGCCGGCAGTGCCTGGCGTGCCGCCGTCGAGCAGGGCTTTTTGCGTCAAATCCCCAAGGCCCAGCAAGGGCTTTCCATCGTCGATGCCCAGCTTGGCTCGAATGCGCCGCTCGTGGGCGCCGCCGAGGATTTGCTGGACGCGCTTGCGGGCGACGAATAAGCCCGGCTCGCCTGCATCGCCATACACTTACGAAAAGGGAAGGAAATAAGATGAACCCGATCATCGAACAACTGCGCGGCAAGCTCATCGTCAGCTGCCAGGCATACATGGGCGAGCCGCTTCGCCATCCGGAAACCATGGCGCAAATGGCGCGCGCCTGCGAGTTGGGCGGCGCCGGCGGCATCCGCTGCCAGGGGCTTTCCGACATTTCGGCCATCAAGGGCCGCACCGAGGTGCCGGTCATCGGCATTTGGAAGGAAGGGCATGAGGGCGTCTACATCACCCCGACGCTGCGCCATGCGCGCGCTTGCGTTTCCGCCGGTGCCGACATCGTCGCCATCGACGCCACCGACCGCCCTCGCCCGGACGGCAAGACGCTTGAGGACACGGTGCGCCCGCTCAAGGAAGACGGCGTGCTGGTGATGGCCGACTGCTCGAGTATTGAGGACATCCGCCATGCCTTCGCCATCGGCTGCGACATCGCCTCCACCACGCTGTCTCACCCCGGTGCCGCCATCGATTGCGGAATGGCCGACGGTCCGGATGTGGCGCTTATCGCCCAGGCGGTTGCGGAATTCCCCGACAGGCCGATTATCTGCGAGGGGCGCGTGCACACCCCGGCCGACGCGAAGGCTGCGATGGATGCGGGCGCATGGGCCGTGGTCGTGGGCACCGCCATCACGCATCCGACCAGCATCACCAGCTGGTTCGTCGAGGCGGTAGGCTAGCATGGGCACGCCGGATGCGGGGGCCCAGGCGGTCAAACAAGCCTTGCGCAAGAGCTGCGGCGAGGCCCGCGCGGCTCTGGGGTCCGAGGCGCGAAACGCCTGCGACAGCCGCATCCGCGCGGTGCTCGCCGGGTTTTCGCCCTACGCGACAGCCCCGTTGGTGCTTGCGTACCTGTCGTATCGCGACGAGGTTGACACGATCGAGCTTGCGCGGGAAGTCCTCGCAACGGGGCGGCGTTTAGCCGTGCCCCGTTGCGTACCGGCGCGTCATGAGATGGCGTTCTTCGAGATATCCTCGTTCGACGACGTCTCCGCCGGCTACAAGGGGATTCTCGAGCCCGCGCGCCATATCACAGAGCCGCTTTCTCCCGCCGACGCCGACTTGGCGGCTTCGGTATGCCTGGTGCCCGCCCTCGCCTTCGACCGCAAGGGCTTTCGCCTGGGATATGGCGGCGGGTATTACGACCGTTTCCTGGCGGGTTTTTCGGGGCTGTCCATCGGCTTGGCGCGCGCGTCGCAGATATGCGGGGAAAGCCTTCCGACAGACCGTTACGACCAGCGAGTGAGTTTCATTGCGACGGATGAGGGCATGCTGGATTGCCGCGGGCTTTAAGCGCCAGCTTCCTTTTTCGTCCCGATGGCCGGCCGTGCGCCGCCCATGAGGCCCACGAACACGTTCACCACCAACCCGGTGCAGCAGGCGGCGGCAAGCGTGCCCTCGCGCACGCCGACGATCGACCCCATGGTGGCAAACGACACGATGCAGGCGATGACCACGCACGACACATCGAAGCCGATTTTCGTGTAGCCGAAATTCCAGCCGGTTTTCGAGGTGATGGCGGCGACGAGCGCCTCGCCGGAGTTCATCGCGACGTTGGCCACCACGGTGCACGACACGCCCAAGGCCAGCGCGACGATGCCGCAGGCGAGCGTGAGCAGCGATAGCGCGTAATTCGCCGGAACCAAAAAGCCGAGCAGGTGCCCGAAAATATCGATGCTTATGCTGAACAGCACCGAGATGGGGATCTGCAGCAGCGCGAGCAGGCGGAAGCGCCGGCGCAGGATGACGATCTGCGCAACGATGAGCAGCACGTTCCATATGAACATGAACACGCCGTAGGAGATACCGGGATAGGCGACGGAGAGCACGTACCCGGTTGAGGAGATGGGCGTGTTGCCGGTTGCCGATTTCGTCACGATCACGATGCCGCAGGCCATGACAATGATGCCGAAGGCCAGCAGGCACCAACGTCCTACAAGCTGTTTCATAGTCTTCTTTCTGTTTGGAGGGTGGGACCGCGCGCTGCGTCAGTAATGTGGTGCGCAAATCCTTACCAAGAGTGTAGGCTTACCGGACAATAGGCGCAAGGGCAGGGGCGAAAAGCAAGGCAAACGGCCATATTGCTCGTCGGCGCGGCGGGCGAATGCCACCCGTCGCGTCCGTCGCCACGCAACGAACACGCACGGCGCCTTGCTGCAGAGTGCGTCCGCTGTCCGCTCCCCTTGTTTAAAGGCGTGTTCGAACAAGGGAAGGCGAAAAAGTTTGAAATTGGGTCTTGCGCTCGCGTGCGGGTTCCCCTATTATATTTCGAGCGCGCTTGGCGCGTTCAGTTCGGTCGCTTGGCTCAGCGGGAGAGCATCGCCTTCACACGGCGGGGGTCACAGGTTCAAATCCTGTAGCGACCACCATTAATTCTAGGTCGAATCCGAGAGGGTTCGGCCTTTTTTATTGGCGCATCAAGGTGCTTTAGGGGAGTTGCTCGACAATACGGAATTCGTCTGTAGGGCGAAGCGAAAACTCGTCCAAAAAAAGACCTGGAGGCACGAGCCGATTCATAACGGCGCGTGTCTTGGGGTCGTTATCGACTGCTGATCCGGTATGTAAACCGCTCGCCCACAAGGGCGCAATCGAAAAAAAAGGGGGTGCGACTCACTCGTCGCTGGAAAGGCGTTCCTTGGCCAGGTAGATGGGGCGGCGCTTGTTCTCGATGTAGTCGCGTCCCAGATATTCCCCGATAACGCCGAGCACGGCCAGCTGCAGCCCGCCGAACAACAGGATGAGGCAGGCGATAGTGGGGTAGCCCGGTACGTCGTTGCCGTACAGGGCGTATTCGCCGAGCACCATGATCAGGTAGAGCACTGCCGCGACGGCGCAGACGACGCCCAGCCACACGGCGATCTTCAGCGGCCAAGTGGTGAATCCGAAGATGCCGGTTGCCGCATAGCGGAACAGTTTGCGGAAGCTCCATTTCGTGCGCCCCGAAGCGCGCGTGGCCGCCTCGTAGGGCATCTCCAGGGTGTTAAAGCCGATCCAGGCGAACAGGCCCTTGCTGAAGCGCTCCGTCTCGGGCAGCGACAGCAGCGCGTCGCGCACGCTGCGGCGGAACACCCGAAAGTCGCTGACGTTGGCGGGGATGGAGATGTCGTCGGCCATGCCGTTGAACGTTTTGTAGAAGGCCCGCTTGAAGAGTTTCAGGATGAAGCCCTCTTTGCGCTCGACCTGGCAGGCGGCGACGCAGTCGTAGTCGGGATTATCCATGAGCAGCCGATACATGCGCAGGGCGTCCTCGGGCGTCTGCTGCATATCCGCGTCGATGAAGCAGACTGACTCTCCCCGCGCCGCTTCCAGCCCGGCATACAGGGCCGACTCCTTGCCGAAATTGCGGGAGAAGGTGATGGCCTGCACCGCATGCTTGCCCCTCGCCTGGGCAACGACGCGCCGCAAAAGGCCGGCCGTCCCGTCGGCGCTGCCGTCGTTCACGAACACGATTTCCAGCGCTACGCCCGCCTCGTCGAAACAGGCGGTGGCGGTCTTGAAGAACAACGGTATGTTGTCGACTTCGTTGTAGCAGGGGACGACCAGCGTCAGATCGAAGAAGGGTGATGGATTGTCGGTCGCAGCGGGCATCGGTTCGCGTATCCTTCCTGTGTTTATGCGTCGGTGGCTACTTTACGCCTGCGCACGGCAAAGCGCCATACGCCGAACAGCGTAACGCAGACGATGCCCACGGCCGCTCCAGGGACAAGGCCCGGCGTCATGTAGTGCAGCTCGATCTCGTTTTCGCCGGCTTCAACGCTTACCGAGGAAAGGCCGCCATAGGCTGCCTCGACGGCGACCGCCTGGCCATTGACGGTGGCGCTCCAGCCGTTCTCGTAGGGGATCGACAGCACCAGCTTCTCGTCTTGCGTCGCGTCGAAGGTGGCGCTTAGCGCGCCGTCCTCGTATGCTTGCAGCGTGAAGCCGTCGGAGTCGATGCGCGCAAGCTGGCTTTCAAGGGCGTCCCCAATCAGCACCTGCGCGTCGACGAGCTCGCCGGCTGAAGGTTCGTACAGCGAATTCGAGACGGTGGCGCAGGAGCCGTCGGGGCGCGTTTGGCACGCTCCCGGGTATTTCGGGAGAATGGACAGCGTGACGGTTTGGCCCTTTATGACCTCGCCGAGATAGACCATGTTGCATGAGCCGCGCCCGCCGACGCTTTGGACGAACTGGCCGTCGACGCTCACCTCGCAGGCGATCCCGCCGTCGTAATACAGCTCGTTTACCATGAGCGTGGGGAAGTAGGCGTACAGCGGGCCGTCGGCGTTCGCCGTCACGGCGACGGTGCGCGCCTTCCCGCTTTCCGCATCCGCACCGTTCGCGCTTCCTTCGGCGTCCGAAACGCTCGCCGCGTTCCAGATGTCCCCCTCGCATCCGGCCGCGTCCGCCAGCATCGCCTGCTGGTTGGCATAGGGGTCGCCGGTCCAGGAAACGTCGCCGCTGCCGAGGCAGCCCCAGCCCAACGGCAGGGCCAGGTCGTTGCGGTAGAGCTTGTATTCGCCCCGCAGTGCCCCTGCTCCCTTAAGGGCGCTTGCCGCATAGGGCTGCGCATCGTCTGCGATGAAGGTGACGCCGAGCAGCGCATCGGCGACGGGGTTCGAACTCATATAGTAGGTGCCGAAGGGCGTGACCTTGCTGTATCCCAGGTGCGCAAGGAGCTCTTGGATGGAGAACTCCTGCGTCGAGGAATAATGGTCAAACGTGCTCAGTCCCATGACCAGGGCCATGTTGTCCGGCCCGTTGTATTTCGATGCGCCCCAGAAAACGGACGTGTTGCCCACGCGTACGAACTCGCCGGCGTCTGCGGCCTGGTAAAGCGGGGAATAAAAGGCCTGGATCTCCTCGACGTCCTGCGCGTAGTCGCTGACGGTGTATTGGCAGGAGGCCAGCTGCAGCTCGGTTGCGTGAACCTCTTCCGCGCCGAAGACGACGACCATGCACAGGGCGCCGGCCCAAAGCGCCCGAGTGCCGCAAAGCCGCCGCGCACGCCTTTCCGATCGGCCTTCGCGTCTCGATCCGGCATGGGAGATGAGCGCGGCAATCCCCGTGAAGGCGGAAAGCAGGGCCGTTTCAAGCCCCACGAGGCCGGATGAGGGCATCCACGAACCCCTTGAGGCGCGCCAAGCAAGGGCCGACAGCAGGTAAAGGACGGCGACGGCGCCGCCGCCTGCCAAGGCGCTTTTGATGGGGCGGGGCGCCTTCGCCATTTTGATCAGGCCCTCTGCGGCAATGAAGCAGATGACGAACAGGACGACGAAACCGTTGCGGTTGGTGTAGGAGCTTTCGGCGACGAATCCGCTCCAAACGGTGGCGAGGGGGGTGATTGCGACGGACGCGAGCATGGCGGTCGCAAGCACGCCGGCGCATGCGCGGCTGCGTTTGGAAATGGAGGGGTTTGCGAAAAAGAGACCGAAACCGACGAGCGCCGCCGCCGAGACGACCAACGCGGGGCAGTTGGCCGTGGTGGTGATGCCCGGGGTGACGCCGATGCCGAACAGGTTCGGCGTCAACAGGGGATTGCGCGAAAGCACGTTGCCCGCAAGCAAGCTCGAAAGGCCGGCGCTCTCGCCCTTCCCCCCAAGCAGCGACAACGCGGTCGGGAGCAGGACGACGATTCCTGCGCCGACGGCGAGCCCGAGCGTGATCGCGAAGCGCACGCAGGTGCCAAGACGCTCCCCCTTCAGGCGGGTGCGGCGGGCAAGTTCGTAAAAGAAGTACAGGACGCAGAAGAGGCAAACCATGTAGCCGGTGTACCAATTGAACAGAATGGAGGCCGCCGCCGCGACGAACAGGCCGCAGCAATTCCTGCGCTGAACGAGCCGCCATACGCCGAGCGCCGCGAGCGGCAGCATGTAGACGCCGTCGAGCCACATGATGTTGGAGGCGTATCCGATGACGTAGGAGGTGAGCGCGTAGGCGCAGGCGATAAGCGCAAGGGCGAGTTGGCCCTGCGCCGGCGCGCCTGCCGCCTGCCGGCGCGCCTCGGCGGGGCTTTCGGCTTCCGGGGCAAGGAGCCTGCCGCGCAGGAACAGGAGGCAGGTAAGGGCGCACGTGGGGATCTTCAGCAGATACAGCACGCTGAACAGCGCCGGGACGTCATCGGGCGTGAAGAAGAGGGCTATTAGATTGAAGGGGCTGGAAAGATAGTAGGTGAACAAGCTGAACGTGCCCCCGCCAAGGCTGGCGGCGTTGCTGTAGAGAAGGTTCCCGCCTTTTCGCATCGTCTCGATGAGCCAGCCGAAGTAGTTCGCGTATTGCACGGGCATATCGTAGAGCATGACCGACAGATCGCCGAATGGGTAGATTCCCAAAGACGCAAACGAGATGAGCAGCACCGCGACGGTGAAGGCGATCACGCCGATATAGGAAAGCAGCGGGGATAAGGCGATCCGGAGCCAGGCGGGCGGGGCGGGGCGGTTGCTCGGCCCCGCAGCGGTTTTAAGCGCCTGCGTGTGGGACGGCTGGTGCTTTTCGGTCGAGCCGTGTGCGTCGAATGCTTGTGCGTGCATGAAGGATGGTCCCCTCGGATCGCGAACGGTTGTGGTTGGGCGCGTGCGGCGAAGCGCCTCCGCCCGGCATGCGAACCCATGGTAATGCATTGTGGGATCGCGAGGATTCTCCTGAAGTGAGACACAATGGAAAAAGCAGGTTCAGCCCCATTGTTTTCCCAGTTGAAAGGGAATAACAACAAAAAAGTTCCACAGCTTGTGAAAATTTTCCTTGACGCGGGTCATTCGCCATTGTATTTTAGCAAATTGCAACTTTTTCGCAGTTTCGCGGATGCACCTGAAGGAGGAAAAGCCTCGTGGCCAAAGACAAAACGACTGGTCAGACCGAACTTTATCGCAATCGACGCTCGTTTGCGAAAATCCCGGACGTCATGGACGTGCCCAACCTCATCGCCATTCAAACCGAGAGTTTCAAATGGTTCATGAACGAGGGCCTCGATCAAGCGTTCCAGGACATCGCCCCGATCGAGAACAGCGCCAAGGACATGTGCGTCGAGTTCGGCGATCATGAGTTCGGCGAACCCAAGTACACCGTCGAGGAGTGCAAGGTCAAGGACGTCAGCTATCAGGCGCCCCTGTTCGTCGATATCCGCTTCATCAACCGTGAAACGGGCGAGATCAAGGAACAGCACGTGTTCATGGGCGACTTCCCGCTCATGACCAACCGCGGCACCTTCATCATCAACGGCACCGAGCGCGTGGTCGTCTCGCAGCTCGTCCGTTCCCCTGGCGTGTATTTCAGCTCCGAGCGCGACAAGGCGTCGGACAAGACGCTGTACAACGCCAAGGTCATCCCCTCGCGCGGCGCCTGGCTCGAGTTCGAGACCGACAAGCGCGACATCCTGTCCGTGCGCATCGACCGCAAGCGCAAGCAGCCCGCCACGCTGCTCGTGCGCGCGCTCGGCCTGGCGGAGACCCGCGAGGAGATCATCGAGCTGCTCGGTTCCGACGAGATGGTGCTGCGCACCCTCGACCGCGACCCCGCCACCACCAAGGAGGAGTCGCTCATCGAGCTATACAAGCGCTTCCGTCCCGGTGAGCCGCCGACCATCGACAGCGCCCGCACGCTGCTCGAGGGCCTGTTCTTCAACCCGCAGCGTTACGATCTCGCCAAGGTCGGCCGCTACAAGATCAACAAGAAGCTCGGCTTTGCGCAAGAGGATTCCACCTGCTCTACGCTGACCGACGAGGACATCACCAGGACCATGCAGTACATCATCGCGCTGCATGCCAACGCCGAGGGCGTCAAGGTCGACGACATCGACCACTTCGGCAACCGCCGCATCCGTACGGTCGGCGAACTGATCCAGAACCAGTTCCGTATCGGGCTTTCGCGCATGGAGCGCGTCGTTCGCGAGCGCATGAGCATGCAGGAGCCCGACGAGATCACCCCGCAGTCGCTGGTGAACATCCGCCCGATCGTGGCGGCCATCAAGGAGTTCTTCGGCTCCTCGCAGCTGTCCCAGTTCATGGACCAGGCCAACCTCGCCGCCGGCATCACGCACAAGCGCCGCCTGTCCGCACTCGGCCCGGGCGGCCTGTCCCGCGAGCGCGCGGGCTTCGAGGTTCGCGACGTCCACAACTCCCACTACGGCCGCATGTGCCCCATCGAGACGCCTGAAGGCCCCAACATCGGCCTCATCGGCTCGCTGGCGACCTTCGGCCGCATCAATCCCTACGGCTTCATCGAGACGCCGTATCGTCGCGTCGTCGACGGCAAGGTCACCGACGAGATCGACTACCTGACGGCCGACGAGGAGGAGAACCACACGATCGCCCAGGCCAATGACTCGTTCAACCTGGAAACGCGTGAGTTCGGCACCTTCGACAAGGACGGCAACTTCACCAAGGCCACCCGCGTGCTGTGCCGCACCAAGGACGCCGACGGCGTGTTCGGCGAGCCCGGCGAGGTCCCGCCCGAGCAGGTCGACTACATGGACGTCTCCCCGCGTCAGATGACCTCTGTCGCAACGTCGCTCATTCCCTTCCTGGAGCACGACGACGCAAACCGCGCCCTCATGGGCTCGAACATGCAGCGTCAGGCCGTGCCGCTGCTCAAGCCGCATGCGCCGCTTGTGGGCACCGGCATGGAGCACCGCCTCGCGGTCGACTCCGGCGAGATCTTGATCGCGCAGAACCCCGGCGTGGTCGATTACGTCGACGGCCAGAACATCATCGTGTTGAACAACGACGGCGAGTACGACGAGTACTCCGTGCCGAAGTTCCAGCGCTCAAACCAGTCCGGCTGCATCAACCATCGCCCGATCGTGCGCAAGGGCGACGAGGTGGCCGCGGGCGACGTGCTCGCCGACGGCCCGTCGTGCGACGGCGGCGAGCTGGCGCTCGGCCAGAACCTCATGGTCGCCTACATGCCGTGGGAAGGCTACAACTACGAGGACGCCATCATCGTCTCCGAGCGCGTGGTATCCGAGGACCTGCTGACCTCCATCCACATCAGCGAGTACGAGATCGACGCCCGCGACACGAAGCTCGGCCCCGAGGAGATCACCCGCGAGATCCCCAACATCTCCGACGACATGATCGGCGATCTGGATTCCGACGGCATCATCCGCGTCGGCGCCGAGGTGTTCCCGGGCGACGTTTTGGTGGGCAAGGTCACGCCGAAGGGCGAGACCGAGCTTACCGCCGAGGAGCGCCTGCTGCGCGCCATCTTCGGCGAGAAGGCCCGCGAGGTCCGCGACACCTCCCTGAAGGTGCCGCACGGCTCCGGCGGCCGCGTTATCGGCATTAACCGCTTCAGCCGCGCCGCTGGCGACGAGCTGGCGCCGGGCGTCAACGAGCTCGTACGCATTTTCGTTGCCCAGAAGCGCAAGGTCCAGCAGGGCGACAAGCTCTCCGGCCGTCACGGCAACAAGGGCGTTATCTCCCGCGTGCTGCCGGTCGAGGACATGCCCTACTTGGCCGACGGCACCCCGATCGACGTCATGCTCAACCCGCTGGGCGTGCCTTCTCGTATGAACGTCGGTCAGCTGCTCGAAAATCACCTGGGTTGGGCCGCGAAGTGGGGCTGGTCTGACGAGGAAGGCTCTTCCGAGCCCGTCAAGGGCCCGCAGTTCGTGGCCACGCCGGTGTTCGACGGCGCCACCGAGGACGAAATCTCCGACGCCATCGATGCTGCCAACCGCAACCTCATCAACATCAACCACGCCAAGTACGGCGACCTGGCGCGCGACGAGTTCGTCCCGCAGCTGTCCCGCACCGGCAAGGCATGGCTGTACGACGGCCGCACGGGCGAGAAGTTCCGCGAGCCCATCACGGTTGGCCAGACCTACATCCTGAAACTCGGCCACATGGTCGACGACAAGATCCACGCACGCTCGACCGGCCCTTACAGCTTGATCACGCAGCAGCCGCTCGGCGGCAAGGCGCAGTTCGGCGGCCAGCGCTTCGGCGAGATGGAGGTGTGGGCGCTCTATGCCTACGGCGCCTCCAACGTGCTGCAGGAGATTTTGACCGTGAAGTCCGACGACACGTCGGGCCGCGTGAAGTCCTACGAGGCCATCGTCAAGGGCGAGAACACGCCCGCGCCGGAGGTCCCGGAAAGCTTCAAGGTTCTGGTCAAGGAAATGAAGTCGCTGTGCCTCAATGTCGAGCTGGAAGGCCATGACCACCAGACCATCGACGTGACGCATGACCCGGAGCTTGACAACGTCAAGGCCGACGACGATTCGGCGCTGTACAACGCCATCGCGGCCGACGCCCGCAAGACCGAGGATGAGGACGCCAGCGCATTGGATAGCATCGCTGCCGAACTGGGAGAATTGATGGGCGAAACCAAAGAAAACGACACGAACGACCTGATCGGCAAGGAGGACGAGCGATAAATGACGACCGAATTCGACGTTAACAACTTCGACGCCTTGCGCATCTCCTTGGCGTCCGCCGAGGATATCCGCAGCTGGTCGCGCGGCGAGGTCAAGAAGCCCGAGACCATCAACTACCGCACGCTCAAGCCGGAAAAAGACGGCCTGTTCTGCGAGAAGATTTTCGGCCCCACGAAGGACTGGGAGTGCGCCTGCGGCAAGTACAAGCGCGTCCGCTTCAAGGGCATCGTGTGCGAGCGCTGCGGCGTCGAGGTGACGCGCAGCAAGGTTCGCCGCGAGCGCATGGGCCATATCGAGCTTGCCGCCCCGGTGAGCCACATCTGGTACTTCAAGGGAAGCCCGTCCCGTCTGGGCTACCTGCTCGACATTCCGCCCAAAGAGCTGGAGAAGGTGCTGTATTTCGCTAGCTCCATCGTCACTTCCGTGGACAAGGAAGCCCGCGAGGAGGATATGGAGGACCTGCGCGACGAGCTGGCCGCCGACCTCGAGGAGCTCGACGCCGAGCGCGATCGCCTCGTTGAGCAGACGCGCCGATTGTCGGTGGACTACGTCCCGGAGGACGACGACTTCATCGACGAGGTCGACGAGGATGAGCGCATGACGCCCGAAGAGGTGGAAGAGGAAGTCGCCGACATCTTCGACGAGTTCAACGAGCGCAAGGCCCTTCGTCAGGACGCCTTCGACCTGTTCTGCAAGATCGAGCCGAAGCAGCTCGTTCCCGACGAGGCCCTCTACCGCGAGATGCGCGCGAACTATCGCGACTATTTCACCGGCGGCATGGGCGCCGAGTCCGTGCGCAATCTGCTCGAGGCCATGGATCTTGCTGCCACGGCCGAGGATCTGCGCGACGTGATCGCCAACGGCAAGGGCCAGAAGCGCGCCAAGGC
>CAVGAF010000011.1:22467-37827 GCA_963627055.1 Butyrivibrio sp. CAG:318 | reverse complement strand
TTTCTGGTATGCTTGCTTTCATGAAGCAGATTGATACATATCAGAACATCGTCCCGAGCGAAGATGCCAACCGTTTGAATGGCGCGCAGCTCGAAGCCGTCCATGCTACGGAGGGGTTCGTGCGCGTGATTGCGGGTGCGGGCACGGGAAAAACCCGGGCGTTGACGGAGCGATTCGCGTATTTGGTGAACGAGCTGGGCATATTGCCGGGCAATATCCTGTGCGCCACCTTCACGAACAAAGCTGCGAACGAGATGCGCCATCGCATACGCGTGCTTACCGGTGACAACGACACCGGCTATATCAACACGTTCCACGGGTTTTGCGTGTCGGTGCTGCAGGAAGATTGCCATGCGTTGCAATACCCCAAGAGATTCCTGGTGTTGGACAATTCGGATATCGACTCCATGCTGCAGGCGATTTACGACGAGCGCGGTTTGACATTGCGCGACATGTCTTTCTCGGCGGCTCGGGACATGATCGAGATGCTTAAATATCGGGAACGCCCCGACTACTATGTGGACCTGTTGGCAATGCCGCTGGCGGACCTACGGCGGAAATACGAGAATGCGCAGACCGTGAAGGACATCGTTTTTTACGGGTATCTGCATCAAGAGAAGAAATGCTTCGGCCTCGACTATACCGATCTTGTCGTCTTCACGTTGTATTTGTTCGAGAAGTTTCCCGACATATGTTTGAAGTGGCAGCAGCGCCTGGAATACATCATGGTGGATGAATTCCAGGACATCGACGAACCGCAATATCGGCTTATGGAAGTGCTTGCCGGCTATCATAAGAATCTGTTCGTAGTGGGAGATCCCGACCAAACCATCTACACGTGGCGCGGCGCCAATATCCGCTATCTGCTTGACTTCGACTCATCTCATCCGGGATGTAGAACCATCATGATGCTGGATAACTATCGAAGCACGCCGCAGGTCATCGGCGTGGTTAATTCGCTCATTGAGAAAAATCGTCAACGAACGGACAAACGGCTTGTTGCCCGCAGGTCGCAAAGCGGGCCGACGGTTTGGCACCATGCGCCCGATTCCACTCAGGAAGGGCACTGGATCGCAGAGGGCATTCAAGCGTTGCATGGCGCGGGCGTGGCGTATCGCGATATCGCCGTGCTCTATCGCGCGCATTATGCGTCCAGAACGGTTGAAGAAGCCCTTTGCGCCGCCGAGATTCCCCATATGGTGGCAAGCGGTGCCCCGTTCTTCACACGCCGCGAGGTCAAGGACGCCCTGTCGTACCTACGGCTTGTTGCCATCCAGGACGACTTGTCGTTTGCGCGCGTCGTGAACGTGCCCAAACGCAACTTAGGGCAGCGTCGAATGGCATTTCTGCGCAGCTGGGCCGATGAGCATGCCTGCACGCTATTTCAGGCGCTTGAGAAGACGGTTGACGAGGAGATTTTCAAACGCACGAAGGCTAAACAGTTTCTTACGCTGGTGCGGCGCTTCCGTTCGTCGGTCGAGGGTCGTTCGGTTTCGGAGATTCTCTCCGCACTGCTCGACGAAAGCGGCTATGAGCGCATGCTGCGTACCGAAGGCAGCCAAGAGCGCCTGGACAATATCGCGGAGCTGAAGCAGTCGATATACGAATTCGAGTCCACCTGCGGGGAGGAGGTTGGCTTGCTCGATTATCTGCAACACGTGGCCCTGCTCAACAATTCCGACACCTTCGACCGCAGCCGGGATCGGGTCAAGCTGATGACCATTCATGCGGCAAAGGGGCTGGAGTTCGCGCACGTGTTCGTCTGCTCGCTATCGGAGGGAGTGCTGCCATCAAGGAAAACGGATACGCCGCAAGGTATGGAGGAGGAGCGCAGGCTCGCGTTCGTCGCCATGACGCGTGCGCGGGATGGCCTGTACCTTTCCGAGGCGGAAGGGTTTTCGCATCAGGGCTCGCCGCGCTACCCTTCGCGTTTTTTGCTCGACATCGATCCGGCGACGATACAGTTCTCCAACAGGCCTAGCGATTCTGTGCTCGATGACGCGAGGGGCTCATACGCCCTGTTCGATCGCTGGCTGGCCGATCGGTCTCGCAGCGCATCCATTTCGGTGGGGCAGCGGGTGCGCCATGCGGTGTTTGGACAGGGCATTGTCGTGGGAACCGATGATCAGAAGAAGGCCTACATCGTCGAATTCGACGAGCTCGACACGCCGCGCTGCATTTCGTTCAGGGCGAAACTCGAACCGATGGGGGTGTAGATGCTTTTTCAGGGTATGATGGCAAGCTCAACGCTGGCCTTTCGCGCTACGGTAAACTCGAAGCCATGAGCAAACCGGAGACTTTTCAACAATTCAACCCCGAACGGGGGTTCAGCGATCCCTCCACTTGTTTGGAGGGGGAGGGGGATAGCCCCTCGTCGAAGTTGGGCGCCTCGCAAGTCGGCGGTGCGGATGCCGCGAGCCTTGATTCGGATGTGGTGCACGAAACCGTTCCCGCCAATGAGTCGTTCGAGGAGAAGCTGGCGCGCATTAAGCGTGAGCTCGATTCCGTCCCGGCCTTGCCCGGCGTGTATCTGTGGAAGGACTGCGCGGGTCAGGTGATCTACGTCGGCAAGGCGAAACAACTTCGCGCGCGCATGCGGCAGTACGTGAACTTTCAGGACGAGCGCGCAAAAATCCCCTTGCTCGTTGAGCAGATATCAACCTTCGAATACATTGTCGTGTCGAGCGAGCACGAGAGCCTGGTTCTGGAGAAGAACCTTATCAACCAGCATGCCCCCTGGTTCAATGCCGACTTCAAGGATGACAAATCCTATCCGTTTATCGCCCTGACGAAGGGCGATCCCTATCCCGCCATTAAGTTCACGCGCGAAAAGCATCGCCGGGATACCCGCTATTTCGGGCCCTATACCGACAGTCGCGCAGCGCGCCGTATGATGGACATCGCCCGGCGCGTGGTGCCTATTTGCGCTGCCACCTGCGCCGACTGGCGCGCGCTGACGCGTCGTTTGCAGGCCGACCCGATGGCGCTGCTCGAGCGCGATAGCCGCCCGTGCTTCGATTGCCACGTCGGTCTGGGCCCGGGCGCTTGTTGCGGGCGCGCCACTCAGGAAGAATACGCCGAAAACGTCAAACGAGTCGAGCGTTTCCTGTCGGGAAACCACCGTGAGTTCGTCTTAGAGCTCACCGATGAAATGCGTCAGGCTGCCGAAGAGCTCGATTTCGAGCGTGCGGGCCGCATCAAGGCGCGCATCGACACCATTAACGGCCTTACCGACAAACAGGTCGCCGTCAGCGCGCGCAACCTGAATGCCGACGTCATCGGCTTTCGTCGCGAGGAAACAATCGCCGGCGCTCACGTGCTTGTCGTACGCGAGGGCCGTATCATCAATAGCAACGAGTTCGTACTGAATCGCGGTCGCGACGTGCCCGACGACGACCTTGCCCACATGTTCCTGCTGCGCTACTACGACTCGACCACCTCGATCCCGCATGAGGTCGTCATGCGCAGCATGCCCGAAGACGCGCAGGCGATGGAGGAGTGGCTCACCGTTAAACTCGCCAGCCACCACGGCGCGAAGGTGCGCCTGGTCGCTCCCGAGCGCGGGGAAAAGGCCGACCTGGTTTTAATGGCGGAGCAAAATGCGAAGCATACGCTGATGCGCTACAAGGTGCGCACCAGTTACGAGGACAAACGCGTCAACGAGGCGCTGCTGCAGCTGGAAAGCGCTTTGGCGCTCGACGGCCCGCCCATGCGCATCGAATGCTTCGACATCTCCACCAATCATGGCAGTTACACCGTCGCCTCGATGGTCGTGTTCACTGCCGGCAAGCCCGACAAGTCGCAATACCGCCGCTTTAAAATAAAGGCCCCGCTTGAGGAGGCGAACGATTTCCTTTCCATGCGCGAAGTGATGAGCAGGCGCTATTGCGCCGAGCGCATGGCTGACGAGCGTTTCGGTTCCAAGCCCGACCTCATCATCCTCGACGGCGGCGCGCCACAGCTTTCCGCCGTGCTCGACCAGTTCGCCGAAATGGGCGTCGAGGGCATTGCGCTGTGCGGCCTGGCGAAACGCGACGAGGAGTTGTTCGTCCCCTGGCAGGACACGGGTCCGGTCGTGCTGCCTAGCGGCAGCGCCAGCCTGTATTTGGTCAAGCAGGTCCGCGACGAGGCGCATCGCTTCGCCATCACGTTCCATCGCGAATTGCGGGCGAAGGGCATGACCGCGAGCATCCTTGACGAGGTGGCGGGGCTCGGGCCGGTGCGCAAGAAGGCGCTGCTCAAGCACTTCAAGAGCTTCAAGAACCTCAAAGCTGCCTCGCTTCAGGACATCCTTGCGGCGAAGGTCGTTCCCGCTGAGGTCGCCCTCGAATTGCATCGGGTGCTTGAGCAGTATAATAACCACCACGCAACTGACGGCGTTGTCGAAGGAGAAGGAGCAACGGATGAGCAATGAAGCTGAAACGCTGCGCAATATGCCCGAACTTGTGGTCGTGACGGGCATGAGCGGCGCCGGCCGTACCGAGGCCATGCACGCATTCGAGGATCTTGGCTATTTTTGCGTCGACAATCTTCCTTCCGCGCTGATGGGCGATCTCATTTCGCTGACCGGCATCGACGGCCAGCCGGACGCGTATCGCAAGCTCGCCGTCGTCTGCGATGCGCGCAGCGGTTCTTTCTTCGGCAGTTTGGTGGCCGAGCTGGACAAGGTGAAGGCCGCGGGCATCGACTGCCGCATTATGTTCCTCGACGCCGACGACGAGAAGCTCATCGCGCGCTACAAGTCATCCCGCCGCCGTCATCCGCTATGTCAGGACGGCAGCTCCATCGCATTGGGAATCCAGCGCGAGCGCGATATGCTCTTTGAGCTGCGCGAACGCGCCGATCACGTTATCAACACCACGGACATGCTTCCGCAGCAGCTGCGGGGCACCATCCGCTCGCTGTTCGCCCCGGGCAAGGAGCGCGCCGGGCTGCAGGTGACAGTGTACTCGTTCGGGTTCAAGCACGGGGCGCCGGTAGATGCCGACCTGGTCATCGACGTGCGATTCCTGCCGAATCCCTATTACGACATCGAGCTTCGTCCGCAAACGGGGCTTGACAAGCCGGTACGCGACTATGTTTTGTGCCGTTCGGAAACCGAGGAGTTCTTGAAGCGCTGGTACGGCCTGCTCGATTGCGTGATGCCCGGCTACGTCTCCGAGGGCAAGCAGCAGCTTGCCATCGCGGTCGGTTGCACGGGCGGCCAGCATCGCAGCGTCGCCATCGCCGAGGCCACCGGGGACTACCTTAAGAGCAAAGGCTATCGCGTGAGCGTGGCGCATCGCGATCTGAAGCTTGCCGAAGGCGTTGACGGCAAGCCGGCGGCCGGTCCGGCCCGCATGGGGGCGCACCGCGCTGCTGACACCGAAAAAGGGCTGGAAGGCTAGCGCATGGATCTGCATTCATCCGCAGCGCAGCAAACACGCGACAAGGCCGCCCTCACCGGCGCCTCGCCGTTTCCGCACGACCCGTCGCAAACCGCTGCGTTCGCGCCGCTCTACGCCGCCGAGCCCGTTGCCGGTGGCGACCAGATTAAAGCCGTCGTCATCGGCGGCGGCACCGGCGCGCCCGTATCCATCCGCACGTTGCTGTCGATGGGCGTGCGCACCTCGGCGGTGGTCGCCATGGCCGACGACGGTGGCTCCACGGGCATTTTGCGCGAAGAGGCCGGCGTCACTCCGCCGGGCGATATCCGCAAATGCATCTGCGCCATGGCCGCCGACCCGAACGATCCGCTAACGCGCGCGTTCAAGTATCGCTTTCCCTTTGCGGACAACCATACGCTCGGCAACCTGATGCTCTCCGCGCTCGAGGAAGCGACGGGAACGTTTCCCGAAGCGGTCAGCATCTGCGAGAATCTGCTGCATGCGCGCGGGCACGTGTATCCATCCACGCTCGACCGCGTCTCCCTCGTCGCCCGCACGCGCGACGGACGCTATATCGAGGGCCAGGCCGTCGCCTGCCATTCACGCTGCGCACTTGCCCATGTGCAGCTTCGCGGTGCCGGGCGCATCGTCGCCTACGAGCCGGCACTTAAGGCCATACGCGAGGCCGACCTCATCGTGCTCGGGCCGGGCAGCTTGTTCACGTCCATTATTCCGAATCTGCTGGTCCCCGGGGTCGTGGACGCCATCCGCCAGTCGAAGGCCGCAACCCTGTTCGTGTGCTCGCTTGCCGACATGCAGGGCGAGACCTGGGGATTGACGGCGCGCGAGCATGTCGAGGCGCTGCTCGACCACGGCATGCGCGGCCTGCTCGACTACGTGCTGGTCCATAGCGCCTCGGCCATTCTTCCGGACTGCGCCGACGCCAAAGTGGGCCGCGCACGCGACGACGCGTCCCGCATGGGCAACGCGCGTTTCACCGTCGATGATTCGCAGCAGGAAAGCGAGGGCCGACGCGTGCGTGCGGTGCGCATCGATCATGCCGACCTGCGCGCCATCCAATCGCTCGGGCCGGCGGTTATCGTCCGCAATCTCGTCGATCCGCAACGTCCGACCTGGCACGACCCGTTCGCGCTTAGAGAAGCATTCACGGGGGTGTTGCGCCTATGTCGTTCACCGCGCAGGTAAAGGACGAACTCTCTCATGTCGAGGCCGTTTGCAGCCATTGCGACAAGGCGGTGCTCGCGGCGCTCGTCCGTATCGAGGGCACGCTGTTCGTCAGCGGCAAGAACCGCTATCGCATGGAAGTGGCCACCGACGCTCCCTCGGTTGCTCGGCAGGTCATCAAGCTGCTGCACGAATTGTATAAGCTGAAGACGAATCTGACCGTCAGGCGCAGCGTCTTGCACAAGACGCCGAACTACCTTATCGAATGCCCTGCGCAGCCGCATCTGGCCGCAGCGCTCATGGACATGGGCGTGCTTTCCGACGAAGGCGGGCTTGAGCTGGGCATATCCGAACAGCTTGTCGCGAAGGACTGCTGCGCGGCGGCGTATTTGCGCGGGGCTTTCCTGGGAAGCGGTTTCGTGTCCGACCCTCGGGGTGATTTTCACTTCGAGATCATCGTCGAAACGCGCGACTTGGCCGACGGCATCGTGGAACTCATGGCGCGTCGTGGCATCAATGCCCGCGTCATGCAGCGGCGCAATTCCTATATGGTCTACTTGAAAAGCGGCAGCACCATCTTGGAATTCCTCGCGCTCGTCGGCGCGCATCAAAGCGCCTTGTCCATGGAGAACGCCCGCGTCATCAAAAGCGTACGCAACGACGTCAACCGCCAGACGAACGCCGAAATCGCCAACCAGGCGAAAACATCGCGCGCTTCCATGGACCAGCTGTATGCCATTCGTTTGGTTCTTGAGGCGTACGGCATGGATGAGCTTCCGCCTGCGCTGCAGGATTTCATCAAGCTGCGCGTGCATAACCCCGATGCCACCTTGAAGGAGCTTGGCGAGCTTGCCACGCCGCCGCTTTCGAAATCGGCGGTATACCACCGCGTCAGGCGAATCGAGCAGATGGCGCGCGAGGTCGAGCAGCGCAAGCGCGAATGACGAAACCCGTATAACGTTATGCAGTGGGGGGGTGGCGCTCGTAACGTGGGAGGACTGCGCAGGTGGCTCGCCGCCGGCGGTTCGCCTTGCATGGGACGCCAAAGCCGGCGGCACTTTATCCGCGTAATCGACCGTCCGCCGGATAGTTCTTACCGCACACGGTCCATACGCTACACTAACCCTGTTTGGCTCAAATGAGTTTTCGAAAGGAATTTCGCAATGGCAATCAAAGTTGGCATCAACGGATTCGGTCGTATCGGACGTCTGGCGTTCCGCGCCATGGTCAAGGACCCGGCAATCGACGTTGTGGCGGTCAACGACCCCGGTAACCTGGAAGCCCTTGCCCACCTGCTGAAATACGATTCCATCCACGGTCGCTTCTTCGACTCCGTCGAACTGACCGAGGACGGCTTCATTGCCGACGGCCATGCGGTCAAGGTGTTCTCCGACCGCGAGCCCGAGAACCTGCCCTGGGGCGAGCTCGGCGTCGACGTCGTCGTCGAGTCCACCGGCATCTTCAAGACCGGCGAGCTTGCTTCCAAGCACATCAAGGCCGGCGCAAAGAAGGTCGTCATCACCTGCCCGGCGAAGGGCGAGGACATCACCATCGTGATGGGCGTCAACGACAACCTCTACGACAAGGACAAGCACAACATCATCTCGAACGCGTCCTGCACCACGAACTGCCTGGCTCCTGTGGCCAAGGTGCTGCTGGAGAAGTTCGGCATCAAGCGCGGCTTCATGAACACCATTCACTCCTACACCAACGACCAGCGCATTCTCGACCTTCCGCATAAGGACCTGCGTCGTGCCCGTTCGGCCGCCATGTCCATGATCCCGACCACCACCGGCGCGGCCCGCGCCGTGGCGCTCGTCCTGCCCGAGCTTGCCGGCAAGCTCGACGGCTTCGCCACCCGCGTTCCCACGCCCGACGGCTCCATGGTCGACCTCACGGTCGAGCTCGAGCGCGAGGTGACGATCGAGGAGATCAACGCCGCCCTGAAGGAAGCCGCCGAGGGCGAGCTCGCGGGCATTCTGGAGTACACGGCCGACCCGATCGTGTCCATCGACATCGTCGGCAACGACCACTCCTCCATCTTCGACAGCCAGCTGACCATGGTCATGGGCGGTAAGTCGAACCTCGTGAAGGTCGTGTCCTGGTACGACAACGAGTGGGGTTACTCCAACCGCGTCAAGGATCTGGTGAAGATCCTGCTGTAATTGCCGACAAGGCCTATGCTCTCTAGTTGTTGACATCTAAGAACCCTGGTTGGTTCCTCGAACTAAATGCTTATCCGGCTTTTAGCTCGAGGTTTCCGGCCAGGGTTCTTTTGCATGTTCTGGGCATGCCGGCAAGTATGCCCTCGCGCTTCCTACCGAAAGGATCATCATGTCAGAAATTGCTTCCGTCGATCAGCTCGATGCCCGCGGCAAGCGCGTTCTCGTTCGCGTCGACTTCAACGTCCCCGTTGCCGACGGCTCCGTTACCGACGACACGCGCATCCGCGCCGCGCTTCCCACTATCGAAAAGCTCGTGGCCGGCGGCGCGCGCGTCATTCTCATGAGCCACCTGGGACGTCCCTCGGGCGAGGGTTTCGAGGAGGCGTTTACGCTGCAGCCGGCCGCCGCACGCCTGTCCGAGCTTCTCGGTCGTCCGGTCCTGTTCGCGAGCGACACCGTGGGCGAGGACGCCCAGGCCAAGGCAGCCGCTCTCGCCGATGGCGATATCCTGGTGCTCGAGAACCTGCGCTTCGACAAGCGCGAGAAGAAGAACGACCCCACCTTGTGCGAGGAGCTCGCGAAACTGGCCGACGCCTACGTCAACGACGCCTTCGGCACCGCCCATCGTGCGCATGCCTCTACTGCCGGTGTTGCCGCGCTGCTTCCCGCGTACGCCGGTTACCTCATGCTCAACGAGGTGAACACGCTCTCCGGCATGCTCGACGAGCCCCGTCGCCCCTTCGTCGCCATCCTCGGCGGCTCGAAGGTTTCCGACAAGATCAAGGTGATCGACGCGCTGATGGACAAGTGCGACACGCTGATCATCGGCGGCGGCATGTGCTTCACGTTTTTGCTCGCGCAGGGCAAGCAGGTGGGCACGTCGCTCAAGGAAGAGGATTGGGTCGATCGCGCGCGCGACATGATCGCAAAGGCCGAAAAGTCGGGCGTGAAGCTGCTGCTTCCCGTCGACGTGGTGTGCGCCGATGCCTTTGCTGCCGATGCAAACACCCAGGTGACCGATGTCGATAGCATCCCTGCCGACATGATGGGCCTCGATATCGGACCGAAGACGGCTAAGCTCTATGCCCAGGCAATCGCCGAGGGCGCAACGGTGTTCTGGAACGGCCCGATGGGCGTGTTCGAAATGGACGCCTTCGCAGCCGGAACCAAGGCGGTTGCCGACGCGGTTGCGGCTAACAAGCAGGCCGACACCATCATTGGCGGCGGCGATTCGGTGGCGGCGGTCAACAAGTTTAACCTCGCCGACCAGATGACCTTCATCTCCACCGGTGGCGGCGCGAGTATGGAATTGGTGCAGGGCGAGGCCCTGCCCGGCGTGGAAGCGCTGCGGTAGTACCATACGGAAGGGGGCGGCGACGTCCCCTTTTTTCTTAAGCGCCGGCGAGTTGGGAAATGCGCCGTGCGCGAGGCAAGCTGCAGTTTCGAAAGGAGTTGATCGGTTATGGCTCGCAAGCCCCTGATGGCCGGCAACTGGAAGATGAACAACACCTACGCCGAGGCGGTGGTGTTGGCTCAGAATATCTCCAATAACTACTTCAAGGATTGGTCCGACACGGTCGACGTGCTTATTTGCCCGCCGTTCATCGACCTCAAGCCTGTGTACAGCGTTTTCGAGTTCGACAAGATGCCGGTGCAAGTCGGTGCGCAGAACGTGCATTGGGAAGAGAAGGGCGCCTTTACGGGCGAGATTTCAGTTCCCATGCTCAAGGAGCTTGGCTGCACGTGCGCCATCGTGGGCCATTCCGAGCGTCGTCAGTATTTCGGCGAGACCAACGAAGACGTCAATCGCAAGGTTGCTTCGCTTGTCGGCGCCGGCCTGTACGCGGTCGTGTGCGTCGGCGAATCCCTCGCGGTGCGTGACGAGGGCACCACTGAGGAGTTCGTGTGCGCCCAGGTTCGCGCGGCTTTCGCCGGCATCGAGCCGTCCGAGGCTTCGAAGTGCGTCGTCGCTTATGAACCCATCTGGGCCATCGGCACCGGCCGCACTGCCACTCCCGAGCAGGCACAGGCCGTCTGCGCCTCCATCCGTGCGACGCTTGCCGAGCTATTCGGCGCGGAGGTCGCCGATGGCATGCGCGTGCTGTACGGCGGGTCGATGAACGTCGGCAATGTCGAGGCGCTTATCGCCCAGCCCGACATCGACGGCGGCCTCGTCGGCGGTGCGAGCCTGAAGGCCGACCAGTTCATCCAGCTCGTGAAAGCGTGCCTGTAATGGCTGCAGCTTCCAATAAAGACGGCCTGACGCTTCCGGCATGCCTCATCATCATGGACGGCCTGGGTCTCGCCGAGCCCGGTCCAGGCAATGCGGTTTCACTCGCCAAAACCCCGTGCCTGGACGAGCTGTTCTCCCAGTATCCCTTCACGCAGCTCGAAGCGTCCGGCGAAGCGGTCGGCCTGCCTGCGGGGCAGATGGGCAACTCCGAGGTCGGGCACCTCAACATCGGCGCCGGACGCGTGGTGCATCAGGAGCTTTCGCGTATCAATCACGCCTGCGCCGACGGTTCCATCTGCGAAAACGAGGTCATCAATGCGGCGTATGCCCGAGCGGCCAAACTCGGTTCGGCGCTTCATCTGATGGGCCTGCTCTCCGACGGCGGCGTGCATTCCAGCAACGAGCACCTCTACGCGCTCATCAAGCACGCAGTTGCCTTCGGCATCTCGGACGTGCGCATCCATGCCTTCATGGACGGGCGTGACGTTCCCCCTTCGAGCGGCAAGGGCTACGTGCAGGAGCTTTCCGATTTCATCGACGCCAACGGGTATGCCGACGTCGTTAAGATCGCGAGCGTTTCCGGCCGCTACTATGCGATGGATCGCGACACGCGCTGGGATCGCGTGAGGAAAGCCTTTGAAGCCGTGGTCTGCGCGAATCCCTGTGCGGCTGGGCAGACGGCCATTGAGGCCATGCAGGCCTCCTACGACAACGAGGTTACGGACGAATTCGTCGCGCCCGTCGCGCTTGACGGACGCGGCGTCGTCGATGGGGACGCCGTCGTGTTCTTCAACTTCCGCCCCGACCGCGCGCGCGAGTTGACGCGCGCCTTCGTCGATGAGCGCTTTGACGGGTTTGAGCGTTCGCGCCGCCCGCAGGTCAGCTTCGTGTGCCTTACCGAATACGATCCCGAAATCCCGGCTCCGGTGGCGTTCCCGAAAACGTTTCCCGACAACGTGCTGGCCGACGTGCTCGCTACGGAAGGCCTGCGCCAGTACCATATCGCTGAAACCGAGAAGTATGCGCACGTCACCTTTTTCTTGAACGGCGGACGCGAAGAGCCGAAAGCGGGGGAGGAGCGCAGCCTCGTGCCGAGCCCCAAGGTGGCCACCTACGACCTTCAGCCCGAAATGAGCGAGCCCGAGGTCGCGCAGACGCTCGCGGACGCCATCGACGCGGGCGAGGCCGACGTCTATATTGTGAACTTCGCCAATCCCGACATGGTGGGCCACACCGGCGTCATCCCCGCAGCCGTCAAGGCCGTCGAGGCCGTCGATGCGGGCGTGGCGAAGGTGCTCGCGGCGATCAAGCGGCAGGGCGGCATCGCCTTCATCACCGCCGATCATGGCAATTGCGACAAGATGATTGCCGAGAATGGGACGCCCCATACCGCGCATACCACCGCTCCCGTGCCGTTTGCCTTTTTCGATGCTGCCGGCACCGGTCGAGTGCTGGTTGACCAAACGGGGGCTCTCTGCGACATAGCCCCCACAATGCTCGATGCCATGGGTGTTAAGGTGCCGGTTGAGATGACGGGGAAGAGCCTGCTTGCGTAAGGGGAGGTGCCGATACGTCGCGCTGTTTCCGTACGTGCACTTTTAACGGGCGCCGCTGCACGCAGCTTGCCTTGGCGGCGGCGCTTCGTTATACTAAATTACTTGCATACGTAGTTATTCGAGTGAAAGTAGCATTGCTTTGAATCCTCTGTTGATCATCCTTATCGCGCTGCTGGTCATTTCCGGCCTCGGCCTTATCATCTTCATTCTGCTGCATTCCGGCAAGGGCACGGGCATATCCGATATGATTGCCAGCTCCGTGTACTCCTCGCAGACTGGCACGAGCATCGTCGAGAAGAACTTGGATCGCATCACCATCATTTTCGCGGTGGTGTTCCTCCTGTCCCTCATTGCCTTGATGATCGTGTATCCCCAGGGCTCTATTGCATCGGCCTAAAATTTTTAAATTGGGTCTTGCCAAGGAGTGAACAGACGAGTATAGTAATCGTCGTTGCTTTTCGAGGCGAACACGTCGGAGTGGTGGAACGGCAGACACGCAAGCTTGAGGTGCTTGTGCCCGTTTAAGGGTGTGCGGGTTCAAATCCCGCCTCCGACACCAGGAAATCGAAAGCGGCTCTCGGGCCGCTTTTTTATTGCCTGGAAGACGTTGGAAGATGACAAAAACTTTTTTCAAAAAAGTGTTTGACATCGAATCCGGTTCCGGTATACTAACGTCTTGCCGATTGAGCCGAAAGGTTCAAGAAAGCACAGCAAGTGGGCGTTTAGCTCAGGGGGAGAGCGCTTCCCTGACACGGAAGAGGTCACAAGTTCAAATCTTGTAACGCCCACCATTTGCGGACATGGCTCAGCTGGTAGAGCATCACCTTGCCAAGGTGAGGGTCGCGGGTTCGAATCCCGTTGTCCGCTCCATTGTCTGTCAAGAACTGGTCGGGTAACCGGCCAGTTCTTATCAAGACAAGAAGACGCCAGGATGGCGACGTGGCCAAGTGGTAAGGCAGAGGCCTGCAAAGCCTTCACCCCCGGTTCGAATCCGGGCGTCGCCTCCAATAAAGAGGCATTTGACAAGTTAACATGCGGACATGGCTCAGCTGGTAGAGCATCACCTTGCCAAGGTGAGGGTCGCGGGTTCGAATCCCGTTGTCCGCTCCATTCAAATCTTACGACCGGGGAGACCCGGTCGTTTTTTGTTCTTGCAATCAAATTGAAGTTTGGCTAGCTATCAAACTAATGTTCGTGTTAGCATATTCAACAACACGGTTAGAGGATAGGAAGTCTCCAACATGGGTCAAGATGCAATCGTTATCAAAGGCGCGCGCGAGCATAACCTCAAAGATGTTGATATCACCATTCCGCGCGACAAGCTTGTCGTAATTACCGGTCTTTCCGGCAGCGGAAAGTCGAGCTTGGCGTTCGATACCATATATGCTGAAGGCCAGCGCCGCTATGTTGAAAGCCTTTCCAGCTATGCGCGCATGTTTTTAGGGCAGATGAGCAAGCCGGACGTCGATAGCATCGACGGGCTTTCGCCTGCCGTTTCCATTGACCAGAAGACGACTTCCCGAAATCCTCGCTCCACGGTCGGCACCACAACGGAGATTTACGACTACCTGCGCTTGCTGTACGCGCGTGTGGGCGTGCCGCACTGTCCCGAGTGCGGCCGCGTTATCAAGAAGCAGACGACCGACCAGATCACTGACGAGATCCTTGCACTTGACGAGGGTTCAAAGGCGATCATCATGGCTCCGGTTGTTGCGGGCCGCAAAGGCGAGTTCACCAAGCTTTTCGCCGACCTTGCCCATGAGGGCTTCAGCAGAGTCCGCATTGACGGCGAGATAATGAAACTGACCGGTGAGCCTCTGACGCTCAATAAGAAGATCAAACATTTCATCGAGGTCGTTGTTGACCGCGTGCAGCTGAAGGCTTCCTCGACGGCACGCATCGCCGAGGCGGTTGAGCTGGCAACCAAACTTGCCGAGGGACGCGTGCTTGTGCAGGTTTTAGGGCCGGACGGCAAGCCGCTTGGCGAGGCGGGCGGATCGTCGAGTGGCGCGAAAGGCGGGCTTGGCACCGGTGAGCATTTGTTCAACTTGGCGCTTGCGTGCCCGGAGCACGGTCATTCGATGGACGAGCTGCAGCCGCGCGATTTCAGCTTCAATGCCCCGTATGGCGCGTGCCCTGATTGCTCCGGAATCGGCAGCAGGGAAGAGGTTGACGAATCGCTGGTCGTCCCCGACCCGTCGTTGACGCTTGCGGAAGGGGCGATCGCCCCGTTCAAGAACGGCAACTACTATCCTCAGGTATTGTCAGCGGTCGCCCGGCATCTGGGATGCGACGAAAACACGCCGTGGGAGGATATGCCCCGCAAGGTGCAGCAGGGCATACTGCACGGGCTTGGCGACGAGAAGGTGCAGGTAGACTACGTTACCGTCGACGGACGCAACACCTATTGGTTCCTGGAGTGGGAAGGTGCGCTTGCGGCGGTCATGCGTCGCTATCAGGAGGCTCAAAGCGATTCTCAACGTGAAAAGCTGCAGAGCTACTTCGCCGTTGTGCCGTGTCAAACCTGTGGCGGTAAACGCCTGAAGCCCGAAATCCTCGCGGTGACCATCGAAGGGAAATCGATTCACGACGTCTGTCAAATGAGCGCGTTAGAGTCTCTGGGGTTCTTTTCGGCGCTCTCGTTTTCGGGACAGGCTGCGCATATCGCGAATCCCATCGTGAAGGAAATCGTCGCACGCTTGAAGTTTCTCGTGGATGTCGGCCTGGACTATCTTACGCTCGAACGCGCGACGGCGACCCTTTCGGGCGGCGAGGCTCAGCGCATTCGTCTTGCGACGCAGATCGGTGCAGGCCTTATGGGCGTGCTATATATTCTGGACGAACCTTCGATCGGC
>CAVGAF010000011.1:9259-22179 GCA_963627055.1 Butyrivibrio sp. CAG:318 | reverse complement strand
ACCGGCGCGCGTGAGAACAACCTGAAGAACGTTACCCTTACGGTTCCCTTCGGGACGCTTACCGTCGTGACGGGCGTTTCCGGCAGCGGCAAAAGCTCCTTGATCACCGATACGCTTGCACCGGCCCTGGCGAATCGCGTAAACCACGCGCATCGGCGCTGCGGTGCCTACCGCAAGATCACGGGGCTTGAAAATATCGACAAGGTCATCAATATCGATCAGAGCCCGATCGGACGAACGCCGCGCAGTAACCCGGCCACTTATATCGGCCTGTGGGACGATATCCGCGCGCTGTTCGCGAGCACGCAGGACAGCAAGGCGCACGGTTACGGCCCGGGCCGCTTTAGCTTCAATGTGAGCGGCGGCAGATGCGAGGCATGCAAGGGCGATGGGCAGATCAAGATCGAGATGCACTTCCTGCCTGATATTTACGTTCCCTGCGAAGTGTGCGGCGGCGCACGCTATAACCGCGAAACGCTGCAGGTCACCTATCGCGGCAAGAACATTTCAGAAGTGCTCGACATGACGGTCGAGGATGCGCTGGCGTTCTTCGAGAACATTCCGGGCATTAAACGCAAGCTGCAAACGCTGTTCGACGTGGGTTTGGGCTATATCAGGCTCGGGCAGCCGGCAACCACGCTTTCGGGCGGCGAGGCGCAGCGCGTCAAGCTTGCCAGCGAGCTGCATCGCCGGCAAACGGGCAAAACCTTCTATATCCTCGACGAACCGACGACGGGGTTGCATTTCGAGGATGTTCGGCAATTGCTCGCGGTGTTGCAACGTTTGGTGGAAGCCGGCAATACGGTGCTCGTCATCGAGCACAACCTCGATGTCATCAAGAGTGCGGACCATATCGTCGACTTGGGACCTGAGGGCGGAGAGCGTGGCGGCACTGTCGTCGCGCAGGGAACTCCGGAAGACGTTGCTTTGGTAAAGGAAAGCCATACGGGTGAATTCCTTTCACGGCTGCTGTAACATGCAGGGCTAGGAAGCGCCCGTTTCATGCGGGCGTTTTTTGCCGCATGCATACGCACAGGGAAAGGGGATAGTGCATGAACGGGGATGTCGCGTCGAGGCCGCATGTGCTTCGTGGCGTTCTTTTCGCGCTTATCGGCAGCATCTGCTGGGGTTTTTCGGGCACCTGCGCTCAGCTGCTCATGAATACCTACGGCGCCCCTTCGGAGTGGATAACCTGTGTGCGTATGCTCGTGTGCGCGTTGTTTTTTCTTGGCGGAGCTCTCGTTGCCGATTGGCGTGCACTGATCGCCCTCTTTCGGGATCGGCGATCGCTTATGAGCATCGCCGCATTCGCCATTTTCGGAATCATCCTGTGCCAATTGAGCTACCTTGAGGTCATTCATTACACATCCGCCGGCGTCGGTACGACGATTGAACAGTTCGGCCTGGTGCTCATTATGTTCTGGACATGCATCAAGGGCCGCCGCCTTCCAAAATTCAGAGAGGTCGGCGGATTGGTGTTCGCCCTCGGTGGTTTGGTTCTGATTGCCACGCAAGGGGACCTGAGTCGCTTGGCGGTGCCTGCCGAGGGCCTTGTGTGGGGCATGCTTGCGGCGGTGGGTCTGGCGCTGTATACCGTTATGCCCGTTCGCGTGCTTTCCAAATGGGGATCCATGCTGGTGACCGGTATGGCCATGCTCTTCGGCGGGCTTGTGATGACGCCCCTTACGCAGCCGTGGAACGTCCCCATTGAGCTGAGCGCCGGCGCTATTGCGTCGTTTGCCGCCATCGTTTTGGTGGGCACGTGCGCCGCCTATATGCTGTTTTTGCAGGGCGTGAAAGACGCCGGCTCCATGAAAGCGGGACTTTTGTGCGCCGTGGAACCGGTTTCGGCCATGCTGCTCGCTGTTGTGTGGCTGCATACGCCGGTTTCGGGATGGGATATTGCGGGCTGCATCTCCATTCTCGTTATGATCGTGCTGGTCACCGAGTTCAAGAAACCCGAGAGTGCGTCTTGTGCTGCTGATACGCTTCAGGCCTTCGAAGCCGAGGCGCTTGCTGAGGAAGCTCCCGTTTTCGCGGGCAGGGCTTCCGTTCTCGGTCTGTACCAAAGTCGCCCTGCTACCATGGACGACTTCAAGCGCGTGCAGGGCCTTCTCGACCAGGCTCATGAAAACTATGCCGACATGGGAATCGAAGAGGGTCGCTACAAGAAATATCCCTCTGCCCGCAGGCTTACGCACAGCATTAAGAACGGCACCACGCACGTCGTCGAGAATGCAGACGGCAAACTCATTGCCGTCTATGCTGTCTCGTTTGATCCGGACAAGAACTACGAGAAGGGAATCAGTGGCAGCTGGTTGACGCCGACCGAAAACAACCCGCAAGCTTACGCCGAGCTGCATTGGGTTGCGGTTGATGCACCGTTCCGTCGTCGCGGCGTCGGTTCGTTCATCTTGGACCGTGCCTGCCGCCTTGCCCGCGAGGGCGGTCGTGCGAGTCTTCGCGCGGATATCTACCCTGACAACGAACCGATGCGCTGGCTGCTTGAGAAGCGGCGCTTCACGTTCTGCGGTACGTTGCAGGTTCGTAATACGTTCGGTCTTGAGAAACGCCGCTCTGCCTACGAGATACTCGTCCGCTAGTTTGTAATCTTCGCACGCGCGCGAAGGCGCACGCTTTCAGCTCCGGGCCTTTGACTATACTGATTCCCATGGCATCAAACACTCGCGAAAAATTGGCGCTTCTCGTTTTCGCTCTCCTGGTCCTTTTCGGATTGGCGGGAGTGTCTTGGTATTTGATCGTGGGCCATTCCTGGAACGTTGCCGCTTCCAATATCGATGATTCCGTCGGCCAAATGGATGGTTACACCTGTATCGTCTATTCGGGAACCATGACGCAGCAGACTACTTCCTCGTCGTTGCGTCAGTCGATTGCTTCCGCAGTCGGCACGGATGCGGGGTCATCCGATACCGCATCCGAAAGGAAAGGGAATCAATCGAGTGCGAATACTTCTTCGGCCGTTGAATCCGCCGATGCAAATAAGAGTGCCGCGCAAGGTCTAACGTCCGACATCGATGCGGTTGCCGCTCCCGTTTCCATACCACAGGAAGTTGGCACTACCGCTGAAGGAGTCGAGGCTGAAGATCCGGCCGAATCCCGCACCGTTTTGGATTCCGCTAGCGCCGAGGCAGAAGAGTCGTCCTCCAACAACGATTCGACTCTTGAAACAAAGGGCGAGCCGACAACCGCAGAGGGGGATGGCGCAGCTTCCACCTTTAAATCGGCCACTGCCGATTCTCTGATCGCGGTGAGCACGGATGACGTGGCCAAAAGCTATGCAGACAAGAATTCGTCCGTTCTCAAGCTCGACACGCTCACTCCCGGGGCCTATGCGGAGGGAACTATCGTAAAGCGCGGAGGTAAGCGCATAGGCATCTTGTCCGTCGATGTGCCACTCAGTGTAGAGGCCGCTGAGCTTGCGGTCGAGCCGTTCATTGAGGCAAAAGTGGACATGCTTGTTTGCGTCACTCCGTCGAAAAGCTACGTCGGCAACGCCACGGGCATCGATATCGTGGTAACTACGCAAGACGACAGCGTGTCAACCATGGGGGAGACCTCGAATAAGACGTTCTATGTTGCCGCACCGACGCGCGGAAAGGTCGGTGCAGTGGTCGTGTCTCCATCCAATACCGTATCGGCGAAGGTTATCGACTCCCTGTAGCGCTTCTTTCTTCGCTCCCTAAACGAGTGGTATTCGCTACGAAATAGATTATTCAGCCCCTCATCGAAACCTCTCTATTTCGTTTATTCAGCAAGAGAGACAATCCGGAAAAATTACGGGGCGAATGCTGCACTTAGGGCATATTTGCGTACAGGTGTTCTCGTAAACAGCTTGGAAACACTTTATTATTCCTGAGTAGGAATAAAGGGAAATAATCCTCGTGTGAGTAGATATGTTCTAACTATATGAAGCAAATTTGAAAAATTATTCGGACAAAATACCTAAACCTGTCCTAAACCAATTCTTAAAAACAGGCTATTTGTGTCAATTGCAGTCGCATATGTGCCATTTGCCGCAATGTTAGAAACCCGATACCAAAAATTCTCTTACTATATGCACTAGTTATTCACTTGGTTTCATCCAAGGGGATGCGGGCGTTATTCTGCGGACGCCTGGCCGAAAAACTTCTGTGTCGAAGGAACGGACTTTAGCTCCGCAGTTTGCGCATGCTCAGACGAGCAGACGAGTGCAAGACGAGTAGGAAAGGAGCTGAAAGGTATGAACCTTTCACGCAGGGGCTTTTTCAAGGCTACCGGCGCAGCCTTGGCAACCACCATGGCTTTCGAGCTCTCTTCGCAGACGCAGGCTTTTGCAGCCGAGTCTGAGAGCGAGTGGAAGTTGGTGAACACCGAGGAGTACACCAACATCTGCTGCTACTGCGCAGGCGGATGCGGTTCTCTTCTTTCGGTGCGCGATGGCGAGCTGATCAATCTTGAGGGCGATCCCGACCATCCCATCAACGAAGGCGGCCTGTGCCCGAAGGGCGCGACGATGTTCCAGCTGCGCAACGTCGTCGATCCCGAAACGCATAAGGTCATCAAGAACCCCCATCGCGCGACCCGCCCGCTGGTTCGCCGCCCCGGCGCTTCCGATTGGGAAGAGATCACGTGGGACGACGCCATTGCGGAAATCGTCCGCAAAGTAAAGGACACGCGCGACGCGACGTTCGTCGAAAAGAACGAAAACGGCCTGACCGTCAACTACACCCCCGCAATCGCTAGCCTGGGCGGTTCGCAGGAGAACTCCGAAGAGGAGTACATGATCCTCAAGATCATGCGCATGATGGGCATCATTGCCATCGACAACCAGGCCCGTGTTTGACACGGCCCCACTGTTGCCGGTCTGGCAGCTTCATTTGGTCGCGGCTCGATGACGAGCCATTGGTGCGACTTCCAAAACACCGACGTTATCCTCAACTGCGGTTCTAATTCCGTCGAGAACCATCCCGTTTCCGCTCTGTGGCTTGAGAAGGCCCATGAGCAGGGCGCGAAGTGGATCGTTGTCGACCCTCGCTACACTCGTACGGCCGAACAGGCCGACATCTGGTGCCCCATCCGTTCCGGCACCGATATCGCGTTCTACGGTGGCATGTACAACTACATCATCGAGAACCTGATCGAGCCCGGCCTGGCGAACTACCTCGCCACGGGTGAGATGACCAACTACAACTTCGAGTATCTGCTCAACTACACCAACGCTTCCTACATTCTCGACCCCGAGTATGAATTCGACCCCGAGACGGGTCTGTTCAGCGGCTGGAACGAGAAGACGAAGACGTATAACGTGCACAGCTGGCACTACGAGACGGCTTCCGAAGAGGAGTGGGACACTTCTGAGAACGGCGCGTATTCCTGGGTGACCAAGCCCGGCACGCCCGAGTTCACCACGCCGACGCTGACCAATCCTGAAAAGGATATGACGCTGGCCAACGAGCGCTGCGTCTACCAGCAGTTCAAGAAGCACTACTCCCGCTACACGCTCGATACCGTTTCCAGCATCTGCGGCATGGACAAGGACGTGCTCGAACTCGTCTACAAGACCTACTGCGAGTCCGCAGCCCCCGGCAAGGCCGGTACGGTGCTGTACGCCCTCGGCCAGACGCAGCATACCTATGGCGCCCAGAACACGCGCGCCATGTGCGTCATGCAGCTGTTGCTCGGCAACATCGGCATCCCCGGCGGCGGCGTGAACGCGCTGCGCGGCGAGCCGAACGTTCAGGGCGCAACCGACATGGGCATGATGGTGAACGAGCATCCTGCATACCTGAAGTGGGCAAACACCACTGACCGCTCCAGCTTGCGCAAGTGGATCGAGTCGCAGACGTATTCGGACGGCTACTACACCAA
This sequence comes from Butyrivibrio sp. CAG:318, assembly GCA_963627055.1. Classification (GTDB taxonomy): domain Bacteria; phylum Actinomycetota; class Coriobacteriia; order Coriobacteriales; family Eggerthellaceae; genus Senegalimassilia. The sequence goes on along the minus strand of CAVGAF010000011.1, from coordinate 16,311 downwards.
CAAGCCGAAGTTCATCGTGTCGTCGCTGAAGGAGTTCTTCGGCGAGAACGCCACGGTCGAAAACGACTACGGTTACGACTGGTGGCCGAAGGTTCCCTCGGAAACGGGCGCCATCGACTACACGCACATCTCCACGTTCGAGCTCATGAAGCAGGGCGTTATCAAGGGCTATTTCAACTGGGGCATGAACCCCTGCCATTCGGCCCCGAACGCCGGCAACGTGCGCCGCTCCATGGCCAATCTCGAATGGCTTGTCGTTGCCGACCAGGTGCTCACCGAGTCCGCGACCTTCTGGAAGGCCCCGGACATGAAGCCCTCCGAGATCAACACGACGGTCTACTACCTGCCGTGCGCGCTCATCTACGAGAAGCCCGGCATCATCCTGAACTCCGGCCGCTGGATCCAGTACCGCTACCAGGCCTGTGAGCCGTGGGATCAGGCGAAGCCCGACTACGAGATGTGCGACCTCATCTGGACCGCTCTGGTGGACCTGTACAAGAAGGAAGGCGGCGCGAACCCCGAGCCGATCCTCAACACCAAGTGGGACTACTATGTCGACGGCAAGGTTGACCCGCGTCCGGTCGCTTGGGCGCTCAACGGTTACCGCGTTGCCGGCACCGACTGCAACACCAACTCGGCCAACCCCAAGGTTGACCTGCTCTCGGGCTACTCCGAGCTCGGCGCCGACGGTTCGACCGCATGCGCGATGTGGATCTACTCCGGCATGTGGAACAACAACAAGGCACCGCTCGACCCGGCCGAGCAGCCGCTGTGCCGCCGCGGCACCAACGACAAGTCCGGCATCGGCTTGAATTCCGACTGGGCCTTCAGCTGGCCGAGCAACCGCCGCATCCTGTACAACCGCAACAGCTGCGACATGCAGGGCAAGCCGTGGAACCCGAACAAGAAGCTCATGGAGTGGACGGGCGAGAAGTGGGACCTCGTCGATCAGGGCGACTTCGTATCCGCCAAGAACGGCGTGCCTGTTCCGCCGAACAACAAGACGTTCTTCATGCTGTGGGAGCAGAACGCCCGCCTGGAGAGCTACGGCATGGTCGACGGACCGCTGCCCGAGCACTTCGAGCCCTTCGAGTCCCCGGTGGACACGAACCCGCTCAACGGCGCCGTCAAGAACCCCTGCGCGTTCGGCACCAACTACGAGTCGACCAAGCAAGGCACCAAGGAAGAGTTCCCGATCGTGGGCACCACCTACTCGGTGACCGAGCATTGGCAGACCGGCGGCCAGACGCGCCTGTGCCCGTCGCTGGTGGAGGCTATGCCGGCCCAGTTCGTCGAGATGAGCGAAGAGCTCGCCGAGGAAAAGGGCATCAAGAACGGCGAAGAGGTGCGCGTGTACAATAACCGCGGCTCGGTCGTCGTCCCGGCGCTCGTCACCAAGCGTATGCATCCGCTGACGGTGCACGGCAAGAAGCAGCATCTGGTGGGCCTGACGCATCACTTCGGTTGGGCTGACCTGTTCGGTACCGGCGACGTCGTCAACGACTTGACGCCCAACGTCGGCGACCCGAACTCCTTCACGCCGGAATACAAGGCGTTCCTCGTCAATATCGAGAAGCTGTAAGGGAGGATAGATCATGGCTGAAAAAGCGATTTACTTCGATTCCTCCAAGTGCACCGCCTGCAAGGGCTGCCAGGTTGCCTGCAAGTGCTGGAATAACCTGCCCAGCCCCTTGGAGACCAATGCGACGAAGTGGTCGGGCACGCATCAGAACCCGGCCGACATCAACGGCACCACGCGCTTGATCATCACGTTCAACGAGATGCAGGGCGACAGCAAGATCAAGCCGGTGAAGTGGGCCTTCGGCCGCCGTGCCTGCCAGCACTGCACCGATGCCCCGTGCGCTACCATCTGCCCGGGTGCGGCGCTTGTGCGCAACGAGGACACGGGTTTTGTCGAGGTCTACCAGGACAAGTGCGTCGGTTGCCAGTATTGTCACAGCGTGTGCCCCTTCGACGTGCCGCGCTACGAGAGCAACGGCGTCATCGACAAGACCGTCATCGACAAGTGCACCGGCTGCGCCGACCGCGTTTCCCACGGCATGGCCCCGGCCTGCGTGTCCACCTGCCAGCCGCAGGCGCTGAAGTTCGGCGACCGCGACGAGATGATTGCGCTCGGCAAGGAAAAGGTCGAGTGGCTGCATGCGAACGGCTATCCCGATGCCTGCCTGTACGGCGAGAACGAGATGGGCGGCCTGCATGTCATCCAGGTGCTCAAGTACGGCGTCGAGGCCCATGGCCAGGTCGTCGATCCGCAGGCTCCGGCAACGGCTACGCTCACGAGCATCATGAAGCCGGTCACGGGCGCCATCACGGGTCTTACCGTGGTTGGCTTGGCCGCCATGTTCGGCCTGGCCGTCGGCTACAAGCGCGACAAGCTGGCTTACAACCCCGAGACCGGTGACACGGTCTCGGTCATCACCGGCGACATCGTGCAGCATGGCGACCCGCAGGACGACAAGTCCGTCGTCGAGCACATCACGGAGAATCTTCCTATCGGGAAGGGAGGCAAGCATGAGTAGCCATACCGTTACGGTTTCCGCCGAAGCTCGTGCTAAAGACGACGAGTTTTTGAAGGAGCGTGCCGCTTCCGGCAAGGAGAAGTTCATCAAGCGCCACTCCAAGCAGGCGCGCTGGACGCACGGCATCACGGTTATCGCCTGCATCCTGTTGTGCATCTCCGGTCTGTTTGTGTTCATTCCGCAGCTGGCTCAGGCCGTTGGCGCCGATACGGTGTTCGTCATCCGCATGTCGCATCGCGTGCTCGGCTTGATCTTCGTGGCAGTGCCGATCATCAGCGCCATCCTGGCACCGAAGGGCGTCGCCCACATCTTCAAGAACCTGTTCCATTCCTGGGACGGAGACGACAAGAAGTGGATGATGCTGTTCTTCCCGTACCTGTTCATGGCCAAATGGATTCACATGCCCGACCAGGGCGAGGTCAAGAGCGGCCAGCGCTTCGCCGACGGCATGCTGTGGATTGCCGGCGCGTTGATGGGCGTTACGGGCATCATCTTGGTGCTCGGCTCGACCGTCTGCGACTTCGGCACGGGTTACGGCATCGTGCTGTTCCTGCACGATTTGGGCTTCTTGCTCATCGCCGTGTTCGGCTTGGCCCATATCTTCCTGGGCGGCGGCATCTTCCAGCCCTACCGCGGCACCTACAAGCTCATGTTCGGCGACGGCATGGTTTCCGAGGCCGACGCCCTGTACCACTGGGGTCACTGGGCTCGCGAGGAAATCACTTCCGGCGAGAACGTGGTGGAGAAGGACGTGCGCAAGTAGCACTCCGCAAGGTTCCCGCCTCTAGGCTTTAGGGGCGGGAACCGCCCGGCGGCGGCGCGCTTTATGCGCCGCTCGGCTGGATCTATCTCATCAAATGACGATGGGTGACCGACCGGCCACCCATCTATTCGACAGCTCGGCGCTTCGCAGACCTTCCGCTTCGGGGGGAGCGCCGGGCTTTCGTTTATTATAGGGGACTGACGCGATGACTGAACATAAGTCGGTCAAGGCGCATTACCATACTATATCTGCCCCTCGGCATGCGTGGTAGTGAGCGTTGGCCAACTAAAGAGGCAGACATCCGTCAACGAGGACGGCTCTGACGAGAAATGAGGAACTACATGCTGGACTTGAAACAGGCTGATTTCGCCATCGAGGCCTATCGCGGCAAGCTTTCGGATTCCGAATTCGATCGCCTGCTCTTTTTCCGCTCCCTTTGGGCAGTGCAAAGCGAATGCGCGGCGGAGTATGCCGAAGCCGTGACCTTTTCCATGCCCGCCACTGAAGAGCTAAAGGCTTGCTCGGAAGCGGCCCGTCCGGTGCTCAGCAGCTGTCCGGCGATCATTCCCGAAGATGCGCTCGTGGATACCGTGGCGCGCCTTGCGGCTGCGATGGCGGTGTTCGACCAGTTCGATGAGGGTTCGCGCGACGCGTTGTCTCGCGTGCGCTGGGACCGCATTGTTTCCGCGAGCGACGTTGCCCTCGCTGGCAGCGATCCGGTCGCTTACGTTGAGGCCACCGAAGCGCTGCTCGCCGACGACGGGCTTTCCGAGAGCGCTGCCCGCATGGGCGCTTCGGCAATGTCGCTGGCGCTGCGCGCATTGCTCAATCCCACGGCCGACGCTATCCAGAATCATCGCCGCGACGAGAAGGCCGACCAGCCCTATACCATCGGCTGCCCGGTTTGCGGAAGCCCCGCAGCGGTGGCGCGTGTCGGCTCGGGCGGCAAAACAAAGGGCCGCAGCCGTACGTTGTGGTGTGCGCAGTGCGGGTGCGTGTGGGACTTCGAGCGTGTGCGCTGTGCCCGTTGCGGCACTCAGAACCAGGGGCATCTGCATTTCTTCAACGTCGAGGGCGACGACGACCACCGCATTGCGACGTGTGACGAGTGCGGCGGATATGTGCGTACCTCCTATGAGGAGGACTCGCCGGCGGCCTCGCTGTATCCGTTTAGCTTCGAGGTTGAGGACGTGGTGATGGCCCGCTTGGACCTGATTGCCTACCGTCAATTGGTCAAGCAGTCCGAACAGGAATCTGACCAGGCATAACGCATAACATACTCACTTTGCATGACAAGGCGGAATTCGTCGATACGTACGAATTCCGCCTTTTGCATGATAGGCCGAAAGCGAGAGTTCGTGCACAATCCCCTTTGTTGACGAAAGCGTTGCGGACGAGGCGACGCGAAGGAGCAAAGCCGCGACGTGATTGGCGTCGGCGGCTTTAAACAAGGAGGAACACATGAAATTTCTCGGCATGGGCGTACCTGAGCTTCTCATTATCTTGGTGGTCGTGCTTCTGATCTTCGGGCCGAAAAACCTTCCCAAGCTCGGCAGCGCCATCGGCAAGTCGGTGAAGGGCCTGCGCGAGGGCATGTCCAGCGACGAGGGCAAGGTCGATATCGAAGACGATGAGGAAGACGTCGTCGAGGAGGTCATCGAGGAAGCCGCCCCGAAAAAGAAGGTCAAGGTTGCCGCCAAGAAGCCGGCAGCTGAGGAATAAGCCTGTTTACACAGAGCGTAAAGCTTACCGAAGGTGCCCTGCGTGAATGCGGGGCACCTTCTTTTGTGGTCATGCGGGCATAGAAAGCGCACGAGCGAAGCGGTGCTGCTAAACTAGAAGCCTATGACTACAGTGAAGGGGACAACGAAGACACCATCGCGCGCGAGCGCCCTTGCGCCGACGGGGCGCGAGGTGCTGCGCACCCTGATCGGGTTCGCGTGCAACCAGGCGTTTTTGTTCTCGCTCTTCTATATGGGGTGGAATCGGTCCGCCTCCCTCGGCCCCTGGGCTTTTGAGCGTATCGATGTCTTCTTCGCGCTCGCTTCCATGGCCTGCGTGCTTGCGGTGCTGCGTCGCGTGACGCCGTCGGTTCGCGACGCGATTCTTGCGCGCAACTTGCTCTGGTGCTATGCCTTTCTCATGGCTCTCGGCGCGTCGGTTTCGCTGCCGCTCGATACAGGCGTTTTGGGCCTTGCCATCGAGGGTCTGGTCGTCGGTGCGCCGTTCGGCTGCATGCTCTGCGCCTGGGGCCGGGCGTTCGTCTCCATCCCGCATGAGCAAAGCGTCCGGGGCGTGTTGCTTTCGACTGCGCTGGCGGCGGTTTTCGCCTTCGTGCTGTCGGCTGCCTCCGACGCCTTCCCGCAGATGCTTTATTTGGCGAATCTGTTGCCCTTCGTTGCCGCGTTGCTGCTTTCGCGTACGCAGCCCTTCTGCGACAAGGAGCAGGGTGGGGGACGCGACCCCGCGCCCGAGGCGGACGCGGGGTCGCTGTCCGAACGCCTGCTCGCCTCCAAGGACGAGCGCGTCGAGACGATGCGCCTTTCCCGGAAGGTTGTTTCGGGCGCCGTGCTGTTCGGCGTCTCCGGGGGCCTGATGGAGACATACGCCTCCGACCCGGGCATGGTGGCCACCCCGACGTTTCCGGCATCGCTTCTGCTCTTGGCCCTGTTCTGCGTCGGGTCTTTGCAGATAATCGGCGTAGGGGGCCCTGTGCGCAAGGGCGACGAAAACGTGAGCGGGCTTTTGGTGTCGGTGTATCGCATGGCGATGCTCGTGATGCTGTCGGGGTATCTTTTCGTTCCCGTGCTCGAGCCGTTCGGGGTGCCTGGCGACGCCATCGTGCTTGCGGGCTATCTCGGCCTGAGCACGGTGCTCATCTCGCTGTTTGTGCTGATGGCTAAAATTTCGGGCGCTGACGGCGCGCTTTCGTTTTCGCGCGGGTTTGCGGCGCTGTATTTTGGCGAAGCGGCGGGTCTTGCACTCGGCAATGTGCTGCAGCTTGTCTCCCCGGGGGGCGACATGCCTTTTGCCGTGGCCTCCTCGGCCGGTTTCGTCACGCTGTTCGCGTACCTGTTCCTATTCACGGAGGCCGATTTCGCGGCCCTTTCGCGCATTGTGCGCCAGGCGGATCGTTTTGGGGACGCCTGCCGCTTAATTGCCGAGCGTTGCAAGCTGTCCAAGCGCGAATCGGAAATTCTTCCCATGGCGCTTCGCGGGCGGACGGCAGAGCGCATTGCCGCGGAGCTGTTCATTGCGAAGAGCACCGTTGATACGCACCTGCGCCGCATATATGCGAAATGCGGGGTGCATACCCGTCAGGAACTTATCGACCTTGGGGAAGCCGAGGCGAAATCGCTTTTGGAACGTAAGGAGTAGCGCGTGGTTGATTTCACGACGGTCGCGGCGGCGCTTGGGGCCGCCTTGCATCCTGGTGCGGTGAAGGCGTCCGCACCGCTTGATTGCCTCACGACGTTTCGCATCGGGGGCGCGGCCGCGGTGCTGGTTGAGCCGTCTTCCTATGCCGAAGTCGCTGATACGGTGCGCATTTGCGAAGCGCACGCGGCTCCTTGGCGTGTTATGGGGCTTGGCAGCGACCTGCTCGTTTCCGATGAAGGCGTTGCCGGTGTGGTTATCCGCCTTGCCGAGAACCTCTCCGATGTCGCCATCGCCGGCGCCCGCGTGCGCGCGCAAGCCGGCGCATCGAATGCCGCGGTGGCGCGCGCGGCGCAGCAGGCCGGACTGGCAGG